>JAUCCH010000027.1:0-107674 GCA_034676385.1 Leucobacter sp.
GTGCGCTTTCCTCATGCACTCTTTCGGGCTTGGTCAGAACCATGAGAGCTTGCCGACCGCGGCATCCACGGTGCACGTCGAGGCTGACGCTGGAAGCCATTCAACACTGGTCGCCGCCAGTCACGGCACCCAAGCGTCAATAGCCCAATCTGACGGCGCCTCGGGTCTTAGCGGCGCGTGCGGTGCGGGCTGCGGCGGATCTGACGCGATACAGATTGCCTGCATACTCGCGTTTGCTGAGCACCGTTGTATTCTTCATTTTCTTCCTCCCCCGCCTTTGTCAACGAATCAAAGGCTTCGTGAGCGTGCGATAGACATGGTCGTGAGCGTGCGGGCTGGTCACTCGCCCGATGACGCCGTCGCCACAGGAACTTTCCATTAGCCGGACTTGATCGGCCTTCTGAGGTTGCGCCACGTGCGCGCCGCCTCAATTCGCCGACCCCAAAATTCTCCGACCCTTTGGAAAGACTCATGAAACTCCGAACACTTTTCGTTATCCCTGGCATCCTCGCAGCTGGTCTGGTCCTGGCCGGGTGCTCGACTGGCCCTGTCGAGTCAACATCGCCGCAGTCCACAACTGCACCATCCGTGACTGAAGACTCCAACTCCGCTGACGTGATGTTCGCGCAGATGATGGTGCCTCACCACGTACAGGCCGTGGAGATGTCCGACGTGATCCTCGCGAAGGATGGGATCGACCCTCGCGTCATCACCCTCGCCGAAGAGATCAAGGCGGCTCAACAGCCTGAAATCGACGCACTCAATGGCATGCTCAAATCGTGGGGCATGCCCCAGGCCTCGACGGACGGCATGGCCATGGATCACGGCGGCAGCATGGACGGCATGATGACCGAAGAAGACATGGCCGCACTCGACGCTGCGACAGGGACAGAAGCAAGCCGACTGTTCCTTGAGCAGATGATCGTTCACCACAAGGGCGCGGTCGAGATGGCGCAAATCGAGGTTGACTCGGGGACGAACCCGGATGCGGTGGCGATGGCACAGGCCATTATCGACACTCAGAATATCGAGATCGAGACAATGCGCGAGATCCTCCAGAGCCTTTAGCTCACCGTTCGGTGTGGGCGATGTTGCTTCCAGCAATGCCCGCACCAAACCCATACCCCTACTTTGACTTCCGCTGTGCTCCTCGTGGTGAACCCGCGGAGCACGGCGGACCGCCACTGAAAGACTATGAAATGAAACGACCAACCGTCCTCGCCACAGCTGCCGCCGCAATCCTTGCCCTCGTGCTGGTCGGCTGTTCCCGCACCTGACACGAACCCGGGCTCAGCTGGGGCAGATCTGCTCGCCGAGTACGGCCTCGCCGACATGTCGGCCCCGGAGATCATCGACAGCCTCGACCGAATGAACGTGAGTGATCGCCGAGTCGACTTTGATCGCATCCGTCCGCCCCGATGCACTCGTTCTCACAGACAATGTCCAAGAAGTGGTGCTGGACATGCCGGATGACGTCGCATTTTGTCGATAGCGCCATACATTGAGCAGACCCATGAGTGCTTCTTCCACAGCCTCACGACCTGCCGCGGCGGGGCTGTTGGGGCAGGACATCGAAGTACGCATCGTTGACGACGCAACCGGCGATGTGATCGTCACAGAGTCCACGGCGACGTTCGATAACGGGTTCGCTGGATTCTGGGTTCCTCGTGACCTACAGGGAACGATCGAAGTGACATACAACGGCCGATCTGGCACCACCCCGTTTTCCACCGCCGACGAGAAAGCAACCTGCATCACAACGCTCCAGCTCACTTGAAACGACGTGCCTCCGAATCCTTAGTGACGACGCCCATCTCGCACCCACCGGGCCGACGTCCCCATCGCGACGTAGCCAGCAATAGACGGGATCTGCAATGAAGCAACAACCAAACCACGACCATCACGGCCACCACCCGTCTGATGACCACGACCACGGTCGGCCGGACACACCGATCGAGCACGCCATTCACGGTGATCGGGGCGTTCAACGCAGATGGTTCCTGGGCTTCAACGACATACGCCGAACTTATTGATCGAGCCGGCCCTCCAGGTGAACGCCACGCAACGACGCTTTCACTCTCGCTCGATATGCACGCAGCGGCACGACAGATCCGCACTGCTGGTGGCGGAATTCGCGGCGCTGCAGCCGTCCTCCGACAAGAAATGTCCACACTGATCGCCGCGCTGCGATCAGCCGACCTCGCTCCGTCGGATTGGTTGTCGTGCGGCGAGATCGCTGTGATTCTGCGTTCGGCGTATGACCCGGCAATCGCAGCGACACTGAACGCCACGGTGAACTCGGCCAGTCACTTGCTACCGCGGGGCCCGTCGCCGTGAACGAGTCATGGTCTAGGCTGCGCACAGACTCGGCATTCCATGCGGTGCTGTGGATCTCGGAGTGGCCCCGCTCGATGGTCTACCCGGGATTCTTGGCGCCGTTGCTCCTTTCATCTGGGATCCAGCGATCCTTCTCACTGCTGTGCACCCCGATGCGCTCAGACCAGGCAGCACGCGACATCCGAAAGAAGAAGAACAGGTTGGTACTTCTCAGACGCAGCTCCAGCGTCAGCGCATCGGCCAGATCGAGGATGCCACGCAGACCGCTGAGTTTCAGGATGTGCTCCAGCAGGAAGCCGACCTCACCGCCGGGCACGGCATCTTGCGCTACACCGGCCTCATCTCGGTATCAGCGCGTACTGCCGACGAACTCGACGCCGCCGTCGCCGCGATCGAGCAGGCCGCAATCCAGGCGTCGTGTGAGACCCGTCTCCTCGTCGGCCAGCAAGCTCAGGCATTCACCGCCGCGGCGCTACCGCTCTGCCGTGTGGTTTGATCGCCGGAATCGAGCGCCTTGTTGTGCTTCACATCACAGTAACTGGATCGCACCGTTCGAGTGTCCAAGACGCCACCTGGTAGTAAGACCTCAGAATAGAATTCATTCCATGGGAGTGAGAGTTAAATTGGCTCATCCCAATCGGGGGTGTAGGGTTGGGGTCCGAAGCCGCCGGTCTTCGAGCAGGCTTCGGGCGATGTAGTTGGTCAGGTTGCGGAACCCGAGTGCGGAGCCGCGCAGGTGTTCGAGCCGTCCGTTGAGTGCCTCGGTCGGCCCGTTGCTGGTGCCGGGTCGTTCGAAGTCCCGGCGAGCACCGTCGGCGGCTCGCTTCTTAGGGTCCGGCCCAGGGTGGTGAGCTCGGTGAGCACCTTGGGGACGCCGGCGCTGAGGTCGGTGATCAGCTTCTCCATGAGCTCGCGGCCACGTTGCCGGTCCTCGTGGCGATAGGCGGCGATCATCCGCTGGTAGACACCCCAGGTCGCCTCGACCTCGACGTGAGCGTCATCAACGAACAGCGCGCGTAGCCTGTCGCTCTGCTTGTCGGTGAGCAGGTCCGAGCCGGTGTGCAGCGTGCGCCACCGACTTGTTCAGCGGATCGTCCCTGAACCCACGGTGCCCGTCGATCGCGAGTTGGACCCGGCGCCGGCACCTGCTCGAGGGCGTCACCGGCCAGGCGCACGACGTGGAAGGGATCCATCACCGTGACCGCGTCCGGGATCTCCTCCGCAGCGGCGGTCTTGAACCCGGTGAAGCCGTCCATCGCGACCACCTCGACCGCGTCACGGAAGGCGTCGTCGCGGTCGGCGAGCCAGGTCTTGAACGCCGCCTTCGACCGGCCCTCGACCATGTCCAGCAGCCTTGCTGGGCCGGCGCCATCGCGGACCGGGGTGAGGTCGATGATCACGGTGACGTACTTGTCGCCACGCCTGGTGTGGCGCCAGACGTGCTCATCGACGCCAAATCACCTTCACGCCCTCGAACCGCGTGGGGTCGTTGATCAGCAGCCGCTTGCCTTCGGCCAGGACCGCGTTGTTGGCGGTGTCCCACGCGACCCCGAGTCCCTCGGCGACACGGGCGACGGTGAGGTGTGCGACCACGATCCCTTCCAGCGCCCACCGCAGCCCGGTGCGCGAGAGCTTCGCGCGTGGCTCCGCCGCGGCGCTGGTGTCTTGGCGCCACACGTGTCCGCAGTCTGCACAGCGGTAGCGGCGCACTACAACTTCCAGCACGGTCGGTCGCCAGCCCAGCGGCTCGTCGAGCGGGCCAACCGCCGGATCACGGTGTCACGAGCGGCGCCTTCGCTGCCGCACCGTCGGCACCACTGATCTGGTTCCACCACGCGGCACGCGAGGACCGCACGATCCGGTTCAAGTCGTTGCCCGATCACGCTCAGACCGAGGCCGTCGAGTCGAGCGAAGGCGGTCAGGTCAGGGCGGCCGAAGCCGGGCGGCGGGGTAGCGTCGGGCGCGTCGAGGTCTTTCCGATGGATGGCGTAGGAACCTCCATCGTCGGGAGGCCTCGACGTCTATCTGCGGACCGACTCGGCGGGGCGCGATCGTCTCGTGCGTTGGCGGACTACGGGAGCTTGGACGCGAGGACGTCGGCCGCCAGGATCTCGGGTGCTGCGCCGAGGAGGTGCTGGTTGGCCATCAGGGCTGCGACGATGGCGCCGTTGGCGTGGGCGTCTCCAGCGGCCTCGTCGGGGAATGCATCGGAGATCCAGAAGGTGTCGGCGTGGGTCCTGACCGCGAACCAGACAATCGTTCCTACTTCTTCGTTGGCGAGTGCGACAGCGCCGGCGAGCAGATCGGCGAGCGCGTCGTGATGTCCATCGGCCGCGACGATCTTGGCGACGAAAGCATACGGAAGTGATGCGGGTGTTGACATGAGGGACTCTCCTTCAGGTCGTGGTTCTTCGTGGGATGAGTTCAGCGTATAACGAGCGAGGGCCGGTGGGGAGTGGCGTATACGGCAGTATTGCTATTGTTTACGTCATGCGTATTGGACTGATCGCGATCGACGGCTGCTTCGGTTCGGCTATCGCGTCGATCATCGACATCGTGCGGGTGGCCGACGGAGCCCGCGGCGATGTCGACCCTCGGATCGACCCGATCGAACTCGCCATCCTCGGACCGAAACGGAGAGTGACCACGACGGCATCGATGACCCTGTCGGTGGACCACCCGCTGTCGGAGTCCGCAGAGTTCGACGTGGTCGTCGTCCCTGCACTTGGAACCCTTACGGCCGCCGCTACCAACGACGCCCTCCAGAGCCGAGATGCTCGTTCGGTCATCGCCTCGCTCGGGCGCCTCGACGAGGCGACCACCCGGATCGCCGCGGCGTGCACCGGCGTGTTCGCTGTCGCCGAGACCGGACGGATGCATCATCGGCGGGCGACGACCAGCTGGTTCCTGGGACCGGAGTTCCTGAAGCGCTATCCGACCGTCGCCCTCGATCTCGACACCATGGTCGTGGTCGACGGGAACCTCGTCACCGCCGGCGCAGCGTTCGCCCACATCGACCTCGCGCTCTCACTCGTGCGATCGATCAGCCCCGACCTGGCCCAACATGTCGCCAAGCTCCTCATCATCGACGAGCGTCCGTCGCAGGCGGCCTTCGTCGCCTACGAGCATCTCCGGCACGAGGACCCGATCGTCGTCGAGTTCGAACGCTTCGTGCGCGCCCGCCTGGACGAACCGTTCAACGTCGCCTTCGTCGCGCAGTCGCTCGGCACCAGCCGGCGCACCCTCGAACGACGAGTCCGTGCGGCGCTCAACCTCACTCCGCTCGGCTTCGTCCAACGGCTTCGCATCGAACGAGCTCGGCACCTCTCAGCAACCACGGACCTCACCTCCGCCGAGATCGCGCTCCGGGTCGGCTACGCGAACGCCGAGACTCTGCGCTCCCTCCTGCGCAGGGAGCGACGCCGTTCCTGACCTATCGCCATGCCTGTAGCTTGTGTCCTAGCGCTCGGTTGGAACCACCTCTCAGCACGTCGCGTCGACGCTCCTGCGTCGCCCCTGGACTACCCACTCGACACGCCCGCAGCACAGCTCATGTGACGTGCCCCGGCTTCCCGGACGGTCGGGGTTGGGTGGCTGTGATGTCGCTGCGTTCTCGTCGAGAGGGTCAGCAGACCCGATCAGAGCCGATTGGGATGAGCCGCGAAGGCGGTTAGGTCAGGGCGGCCGAAGCCGGTCGGCGGGGTAGCGTCGGGCACGTCGAGGTCTTTCGGATGGATGGCGTAGGAACCTCCATCGCCGGGAGACCTCGACGTCTATCTGCGGACCGACGCGCCCGGTCGACCTACACCTTCATCTGGGAAGAGCCCCTTTATCGGCAAGAAGAAGTCGCCCGCGTCGACAGCAGCGGCTTTTACAATGTCAGCCTTTGTCATTTCTGCAGCACTTACCGCTATCACTTGGATTCGATTCCTGATCGGAATTAACGGCTCCTCTTAGCTTCCACTACCGCAGATTTAGGTCACCACCATTTCTAGGTACGGCTCGGCACACCTCTGAAGTGAAACTTCTCCTTGGAGGTAACACTCATGCCAACGTTTTCAGATCCCGGCACTGATGCCGGTGAAGCATCCGAAGCTCTGCGCGGGCTCGCGCATGCAACACGTACGTTCGAGAATCCGCAGGATCTGTACGGTGTGCTCGGCGATCTGCTGTCAGGTGTGCGATCACTCAAGCAGGTGCTCGATCAGCTCGCTGCAGCCCATGTCGAGAATCGTCCTCGCGCATTTGACGACCATGGTGACCATGACATCGGGTCACAGGATGCTCTTGCGTCCGCCGACGAAGTCCACCAGGCCGCGACCCTGATCGATCAGGCCGAAGAGCGACTCGACGCAGCGGCAGCGGCTACGAGCCGTGTTGCTTGGCGCGACGATCCAGCCGCAAACGTACCCCAAGCTGCTCGATGGATCAGTGTCGTCTTCCTGCAAGGCCCAGATGCAGATGAGGTTCTCGACATGATCGACAGCGACGGCGCTCTTGCTGGGCTCGACCATTTGAAATCCTGGGACTTCGGTGACGAGACCACCAGCGCAGCAATGGAGAACGGATACGTCTACGACGCTCCGCCAAGCGGACCGCTTGAGCGTGAAGTACGCAATGGCGACTACCATCTGGCATACAGCCACAGCTTCGAGCACGTCGCTTTGTATCGACTCCACCGCGTTGCAGCAGCTGACCAGCTTCCCGATGACACGCGAAACCTCGGCGCTCCGTCGGCATCGAGCCAAACCCGTGAGCAACAGCGAACATCCTGGTTCGAGCCCGCCACCATCACGGCGATCAAGCAGCGGCGGGGTCTGGGACTATGAACCACGATGATGCCGAACGACTGCACACCTCGGTCCTCGTCGCTCCCGCATCCGAGAAGCGGAGCGTGCGTAGGCAGCGCAGTCAGGCTGCCGCGAAATTACAGGTTGAGCAACAGAGGGCTGAGCTTCAAACGGCCCGCGCAAGGTATGAGACTGAGCTAGCAGAGCGCCGGGCGACCACGTACCTCCCGGCAGCTGGAGAACCTGGCCCAGCTCAGCTGCGTTCTCCGGGAAAACTTCGCTTGCCGCGGCATCAAGACACCTCGGCAACCCTTGCTGGCGCGTACCCATTCCTAGCCGAAGGCGGTCTCGGGCCCGATGGTGTTTTCGTTGGGCAGGATCTGTACTCCGGTGGGTCCTTCGTCTACGACCCGTGGGTGCTCTACGCACGCGGCCTGATCACTGCCCCGAACCTCGTCCTCGCGGGCATCGTCGGTTCCGGGAAATCCAGCTTGGCCAAAAGCCTCTATACACGGTCCCTCCCGTTCGGCCGCCGCGTCTACGTTCCTGGCGACCCGAAGGGGGAGCACACCGCGGTGGCCGAGGCCGTCGGCGGCAAAGCAATCGTGCTCGGTCATGGGCTTGCTGCCCGGCTGAATCCTCTCGACGAGGGTTACCGACCTGCAGGAATGAGTGAGGAGAGCTGGGCATCTACCGTCTCTGCACGACGGCGCGATCTCATCGGTGCACTCGCCGAGACTGTTCTGACACGACCGCTCACTCCGCTGGAACACACGTCGATCGACACAGCGCTGACTGAGGTCGTGCGCGGCAACGATGTTCCGATCCTTCCGATGGTCGTCGATCACATCCTTGCGCCGACGTCGGAGTCAGATGTCGATGGGCGTCTCGCCGAGGACGGACGTCTCGTAGGGCATGCGCTGCTGCGGTTGGTCTCGGGCGACCTAGCAGGGCTCTTCGACGGCCCGTCAACCGTGACGTTCGACCCGACGCTGCCGATGATCTCGCTTGATCTGTCACGTGTGACAGAGAACTCGACGTTGATGTCGGTGCTCATGACGTGCTCGTCGGCGTGGATGGAGTCCGCCCTGCTCGACCGGAACGGTGGCCAGCGCTGGTGCATCTACGACAGAGGCATGGCGTCTCATGTCGCATCCGGCATTGCTTCGACGCATGGATGCTCACTGGCGGCTGGCGCGACACTACGGGATCGCGAACATGCTCATCTTCCATAAGCTGACCGACCTGGAGAACGTCGGCGATCAAGGATCCGCAATGCGATCTCTGGCCAACAGCCTGCTGGCGAACGCCGAGACGCGGATCATCTACCGGCAGGAGTCTGATCAGCTCGGGGCAACTGCGAAAGCGCTCGGACTGACCGGCACTGAACAAAAGCTTCTGTCCGGGCTCGGTGTGGGCCAAGGGCTCTGGCGCATCAAGGACCGTTCCTTCGTTTGCCAGCACCAACTGCATCCCGGGGAACTGGAACTCTTCGATACCACCACCAGGATGACTGGCAAAAGCTAGAAGTCCACGTGAGTTAACGGTACTGGCAGGAGATTTAACCCTCACCATCTTCTCGGGCGGTTGTGGGTTGACGTTCGTGGAACTCCTACCGCCACCCTATTGCTACAGAGCTTCTTGCCGTCCGACTCGGAGCGTCAGGAAGCGTGGGATGAGGCGGACGAAGATCACCATAACGATCAGTTCGACCAGTGTCTGGGTGACCACGACAAGCGGGGCGAGTGCGAACGCTGCGGGCAGCGCGAGCACGAGCGGGAGCACGACGAGCGAGTTGCGCGTCGCGCCACTGAACACGACCGCTCGCTGACCAGGAATGTCGAGTCTCGCAACTTTTCCAGCGACTGCGCCGATCGGCACCATGATCGCGGCGAAGAGGACGTAGACGGGGATCGCGAGCAGCAGCGAGTCGAGTTGGGCACTCACGCCGCCGATCTGGGAGGCGACGACGATCGCGAGCGTGAGCATCATCAGCGGCACCATCGCCCCCAGCACCACTGTTTCCAGCGCCCTGCCCCAACGGGTGCGCGCAGCCGCGAGCTGGGTGAGCACAGCCGCGGCCAGGGGCAGGACGATGAGCAGCAGGAACGCTTCGAGAAAAGGGGCGAGATCGACGGCAGCGACGAACTCAGCTCCGACGAAGACCCAGAGATAGAGCGGGAGTAGCAGCATCTGGGCGAGCATGAGCAGCGGAGCTGCGGCGAGGAGACGATCTTTTGCGCCGCCCGCGATCCCGGTGAACACAATCACATAGTCCACGCACGGCGTCAGCAACACGAACAACACCCCGACTAGCAGCACCTGGTCGTGTGCGACGATACGCGACAGGCTCCACACCACCACTGGCGCGAAGATGAAGTTCACGACAAGCACGGTGGTGAGAAACCGCCAGTCTCGGAACGCCTGCCCGATCTGTCGGAACGGCACCCCGAGGAACGTCGCATACAGCAGGAGTCCAAGCACGGGGTTGATCGCGGCCTCGGCCGGATACGCGACCATAGGGAGCAGGAGCCCGACGAGAAGTCCAACAAGGAGGGCCACCAAGTAGAGCCGCACCTGGAATCGCTCCATCCACTCGACCCCGGCTCGCATGGCTCTCATTCTCCTCTATGTCAGTTACAGGTGATTCTGGAGTGCTCGCTCGATCTGCGTTCGGGTGGGCGTTCCGGCAAGGCCGTATTCAGTGAAATAGACCCGGCAGGCGAGCGAAGTGGTCTGTCCATCGGACGGAAACAGGTCTTCACCGTCGACGACGATAGTTGGCGAGCCAGCGAACGCAGTACTTGCTGCTTCGTTTGGCGTGCGGATAACGACGAACTCAACAGCCACATCCGCCAGACCTGCACCGTCGAGTACTTGTCTGGCCCGTGCCCCGGCCTCCTCCCAGCTGGGGCATTCTTCGATATGTAATACCTGAACCTTCATGCATCCACTCCTTCGTTCTTCACTTCGGGTGTGGTCTTTGCATTGCGGTTCTGCTCTGATGCGATCGGGTATAGGCGCGGTCGTCGGGTACGGGCAGCGCGTAACCCGTTGGCAATGACGAAAAACTTCGGCGACCTCGTGAACCAGGACGACGGCGGCAAGACCGAGTACACCGGTGATCGCCAGTGGCAACAGCACGACGATGATCGCTAAAGACAGAACGATGTTCTGGTTGATGATGTTTCGCCCGCGACGCGCATGGCGCAGCGCTTGTGGGATGAGGCGAAGATCATGACCTGTGAAGGCGATATCGGCAGACTCTATGGCTGCATCCGACCCGGTTGCGCCCATTGCGATGCCGACGGTGGCCGAGGCCAGCGCGGGGGCGTCATTGATACCGTCACCAATCATGCCTGTCGGCTGTTGCTTCACTGAGTCGGTGATTTCACGGGCTTTATCTTCGGGGCGTAGTTCCGCGCGCACGTCAGCGATCCCAGCGATCTTCGCGAGAGCGTTCGCGGTGCGGGAGTTATCGCCAGTGAGCATCATTACCTCGACCCCCAGGTCACGGAGTGAGGCAACGGTTTCGGCGGCCTCGGGCCGGAGCTCGTCGCGGACACCAATCGCACCGACAGTGTGCCCGTCGCGGGTGACCATGACGCAGGTCTGACCGTCTGATTCCATCGCCGCGACCCTACTCGCGAGGTCACCGGCCGGGGTGATCCAGCGGGGGCTCCCGACGGTGATCTTGTGGCTGTCGACATGGCCGGTGACGCCGTGGCCGGGTGTTTCGCTCACCCCGGATGCGGCGGGTGTACCCGGGGCCGCGGCGGTGATAGCGGCTGCAAGTGGATGGGTGCTGTGCTGCTCGATGGCCGCTGCCCAGGCGAGCACTTCTTCGCGGGAAACACCGTCGGCTGCCTCGACCGCGGTGACTGCAGGCTGGTTGCGGGTGAGGGTGCCGGTCTTATCGACAGCGATACGACGCAAGGTGCCAAAGCGTTCGAACGCCGCACCGCTCTTGAATATCACTCCAAAGCGACTCGCGGCACCAATCGCGGAAACGACTGTGACCGGCACCGCGATCGCGAGTGCACACGGGGAGGCCGCGACAAGCACAACCAGAGCGCGAATGATCCACGTCTCCGGGTCACCGAACAACGACCCGATCGTCCCGACGAGCACAGCGAGGATAATCACGCCCGGTACAAGTGGGCGTGCGATGCGGTCCGCGAGGCGGGCGCGCTGACCTCGGTCCTGCTGCGCCTGCTCCACGAGCCCGACGAGAGTAGTCAGCGAGTTGTCTGTGCCATCAGCGGTGGCGGTGATTTCCAGTGACCCGGAGGTGTTGATCGACCCCGCCGCGACCTGATCGCCAGCGGTAACTTCCACGGGGATAGATTCCCCAGTGACCGCCGAGGTGTCCAGCCTGCTCGCACCCCGAGCGACCGTGCCGTCGGTTGCGATGCGTTCACCGGGCCGCACCCGCAACACATCACCGCCCCGGATCTCTCGTGCAGGAATCTCGACAGGTATGCCAGCGCGAAGGATGGTCGCCGTCTCGGGTACCAGCTTGAGCAGAGAGCGAAGGCCGGACCGGGCCCGATCCATCGCTTTGTCTTCGAGCGCTTCGGCGATGGAGTACAGGAACGCCAGCGCCGCGGCCTCCTCGACATACCCGAGGATCACCGCCCCAACGGCACTGATCGTCATTAGTAGCGCGATGCCGAGCTTGCCCTTGGTGAATAGACCCCGCAGCGCCCCGGGCACGAACGTGTATGCCCCGAGCAGTAGCCCAATCCAGAACAGCACCAACGCCACCATTTCAGCGGTCGGATTATTCCCCGTCGTCCACTCGGTGACCAGGCCCACGATGAAGAAAAGTCCAGAAGCCAGTGGAATCAGGATCGCTAGATCACGCCACCATGGGCGCTCCATCTCCTCCGTCTCAGCCCCTGTTGTGCTGGGCAGCTCGCAACACGACGCGCTCAATGGGCTGCCTCAGCGGTGTCCACGGTGATGCAGCAACCGGGAACAGTGCAGGCCGGATCAATGCACGGAACCTGCTCGTCGACTGCAAGGGTCACATCCACCAGTGCCGTCAATGCCGCCGTCAGGTGAGGGTCGGCGATCTCGTAACGAGTCTTGCGGCCCTCGGGCTCAGCGGCCACGATCCCGCACCCGCGCAGACAGGCCAGGTGGTTCGACACATTCGTCTGTGTCAGCTCCAATCCCCGCGCCAACTCCGCTGGGTATCCTGGTCCCGAAAGCAATGTCAACAGAATCCTCGACCGCGTCGGATCAGCCATGGCGCGACCCAACCGGTTCATCACGTCCACACGAGAAGCAATAGTCAGCATGTGCTGAACTATACAGTCCTAGATGAACAGTCAGCAAGTGGTGACCTATGAGCTGACGCTTTGGCTGGAACCTCAGAAGAGATCCCGACAATCGCCATCACGCGCGTGATTCCACGGATCGTCGGCGGCGTGGAGTTTCCGCGTCCCAGCGCTCCTCTCGTGAAGCGTTGCGCGCTCGCTAGCCGCAGCGGGGCCATGGCGCACCCGCAACCTTATAGTTGAACACCACCTAACGAGTCAGTGAATTTCGTCACACGAGGTTGCAGCATGGATCGAAGTTTGTGAATATAGATACATGTCGATTCAAGATGTTGAGTTAGTTATTGTTGGCTCCGGCCCCGCTGGGTATACGGCAGCGGTATACGCAGCACGGGCGGGCCTTGCTCCGGAGTCGGCTTGCATAGGATCAGTAACTGCAGGCGGTGCGCTAATGACGACAACCGAGGTCGAAAACTTTCCCAGGGTTTGTCGACTGGAGTCAGGGCCCAGACCTGATGGATGTGATGCGCGCCCAGGCCGAGCGATTCGGTGCGCGAATCATCAACGACGATGCTGTAAGCATCGACCTTGAAGGAGCCGTCAAGACGATCAGGACCGGTAACGGTGAGGCCTATGCCGCTCGTGCTGTAGTGCTGGCGATGGGGTCCGAGTACCGCAAGCTCGGCTTGCCCGAGGAAGATCGTCTCTCTGGCCATGGTATCTCGTGGTGTGCCACGTGTGATGGATTCTTCTTCCGCGAGAAGCAGATCGCCGTAGTTGGAGGCGGTGATTCCGCGATGGAAGAGGCGCTATTTTTGACGCGATTCGCATCAAAGGTCACCATCGTCCACCGTCGTGATGAGTTCCGCGCCTCCAAGATCATGGTCGATCGAGTGCTCGCTGACCCCAAGATTGAAGTTGCCTGGAACTCCGAAGTGGCTGAAATCCTTGGCGAGGAGCAGGCCGATGGACTCCGACTCAAGAACACGGTTGACGGCTCGGAACGAGTGTTAGACGTGAGGGGGGTGTTCATCGCCATCGGTCATGACCCACGATCCGAGCTTGTCGCAGAGCAGGTGGCAACCGATAGCGACGGCTACGTCAAAGTTGAGCATCCATCCACCCGAACGAGCCTCCCAGGCGTGTTCGCGGCGGGCGACTTGGTCGATCACACTTACCGGCAGGCGATCACCGCTGCAGGTACGGGATGCGCCGCAGCGCAGGATGCACAACAATTTTTATCAAGTCTCATCTCATCTGAAAAACGCTCGGATCTCGTTCTGGAGAGTGCCATATGAGTATCGTCAACGTCACCGACGACACCTTTGAACACGAAGTGCTCCAGTCAGGTCTCCCTGTTGTTGTCGACATCCGGGCGACCCGGCGCGGGCCGTGCAAGGCGATCGCACCAGTGCTTGAAGACTTAGCAACTGAGTTTTCGGGACGAGTGAAGATTGTCAAAGTTGATGCCGATGCAAATCCCACCACCGTAACTGCAGCGGGCATCACTTCGATTCCAACCCTCGGCTTCTACCGGGCCGGTGAGCGCATCGATGTACTTATCGGGGCACATCCAAAGCCAGTTATCGCGGCAAAGATTGAGGAACTGCTTTCATGACGAACACCTTGGCAACTCCGTCGCGGGTGACACCCAAGCGCATGTCGACCCTAGACAAGTGGCTCGCGGTCTGGATCGGCCTCGCCATGATTGCGGGCCTCCTGCTCGGCCGTTTCATCCCCGGCCTCTCCGAACTCCTGACACGCCTTGAGGTTGGCGGCATCTCAGTGCCCATCGCTCTCGGGCTGCTCGTCATGATGTACCCGGTACTCGCGAAGGTGCGCTACGACAAGGTTGCAGCGGTCACCGGTGACAAGAAGCTGCTTATTTCTTCGCTGCTGTTGAACTGGCTCGTCGGCCCGGCGCTCATGTTCACGCTGGCATGGGTCTTCCTTGCGCGATCTCCCCGAGTATCGCACGGGGGTCATCATTGTGGGGCTCGCTCGCTGTATCGCGATGGTCGTGATTTGGAACGACCTGGCATGCGGTGACGGCGACGCAACCGCGGTACTGATCGCGGTGAACTCAGTGTTCCAGGTCGTCATGTTCTCCGTGCTCGGCTGGTTCTACCTCACGGTACTCCCCGGCTGGCTCGGCCTCGACACTCAGGGCCTCGACGTTTCGGTGTGGCAGATCGCGCTCAATGTGCTGGTTTTCCTGGGTGTTCCACTGCTTGCAGGGTTTATGTCGCGGTGGGTCGGCGAGAAGCGTCGCGGTCGCGAATGGTACGAAGCGAAGTTCCTCCCGAGGATCGGCCCGTGGGCGCTCTACGGCCTGCTCTTCACCATCGTGCTGCTCTTCGCATTCCAGGGCGAAGCAATCACAAACAACCCGCTTGATGTTGCTCGTATCGCGGTGCCACTGCTCGCGTACTTCGCCATTATGTGGTTTGTCGGCATGATCGCTGGTAAAGCGATCGGTCTCGGCTATGCCCGATCCACGTCCCTTGCGTTCACCGCAGCAGGCAATAACTTTGAGCTCGCCATCGCAGTCGCAATCGGCACGTTCGGCGCCGCCTCTGGCCAGGCGCTCGCGGGTGTGGTCGGTCCCCTCATTGAAGTGCCGGTGCTCGTCGGCCTGGTGTACGTCTCCCTGTGGCTGGCGAGAGTTTGGTTTAAGACTGACCCATACGCGACTGAAACGAGCAAGTCATGATCCCGGACACCGCGCTCCGCAACCCAGAAATATGCGCACCTACAGTGGAGCACGCGATGGGAGCTGCAGCCGCTTCCTCTGTCGCAACCACACTCAAGGCGCTCGCTGAGCCACTCCGCCTGCGAATGCTCTCTGCCATCGCCACAGACCCCCGCGGTGAAGCGTGCGTGTGCGATCTTGCTGAGCTTACTGACGTGTCGCAGCCCACGGTGTCTCACCATCTGAAAGTCATGAAGGACGCTGGGTTGCTCGCCTCAGAGCGTCGTGGCACCTGGGTCTGGTATCGAGTCGTCGCATCTCGCAAAAATGCTGTCACCGCGCTACTAGATTCTTTTGCACCGGCGACCCTCCTTGAAGATGTTGAAGAGCGAACAGGAACGCGCTGTCGCGCTGCGCACTATGGATGCTCGCGTTACGCGGCTCGCGGATGAACTGGCCGACGAACTTTCCGAGTTGAATCGCGACCTGGTAACCGCGATCGTCCGGGAATCGTATGCGGGTCTTGTCAGGTCTGCGAAACTTACCCAACACATGATCCCCCCTCACTGAACGCTTCGCGAGACAACGTCTTGCTGACCTGATGCGTGACCGAGAGACTTCTGTTCCGCAAGTGCTGTTCGTATGTGTTGCGAATGCCGGGCGTTCGCAGCTCGCGGCAGCCCTCATGAATCAGTTGTCGGGTGGCACCGTTATCGCTCGCTCGGCCGGATCGAACCCAGCTGTCGATGTGCACCCGAGTGTACGTTCGCTCCTCACAGAAATTGAGGGTGACAAAGATGCGACAACAGCATTTCCAAAGCCGCTCACCGATGACGCGGTGCGTGCCGCAGACGTCGTCATCACCATGGGTTGCGGCGATGTCTGCCCCATCATTCCCGGTGTGCGCTACGAGGATTGGGCAGTGGGAGACCCTGCCCTCGCCTCTGATGACGGTGCCAAAGCGATCCGCGACGACCTCGCCACCCGCGTACACACATTGCTTGACACGCTCACCACATAAGGAAAAACTTCAATGACCACTCAAACCAAACCCTCCGTGCTATTCGTCTGTGTGCACAACGCCGGGCGTTCGCAAATGGCCGCGGGATACCTACGCCACATTGCTGGCGATCGCATCGAGGTACGCTCCGCCGGGTCGATGCCCGCCGACCAGATCAATCCCACAGCCGTCGCCGCCATGCGCGAAGAAGGCATCGACATCACCGCCGAGCAACCCAAAGTGCTTACCACTGAGGCTGTGCAGGACTCTGACGTAGTGATCACGATGGGTTGCGGTGATGCCTGCCCATTCTTCCCAGGCAAGCGTTACGAGGACTGGGAGCTTGATGACCCCGCAGGGCAGGGAATCGAGGCAGTACGTCCCATTCGTGACGACATCAAGCAGCGCATCGAAGAGTTGGTGGCGTCGCTACTCGATTAGTTAGCGCTGCGCCGGGGTGGGGCTCAGTAACATGAGCACTGCCCCGGCACAGTTCAGACGATTGGAAACGGAAGACGTCACTCCCCAAGGGAATTAGCGGTTGAGTGAGGTAACAAGCTCAACCGGTGCAGGAGCGGTTGCACAGCAGCTACCGCCCGACGTTTCCTCAGGAGCATCAAACAAGCCAGCACCACCACACACACCCGTATCCGGCAGCACAAGATCAACGCGCTGTGCAGCTTCAAGGTCGCCCGTTAATGCCGCGACGACGCTGCGCACCTGTTCGAATCCCGTCAGCGCCAAGAATGTTGGGGCGCGCCCGTAGGACTTCGCGCCAACAATGTAGAGGTCTTCTTCAGGGTGGGCGAGATCCGCTGCACCAGTGGCACGGATCGATCCACATGAGTGCAAATTGGGATCTACCTCGGTCGCCACACGTGCGGGTGCCTGAAGACGCTGATCGATCTCCAATCGAACTTCCGACAAAATCGACAGGTCAGGGCGGAACCCGGTCAGCACGATGATCTGGTCTGCTGGGGCAAGCGATCGACCGTCTTCCGCGACCAAAATCGCACGATCACCGTCACGATTCACTTCTACAACCCTGAATCCCGTGACAAGGTCCGCGAGCCCGTCAGCGACGTACTTTTCTGCAAGCTGGCCAAGTGCGCCACGCTCTGGAAGCTCATCCGCAGTGCCACCGCCGAACGTATTACCGACTACACCGCGGCGCAGCACCCAGGTGATCTGGGTAGAAGGATCACGCCGGGCGATCCGAGCCAACTGTGTAATGGCTGTTTTCGCCGACGCACCATTACCAACGACAACGACGTGTTTACCCGAGAGCGCACGGCCATCCTCTGGCGTCGGAATCAGGTAACTGAGGATGCCTGCTGCCGCGACAGCTTGCTCTCCCAATGCGGGGAGACCGTCCGCACCCGCTGGACTTGGTGTATTCCAGGTACCCGAAGCATCAATTACGGATCGAGCTTCAATTCGTTCTTCTCCGCCATCCGAATTCACCACATGAATGGTGAACGGTTGATCTGACCGACCTGCATCTACCGAGCGGTCCCGCCCCTTCTTGCTGACTCCTGTCACACGGGCGTCGTAACGCACCCGCTCCGCAAGTGTCTCGGCCAGGGGCGCGAGATACTCCGAGATCCACTGTGCCCCCGTCGGGTAGCCCTCAGCGGGTTCGATCCAATCAGTTGCCTCAAGGAGACGCTTGCTCGCGCCGTCGATCACTTCAGACCATTTTGAAAACAAGCGCACGTGCGCCCACTCCGATACTGCTGATGCCGGGGCATCGCCCGCTTCCAGCACCAGTGGTTCAACTCCGCGCTCCAGCAAATGGGCAGCGGCAGCGAGCCCCTGGGGTCCTGCTCCAATCACGACGACTTCGTGCATCACATGGCTCCATCCATTGACATTTATCGATATGAAAAACCTATCGCCTCATATCGACAACTGTCAATATGTCATGCAGAATGGTGGAATGAGCAATTTGCAAGGCGTCGCGCCTCCCGTTTCGTCGTCAAGTTGCTGCGCGACGCTTGGCGACAATGTCGTAACTGATGTGGATGCCCAGCATTTGGCGAAAGTATTCAAGGCTCTCGGCGACCCGACACGGGTGAAGTTACTCTCACTCATTACTGCCAGCACCAGCGGCGAGATGTGCGTGTGTGACCTCACGGAACCAGTCGGGCTCTCGCAACCTACGGTTTCACATCACATGAAGCAACTCGTCGAAGCGGGACTCGTCACTCGACAGCAGCGCGGTCGATGGGCCTACTACAGTCCGGTCATGTCTGTACTCGCCTCAGCTACCCGCAGGTTGGCCCCTCAGCCAACCCAGTAGCTCAGGAGCGCCTCTCGATGAGAATCTCGAATTGCCAGTACGAGCATCATCCTCTCGGCTGCGCACCCGAGCCACCTTGATAGACGTCAGGGATACCGTCTTGGTTCGCGTCAAGACGGTCGCGGTGTCGGATGCGCCCGTACTGGCGGTTGCGGATTCCAAGCAGAACCGCCGCGAGTACGGCGGCGAGCACGGAAGCGGTGAGGATCGCGACCTTCGCGTAATTGTGCTCGACCGAGCCGGGGGTAAAGCTGAGTTCCGCAACAAGGAGCGAGACGGTGAACCCAATGCCTGCGAGGAGTCCGACACCGATCATGTCGATCCATCGCAGTTCAGGGTCCAGCTTGGTGCGCATGGTCTTCGTCATGATCCAAGTCGTTGTGACGATCCCGAGTGGCTTGCCGAGCACGAGAGCCGCGACAATGGCGAAGGTAATGGGATGGGTCATCGCGGCCTGGATACCTTCCCACCCTCCGACGGAAACGCCTGCAGCGAAAAATGCAAACACCGGCACGGCGACACCTGCAGACAGTGGCCGGAATCGGTGCTCGAACTCCTCAGCGAGCCCGAAACGGTCTGCAGATAGCTTGGAATGTCTTCTGCGATGCAGGACCGGAATCGTGAAGCCCAGCAGGACGCCTGCGATGGTGGCGTGGATCCCAGAGGCGTGCATAAGTGCCCACGCGACCACTCCAATGGGGAGCAGAATCAGCCATGCTGCAAACGGGCGCACCCCGAAGAATCCCCGATATCGCTGCGCGATGAACCCGTAGACCACGATCACCGCGAACGCGAGCAACAGTGGCACGAACGCGACGTCATCGGTGTAGAAAATGGCGATGATGCTGATCGCAAGCAGGTCATCGACCACGGCGAGGGTGAGCAGAAAAATGCGGAGCGCAGCTGGCAAATGGGAGCCAATGATCGCGAGCACCGCCACTGCGAACGCGATATCGGTGGCGGTGGGGATCGCCCATCCTTGCCGAAGTTCAGGATGAGTCCACACGATCGCGGCATAGATGAGCGCGGGTACAGCAACCCCTCCGGCGGCAGCGGCGATCGGCATGATTGCCGTGCGGAACCGGCGCAGGTCGCCAGCGACAAACTCCTTCTTGAGCTCGAGCCCTACCAGAAAGAAGAAGATCGCAAGCAGCCCGTCTGCTGACCACGCCCCCAAGGTCAATCGAAGATGCCAGGGCTCATAGCCGATTTCAAGATCGCGCAATGCGAAGTAGGAATCCGCAAGAGGTGAGTTAGCCCAGACGATCGCAATCAGTGCCGCGATAACGAGCAAGACTCCGCCGACGGTCTCCTTGCGCAGTAGCGCGCCGATGCGTCGGGCTTCGGTGAAGGTGCCGTAGCGCGGAAATGTGTGCTTTGTGGTTTCAGGTGCGGGGGTCATGCTTCTCCCAGGGTCGTTCGCAGGCAGGAATAATCGACTCGAACGAGAGTGGTGCCATCGTCGCTAGGCGTGCGAAAGCTGCCGAGCCGTGATTACGCTGCGCTGACGGCGGGAGTGGTGCCAGACAACATCGCACCCCAGGAAGAGATGTATCCGTTTGTACCCGGGTGTGGCAGCACCCACTGGGCCGGTGAAAAGACCAAGCGGAACGGATTCGAAGACATCACTTTCAGGCTACCATCGCCCCCTGCTACCAATTAGTGGCCCGAGCCTAGTCCGCCCGACAGTCGGGAGTGGAACTCGGTCGTGGCTTTATTCATCCCAATGATCTCGACGCTCTTGCCGTGTTTTTCATACTTCGTGACGATCGCATCCAGTGCTGCGACAGTCGAGGCGTCCCAGATATGCGATTTCGACAAGTCGATCACGACACGTTCCGGATCATCCGTGTATTCAAACAGGGTGGTGAGGTCGTTGCTTGACGCGAAGAGCAACTGCCCTTCAACTGTGTAGTGCGCGGTCTGGACGTCGAACTGTTCGGTGACCTCACGATCCACATTCACGAGATGCGCGACGCGGCGCACAAACATGATCGCGGCGACGAACACCCCGACGATGACCCCAATCGCAAGGTTATGGGTCGCGACCACCACCGCAACCGTGATGACCATAACAGTCGTCTCGCTCTTTGGCATCCGCTTGAGCGTCGAGAGCTTGATGGAGTGCCAATCGAATGTGCCAACCGAGACCATGACCATCACCGCAACAAGTGCCGCCATTGGGATGATCGCGACCAGATCACCGAGTACGACAATGAGAATCAGCAAGAATACGCCTGCGAGGAAAGTCGAGATGCGGGTGCGCGCTCCCGATGCTTTCACGTTGATCATCGTCTGTCCGATCATTGCGCAGCCACCCATACCACCGAACATGCCTGACGCGATGTTCGCAACTCCCCTGCCCCCAGGATTCGCGGGTCTTGTTCGAGTGGGTGTCGGTGACGTCGTCAACGAGCTTCGCAGTCATGAGCGATTCCATGAGTCCGACAAGCGCCATCGCGAGGGCGTACGGGGCGATGATCGTGAGCGTTTCCCAGGTGAGGGGCACGTTCGGAATAAACAACTCCGGGAGGCTGCGGGGCAGCTCGCCCTGGTCGCCGACGGTTGGCACATTGATGGCGAACACCACTACTGCAGCCGTGACGATCACTATTGACACCAACGGTGCGGGAATCACTTTCGTGATCTTCGGCATGAACACCATGATCACGAGGCCCACCGCGACGAGCGGGTAGACCAGCCAAGGTACATCGATGAGCTGTGGCAGCTGTGCAATGAAAATCAGAATCGCAAGCGCGTTCACAAAGCCGACCATGACGCTACGCGGAATGAACCGCATAAGCTTTGCGACCCCGAACGCGGCCAAGGCGATCTGCAGCACCCCGGCCAGAAGCACAGTCGCGATGAAGTAGTCCATCCCGTACTCGCGTGCTACCGGGGCGATGACGAGCGCGATTGCACCCGTCGCGGCGGTGATCATGGCGGGTCTGCCACCGACGAACGCGATCGTCACCGCCATGATGAACGAGGAGAACAATCCGACCTTGGGGTCGACCCCCGCGATAATTGAGAACGAGATCGCTTCTGGGACAAGAGCGAGAGCAACCACGAGACCAGCGAGAGCCTCACGAGTCAAGAGACGTGGTGATTTCAAGGCGGTGAGCACTGAGGGTTCAGGCCGGTAGCGTGCCTTCTCGTCTGCGATTGATGTGGCAAAGGCCATGCGGGTCCTCCGTGTTGGGAGTGAGTGCCTTCTTCGTGAAGGCGCGGATAATGTTTGCGTGCGCGTGATCGCGCGTGCCCGGAACCAGGGAAGATACTCTGGTCAGTGAAGCACCCCCACAAACACTAACGTAACGTGAGGGTTGACGCGAGTTGGGTGGTCATGATCTATGTCGGGTGTTGAAATGATGCACATCGGCGAGTTGGCCGAGCGCACGGGTCTTTCGTTGCGCACGATCCGTCACTATGACGAGATTGGGCTCCTCACACCCTCGGGACGTTCCGAGGGCGGATTCCGCTTGTACACGGAAGAGGACCACGACCGGCTCATGCTGATCCGGCGCATGAAGCCCCTCGGATACTCGCTCGAGCAAATGGGAGATTTACTTCGCGCCCTTGACAACGCTTCACCATCAAGCATTGATCCGGAAAGCTCCTACCGCATACTGGCTGATTTTCGTCGAGACGCAGAGGAGCGGCGCGAGAAGCTCGCCCAACAGCTCGGGATGGCGGACGAGTTCCTCACCCTCCTGAATACACACACGATCTGACCTCGCGAACTCGTTCCAATAAGGTTGCTTGAGCGATTAGGCGTGCGGGTGCCGGAGTGCACCTCTGTGGCATGAGTAATCGCAACAGCCCTGCGGCAACACCCTCAGGATCGCCCGTCAACCTCCCGCTCGCAATCGTCACGGTCTATGAGCGCGGCACCATGGACGTCAGCTACGACGGTCGTGACTTCCCACCTCTGACACCAGACTCTCCTTGGAGCAGGGCGCGGTTTGGTGATCTTCTCGATGCGGTCTCCGCCCACCGTACGCGCACCGTACGGGTCGAAGTGCACGAATTCGACGGCTCGATCTTCACCGACATCATCCATGCGGTGCGAAAAGAACGCACCGTCGCCGAAGCCGAGCGGACCAGTGAGATGCGACGAGCGCGACACCGCCCCACACACCAGCTTATCGAGATCACCGGGTCCGGATTCATTCCTGGCGAAGACATCACCGTCGCGCTGGCAGTGTCCAGTGCCGAAGGATCTGCTGACGGGACCGCTCGTGGCCTCGTCGACTTGAGCCAGTTGGTGGACCATCGTTCAGAGATCATGCTCATCGGACGTGTGTCAGGCGTGATCGTCTCAGAGCAGCTGCCGTCATGAGTGCTCCACACGCGCAGGGTCGTGGGCTCGGTGATGAGTTGACCAACGCTTTGATGATTGCCCTTGTCGCTGTCTTTGGTGTTGCCGTGGTCCTGCGAGCCGCAGGTTCGATTGCTGCCTTCCTCACTGGGACAACGCAACCAGAAGTCGGAATTGCTGGTGGTGTCAACGTTCTCTTTGATCCGTTGGACCCGGCGGCAGCGCTCCAAGCGCCCGCGCTCAATGCGATCATCTACTGGGCCGTGGCTATGACGTTGCTTCTCGGACTCGGTGGCGCGATCGGCTGGATCTGGATGAGGTGGCGCCACCATTCTCGAGCCGCGGATGCCGATCCGCACAAGCTCGCGGGCACTGCCACGAGCCACGAGGTCGTAGCCAATGCGTCCGCGAAGTCGCTCTTGCACCGGGCTGCCACGCTTCGTCCTTCGCTGGAAAAGCCAATGCCTGAGGACGTGGGTTACTTGCTGGGCCGGTCACGTGGCAAGCAGATTTGGGCCAGCGTCGAAGACTCGATCTTGCTTATCGGGCCACCGCGCACAGGCAAAGGTCTGCACATCGTCATCCCGGCGATCCTTGATGCACCGGGCGCGGTCGTCACGACGTCGACGAGGCCCGACAATCTCACCGCAACGCTCAGAGCACGAGCGCGACTCGGGCCGGTCGCCGTCTTCGATCCACAACGCCTCGCTGAAGGTATCCCTGCCGGGCTGCGGTGGTCTCCGATCCCCGGGTGTGAGGATCCCCTCACCGCGATGATCCGGGCCACCGGGCTTGCCGCGGCCACCGAGCTATCTTCGGGTGGCGTCGAAGGCGGCGGGTTCTGGGAGGGAAAGACGCGCATTGCGTTGCAGGCACTCTTGCACGCTGCAGCTCTCGATCGCCGCAGTCCAACTGAACTCTTCCAGTGGACGCTCGACCCCTCGGCGGCGGCCGAAGCAGTTGCAATCTTGATCGGGTCGCCACTCGCCGCAACAGGTTGGGCCGAGTCGCTGGAGGCGATGCTCGATGCCGACCCGCGCACGCGTGACAGCATCTGGCAGGGTGTTTCCCTCGCGCTCTCGGCACTGGCAGATCCGCGGGTGCTCGATGCCGTCAGTCCGTCGGACGGTGAGCATTTCGATCCAGAGACGTTCATACGCAATCGCGGCACGCTCTATTTGCTGGCTACCGGTGCGGGGGCTGGGAACAGCTCTGCTCTCGTCGCAGCATTCGTCGAAGACCTCGTCGAGACGGCCCGCCGCATGGCAGCACGATTACCGGGCGCCCGGCTTGATCCGCCGCTACTACTCGCACTCGATGAGATCGGAAACCTCGCACCGCTCCCCTCACTCCCGACGCTCATGGCCGAAGGTGGCGGCACGGGGATCACCACGATGCCCGTGCCCCAGTCACTCGCCCAAGCGCGAGACAAATGGTCCGAGAATCAAGCAGCGGCCATCTGGGATGCCAGCATCGCAAAGATCGTCCTCGGCGGCGCATCCAACTCGCGCGACCTCCAAGACCTCTCCACGCTGATCGGAGAACGGGACGAGTTCACCGACTCGATCACACTGGGAGACTATGGTTCGCGCTCAAACCAGCGCTCCATTCGCCGCGTCCCGATCTTGCCACCCGACCGCATCCGCACCCTGCCATTTGGCACCGGGGTCATCCTGCTGCGATCGGCACCGCCGATCATTACTGACCTGCATCCGTGGCCGAAGCGGACCGACAGCCCGCAGCTCAAAGCCGATCGCACGGCGGTTGAGGCATTGCTGGAACGCCCCGCAACGTACGGAAACCAGCGTCTCTATTTCCGCTTTGGGCAGGAGCATTTTCGTCGCGAAGAGGACGGCAGCTTCACGCAGCTCGAGACGAGCTTCCATCATCTCGTCATGTTTGGGCGCTCAGCGGAACTGGCAAATGAACGGTTCACGAAAGGCGACAACTTCATCGCCGTGGGCTATCACCGCCCCGTGAGTTATGAACGTGAGGGCCAGGCTGTCGAAAGCGATGAATTCGTGGCGAAGCGCATCGGCCATGATGCTGTTCGCACCCGGTACGACGTGGATCGCTCACCTCGCAAAGTTGCAGGCCAAGACGCTCCCGCGCGGGATCAGAGTCGAGCGTTTGAATCCCCCGCACAGCGATCAGTATTCAGCCCACCGGCGCTCGGCCTCTAACGCACGAATGGAGATCGAAGCATGAACGCTCAGGAGGATCCTGATGAAAGCGATGACCGCCCTCACGCACCGTGGGGCGATGGCAATCTGGCGGCTGAACCGCCACACCCAGTCAACTGGAACCTGCTCACCTCGCACGACCTTGAGCAGGAACTCCTCGAACTCAATCGCTGGGTGGACTGGCTCCGGCTGGAGTACGGGCTCCCAGCGTCAGTGATCCCACCGCTCTGGCACCGACACCCCGAGCTGCTCTGGGAGCTGTCTGCGCTCCATCTGCACTGGCTCTGCGCCTATGACGCGAACCAAGACGGCTCTGCCCCATTGGGCTGGCATCGAGACTTCGCTGACGCGCGGCAGCGGCTGCGCGACTGGGTGTCCGCAAGCGGCACCCGTCTCGACCGAGACCGGCCCACACGGCTGACAATCTGGCCCGGTGAGGATCACACGGTCGAAAACGTCGAGCAGGTCATCACTGACCGCGATGCCGACTTCGTGCAATTCGTCGTCGACCAGGTTCAAGTACGCGAAGCCGCCGAAGATGCCTTTTACGCGAGCATCGACGATCACACGGGAGAAGTGCCCAACTAATCGCCGTCACCGGCTGAGCAAAGTGTTGGGCTCAGCCGGTGACTCGTGTATGGCTACCTCTCTGCGGGCGACTGCCTCAAAACGCTTCCAACGCAACAACAGCACCACGCTGACCGGGCCCATGACGATGAACTTTATCGCGTTCCAGATACAGATCAAGATCACGAGGTGTAACCACCCCGGCCCGCCGTGATCGATCAGATCTAAACACCACACGGCAGCCAGCGCGTAGGGCACGGCAAGCAACATCGCTGGCACACCCCACTTCAGCCCATGACGCCGCCGAATGAAAGCGATGAAGATGTTGGTCGGCATGCAGTGCTGCATGAACGAGCGAACGTAGATACTCAAGATCCAGATTGAGCGAATCATGGCGGGGCCTCCCGATGTACATACTTCTCCGAAGAGGAGGCGACATATGATCGAGTTCCCGTGAGGGCCGCCCCGAAGGGCCTGCTATTTGTGGACGTGCCTCACCTTCCAATGTACGCCCCCTTTTACAGATGCGAAAGGGGCCGGATGGGGCGCACCTTCTAGAAGAAGTCACTCTCGAAGGAGGCCACCATGCCCGCGCTCACCGCTCTTGCTAGGGATGATCGATCCGCCCGCGTATTGCTGTCGCTGATCGGCGCCTCTGGCGACGTCGCCACGGGAAACCTGCTCGCCGAGGTAGGCGCAGCAGAGCTGATCTCGATCGCCGAAGGGGACGGCACAGTCCCGGGCATGGATCGAGTTGAGGCTGCGGTGTGGCGCGTTCGGCTCCTTTCAGCTGCCACCCCGAATCGCCTTGCCGAGCGAATAGTTGAGGCCAGCAAGTTCCGTGTGATCATTCCCAGCGACCCCGACTGGCCAACGACGCTTAACGATCTCGGTCACCGTGCCCCGTACGCGCTCTGGACGAAGGGGCGCACAGAATTGCTCGCTGAGCCGCTCCCGCAGCGCATCACCGTCACGGGCGCCCGCGCCGCCACCTCATACGGCGCGCATGTCACCGACGAACTCTGCGGCGACCTTGCTCAGAGTGGCAGAACATTGGTCGCAGGGGCCGCATACGGGATCGAGGCGTCCGCGCACCGTGCCGCCCTCGTCCGCGATGCGAACACGATCGTGGTGCTCGCTTCTGGCGTCGATCGCCCCTACCCCGCGGGACACACTGACCTCATCGATCGCATTGCCCGAGAAGGCCTACTGCTGTCTGAGGTGCCACCGTCGGTCGCGCCGACTCGCCAACGCTTTATCGACCGATCGCGCATCCTCGCAGCCCTGTCGGGTGCCACCATCATTGTCGAAGCAGGATCCCGGTCCGGTTCGTTGCACACGGCCACCGAGGCGACTCAGCTGGGGCGCTTCGTAGGCGCAGTCCCCGGGCCCATAACGAGCGCCGCCAGCACTGGCACCAACCTTCTTCTGCAAAGTGGCCACGCCCGTGTCGTCACCAGTGGAGCCGACATCGTACGAATGATGGAGGGCGAGACGAGCGCCCCTGCGCGGAGTGTGATCCGCGCAGGGGCGCCGCATGCTGTCTCACCCAAAAGCCGGGTGCTGTAACTTCTATCTTGCTGTGGGAATCTCGACCACCAAACTCCGGCGAAGCTCGTCGAGATCAACGCGGATGAGTCGGCCGACCCGATACCCGCGGACGGTGCCGTCAGCGATTCGACGCCTGATGGTCTTGACTGAGACCCCCAAGTTCTCGGCTGCGACCGCCAATGGAACCAACGCAGATTCAGATGCCTCAGATCGAATTCGAGCAGCCATGGTGTTACCTCCCTGTAAGCGAATGAGTGTCACTCCACAGGTGTCCGCGGCTGTCCGGTTAGGTCTCTGCGCCCCCTTCACCTTCCTTCTGTGCGCGGGTGATGCTCGTGCTGACACGGTCACTCATCCGATCAGCCAGCTCCCGGTCACGGCTCATCGTGGCGTGCTGGTAACGCAACACGATGTGGATGTCAGCGTGACCACCGCGCCGCATCAGCTCAGCGAGCGTCGCCCCCTCTTGAGCGAACAGGGTCAGCCCCGTGTGGCGGAGGTCGTGAAACCTGAAACGGTGGGGCAATCCCTCGACTCCGTCTCTCACATCAGCCCAGGTGTATCCCCACCGGGTATTCGACAGCGGAATGCTCCCACGGCGGTCGGCGGGAAGCACCGGCGCCTTCGCGTCAGACGAAACGTAGTCCTCCAAGTGCTGCTGCAGTCGACCGATCATGAGCTTCGGGATGCTGAGGGATCGCTTACCAGCCTCACTCTTCAGATCGGTGTAACCACCGGTGTTCGCATTGAGCTGACGCCGAACGTGCAGCGTGGCACTTCCATCGTCATGCCATTCGATGTCACGACGCTGCAGGCCGAGGCATTCGCCTCGACGCAGCTGACACCATGCCGCGAGCAGCACCGCGATAGCCCACTGATCTGGAACCGCCTGGTACAGCGCTTCGACTTGCACGGGATTCGCCACATCTTCACCCGCATCGTGGTCTGCGTCGTGTCTTCCAACTCTTGTTGTCGCGGTACCGACACATTCGGTGCGGCAGCGATGATGCCGTCTCGCGCGGCCTGCCTGAGGATCATCATGAGCACGATGAGCACCGGTCGCGTGATGCCGTTGAACTTCGAGTTGGGGTTGAGCGGCGCGGGGATCTGATCAAGCCGGTCCGTCATCACCTTGATGCGGGCGGCGTCGATCTCGCGCACCGGAGTGCTTCTGAACTCTGGAACGAGATATCCGGTGACCTTTCCCTTGTACGAGCGCACCGTACCAACCGCCCGTTTCTTACCGCTGCGATTTGGGGTTTGGTACGAATCATTTCAAGCCAACGCTTGGAATACTCCTCGAAGCCCAACCACGGCGCCTGTTCGATCTCCAGCTCGGCTTGCAGCCGCGCTGCCATCTCCTCCGGTGGATCCCACAGCCCCCGTGCCATCTTCGACTGCACCCCGGCAAGCCAGGTTCGTGCATCCGTTTTGGTGAGGAAGGTGAGCGGCCGGTCTTGGTCGGTTCTGGCTGTGTAGGTCGTTCCGTCGGGTCCCTGGGTAGCGAGCTTGCCAGCTGCCCGACGGGAGCTTGCGCAGGCTCCCCCAATTCTCGCGTTTGCTGTTGCTCATGATGCCCTCCCATGGACTCGAACGGGAACGCTGGCGGACCGTCGTGCCACTCGACCTTACGCCCCTCCTAGATCCGTATCATTCCGCGGATCTCCGGGGGTTGATTCGATCGTTGGTGGCACAAAGTGGCACGGCTTGGGCGGTGCAACAACCGCAAATTCCGGTCGCTACCTCGCTCTCCTTCCGCATGGAAGGTACGCGCGTGCCCTCCCCGTGCCACTTCGGGTGGGTATTCCTGTTCATCTCTGTTCTCCTCTGTCTTTCGACTGGGAGACACGAAAACGCCCCTGATCTGCGAAAATTCGCGGATCAGGGGCGTGATCAGGTATTTACCTGGGGGCTTCAGGAGAGAAGTCTTAGAAATCCCAGTCTTCGTCCTCGGTGGCCTCTGCCTTGCCGATGACGTAGGACGAACCGCGAGCCCGAGAAGAAGTCGTGGTTCTCGTCGGCGTTCGGGCGAGAGGGCCGAGAGGATGGCGGGGTTGACCTCTGCAGGCCTCCGGCGGGAACAGGGCCTCGTAGCCGAGGTTCATCAGCGCCTTGTTGGCGTTGTAGTGCAGGAATTTCTTGACGTCCTCGGTCAGGCCCACCCCGTCATAGAGCTCCTCGGTGTAGCTGGCACCTCGTTGTCGTAGAGCTCGAGCAGCAGGTCGAAGGCGAAATCCTTGAGCTCCTCCTGGCGCTCCTGCCTCTCCCGCTCGACTGCGCGCTGGAACTTGTAGCCGATATAGTAGCCGTGCACGGCCTCGTCGCGGATGATGAGGCGGATGAGGTCGGCGGTGTTGGTGAGCTTGGCCCGGCTCGACCAGTACATCGGCAGGTAGAAGCCGGAGTAGAACAGGAAGGCTTCGAGGAAGACCGAGGCGACCTTTCTCTTCAGCGGATCCCCGCCGTCGTATTGTCGCCCATGATCAGCGCCGCCTTCTTCTGCAGATGCGCGTTCTCCTCGACCAGCGATAGGCATCGTCCACGTCCGGCGTCGAGGCAGAGCGTGGAGAAGATTGAGGAATAGGAGCGTGGCGTGCACCGCCTCCATGAAGGAGATGTTGGAGAGCACCGCCTCCTCATGCGGGGTCACCGCATCGGGCATCAGGCTGACCGCGCCGACGCCGTTCTGGATGGTGTCCAGCAGGGTGAGGCCGGTGAAGACGCGGATGGTCAGAGCTTCTGCTCTTCCGGTCGAAGCGTCGCCCAGGACGGAATGTCGTTGGAGAGCGGCACCTTTTCCGGCAGCCAGAAATTTCCGGTCAGGCGGTTCCACACCTCGAGGTCCTTCTCGTCCTCGAATGCGGTTCCAGTTGATGGCGCGCACGCGGGGCCAAGCTTGAGGCTTCGGGTCCATGATTCTTTGTTTCTCCGTCGTTCATTCTACGAGTTCACCGGATGTCACAGCAGCAAAGCATGGAGCTGACGCAGCCCTGCACCTCGGTGCCCTCAAGGGCGAGCTGGCGCAGGCGGATGTAGTAGATGGTCTTGATGCCCTTCTTCCAGGCGTAGATCTGCGCCTTGTTGATATCGCGGGTCGTCGCGGTGTCGCGGAAGAACAGCGTCAGCGACAGGCCCTGGTCGACGTGCTGCGTGGCCGCCGCATAGGTGTCGATGATCTTTCTCCGGGCCGATCTCGTAGGCGTCCTGATAGTACTCGAGATTGTCATTGGTCATGAACGGCCGCCGGGTAATAGACGCGGCCGATCTTGCCCTCCTTGCGGATCTCGATCTTCGAGACGATCGGGTGGATCGACGAGGTCGAGTGGTTGATGTAGGAGATCGAGCCCGTCGGCGGCACGGCCTGCAGGTTCTGGTTGTAGAGACCGTGCTTCATGACGCTCTCCTTGAGGTGCGCCCAGTCCTCCTGGGTCGGGATGTCGATACCCGCCTTTTCGAACAGTTCAGGCACGCGCGCGGTGGCGGGCTTCCACTCGTTCTCGGTGTATTTGTCGAAATACTCGCCGGCAGGCGTATTTCGAATCCTCGAAGCCCTTGAAGGTGGTCTTCGCGCTCGATCGCCATCAGGTTCGACGCCGCAGAGCGTGGGATAGGTTACCGTGTAGAAGTAGATATTGGTGAAATCGATGCCTTCCTCCGAGCCGTAGTAGATGCGCTCGCGGGCGAGGTAGCCGTGCAGGTTCATCTGGCCAAGGCCGATCGCGTGGCTTTCGGCGTTGCCCTTGGCAATCGGACGGGACGGAGGTGATGTGGCTCATGTCGGACACCGCGGTCAGCGCCCGGATCGACGTCTCCACCGTCTTGCCGAAGTCGGCGAATCCATCGCCTTCGCGATGTTCAGCGAGCCGAGGTTGCAGGAGATATCCTTGCCGATATGCTCGTAGCTCAGGTCTTCGTTATAGGTGGCTGGCGTCGCTGACCTGCAGAATCTCCGAGCAGAGGTTGCGACATGGTGATGCGGCCCTCGATCGGGTTGGCCCTGTTCACCGTGTCCTCGAACATGATGTAGGGATAGCCGGACTCAAACTGGATCTCGGCGATCGCCTGGAAGAAGTTCGCGCGCCTTGATCTTCTTCTTCTTGATGCGCTCGTCGTCGACCATTTCGTGGTATTTCTCGGTGACCGAAATCTCGCTCGAAGGGCACGCCGTAGACGCTTTCCACGTCGTAGGGCGAGAACAGATACATATCCTCGTTGTCGCGGGCCAGTTCGAAGGTGATATCGGGAATGACGACACCCAGCGACAGGGTCTTGATGCGGATCTTCTCGTCCGCATTCTCACGCTTGGTATCGAGGAAGCGCATGATGTCGGGGTGGTGCGCGTACAGGTAGACCGCGCCGGCCCCCTGCCGGGCGCCGAGCTGGTTGGCGTAGGAGAAGCTGTCTTCGAGCAGCTTCATCACCGGGATGACGCCCGAGGACTGGTTCTCGATCTTCTTGATCGGGGCCCCCATCTCGCGGATGTTCGTCAGGATAGCGCCACGCCGCCGCCGCGCTTCGAGAGCTGCAGCGCCGAGTTGATGCCGCGCGAGATCGACTCCATATTGTCTTCGATGCGCAGCAGGAAGCAGGAGACGAGCTCGCCGCGCTGCGTCTTGCCGGGGTTGAGGAAGGTCGGGGTTGCCGGCTGGAAGCGGCCCGAAATGATCTCACCGACATGTAGCCGCGCGCCAGCTCTTCGTCGCCCCGCGCCAGGCCGAGCGCCACCATGACCACGCGGTCCTCGTAGCGCTCGAGGTAACGCTTGCCGTCAAAGGTCTTCAGCGTGTACGAGGTGTAGTATTTGAAGGCACCGAGGAATGTGGGAAAGCGGAACTTCATCGCGTAGGCCTCATCGGACAGCGTCTCGATGAACTCGATCGAGTACTGATCGAGCACGTCCTGCTCGTAGTACTCGTTGTCGACCAGGTAGCGCAGGCGCTCCTCGAGGTTGTGGAAGAACACCGTGTTCTGGTTCACATGCTGCAGGAAGTACTGACGGGCTGCCTCCCGGTCCTTGTCGAACTGGATCTTGCCGTCTGCGTCATAGAGGTTCAGCATCGCATTGAGCGAGTGATAATCCATATCGCTGATCTTCGACGATTCGTGAGTGGCTTCCATTACTGCACCTGCTGCGTTAGCAGCAGTTATTGTTGAGACCAAAACTTTTCCAATCCATCTTTGACGGCTATCACGTCGTCCGGTGTTCCAAAGAGTTCGAAGCGGTACAGGAAAGGCACCTGTAGCTTCCGGGTGATGATGTCACCTGCGAGGCAATACGTGTCACCGAAGTTGGTATTTCCTGCGGCGATCACCCCGCGGCAAAGATTTCGATTTTGCTCGACGTTGAGAAATCGAATCACTTGCTTGGGCACGGCCCTCGTCTCAGGGCCCCCGCCATAAGTTGGAACGATAAGCACATATGGCTCGTCGACCAACAGTGGGTCTTCATGTACGTAGAGAGGGATGCGCGAGGCTGGGAGACCCAGCTTCTTCACGAAGCGGTCGGTATTGCCTGAAATGCTTGAGAAGTAGACCACGGTCGACATCTCGTACTTTCCTCCAATTCCAACGCCCTCTTCATTCGGCTTGCGTGGTGAACTGCATAAGACCATTAGTTGGGCTCACGCAACTCATCGATATCAGTCAGCGAGGCGGTCGGCGAGCGCCGAGATTTTGTCGGGGCGGAAGCCCGACCAGTGCTCGTCATCGGTTACGACGACGGGAGCCTGCAGGTAGCCGAGCTCCTTGACGGTCTCAAGGGCCGTCGGATCTTCTGAAAGATCGACAATGTCGTACTCGATACCCTTGCTATCGAGCGCACGATAAGTCGCATTGCACTGCACGCACGACGGTTTGGTGTACACGGTTGTTGCCATGCTCACGCCCTTTCTCTAAAAACCAGTTTACCTCGCCCGAGGCACTACATCTAGTGAACCACACGAAGAGCGACCACAACATGATGTAGTTACACCAATGTAGTTTTGCACCGACTTTCCACCGAAAAAGCACCCTACCTGGGGAGAGGGTGTGGCGAGATTCCGCGGCTCTTCGGAAGTTATCCACAGGTCGCCGGGCCTGAAAATAAATTCATTCACACCCCCGCCTCGGCGTGTCGCCGGTGCAGGCCGAACGGGGCGGCGGTGCGCGATCCCCAACGCAAAAGATGGTCTGAAAACTCATACCCTCAGGCTACGAACAGCCACCGACATTGTTACCCTGGGGCCATGATCGATCGTTTGGAATATCTTGTTCGCACGCTGTCGCGCACAAAACGCAAGGATCACGAAAACTATGTCTTGGGTGCAATCTGGAACCGGCTCAGCCCCGAAGCCCGGTCGGACCTGAAGCCGGTAAGCCAACAGCCCGTGCGTTCGCACGCCAACAAGCTCTACTACATCGACCTCTTCTTTCCACAGCTTGGCATCGCAGTCGAGTGCGATGAACGTTTTCACGAATCGCAACGGGAAGCCGACAGCGCTCGCGAACAAGAGATCATCAACAGGCTCAGCCCTGTCGCCCAACCAGACCTCTTCACAAGCATGAGATCAGTAAGCATTGATGCTTGCGAATTTCTACGCATCCCTATTCCATGGATGCCCCACAAGGGCACCCTCAGGGGCACCGAAGTTGGCAGTGAAGACGTTGTACCCGCACGCGAGGTCACCCTCGAGATGCTCGATGATTCAGTCGAGCAGGCAGTCTCACGGATTCACGAGCGCTGGAACGAACTGCGAGATAGCCCTACTTTTCTCACTTGGAGTCAGCTTGAAGAGACCGAGGATCCCACAGCCTTCTATGCACATCGCGACGCCTTCGCCATCTCTGATGGCGTGACGTTCCGCACCGTAACTGAGCTCTGTAACATCCTGCTTGGCGACAGTTACAAGGGCCTGCAAATGGGATACTTCACAACGCGCGGAATGCTCGCCAATGGCTACACCCGAAGGTACAAGATTTGGAGTCCGAAGCTCGTTGCAGCGACAAACGAGACATTTGCTTGGCAAAATACGCTTTCAGCCGATGGGCAAACTATTCTGACGCACCGGGGTGACGGCACTCCTGTATCGGAAATCACCGAGCACGAGGTAACCACAAACCTCACGTTTGCCCAGGGACGTGATCCTGTCACACGGCATGTTGGCTATCGTTTCGTGGGAGTCTTTGAGCGTGTGCCGGGGCCGGCAGGAGTCACAGAAAACGCGTCTGCCGAAGTGTATCGACGAGTCGCGGTGGAGTTTCCGAAACTGCCGCCGCACACCGGGTAATCCGCTCACACGTGATGGTAAGGCCGCCCGCCAGCGATTTCCTGGGCTCGGTAGAGCTGTTCGGCGAGGATCAGCCGCACCAACTGATGCGGAAACACGAGCTTCGACAGACTCCACACGAAGTCGGCCCGCTGACGCACCCGATCATCGACCCCGTACGCCCCACCGATCAGCACGGCGACCGGGCGGGACGCGTCGAACGCACCCTGCAGCCGTGCAGCGAGTGCGGGCGAGTCGACGTTCTGCCCGCGCTCATCAAGCAGCACGACGAAAGTCTCGCGGTCAAGTTTCGCGAGAATTCGATCCGATTCCTCGGCGCGAGCTGCGTCGCCCTCGCGTGCAGAGTGCGGTAGCAGCTGCCACGTCACGTCAAACGGCTTGCGTAGCCGCTGCTCGTAACGCTTGATACCGTCGGCGACCCAGGGTTCATGCTTCTTGCCGATTGCGAAGATCCGGATGCTCACCGGTCACCCCCTACCCGGGGCCGAGACGGCCCCGGCGCTGGCGTCGCAACGAAGGTCAGAAATGGCCTTCGTTCTAAGCTCCAGCGCGCGTGACGTTTGCCGACGGCAAGGATGCGGACGGTCATCTGCTACCCCTGGTCACTGGGCGAGGACGAACCCGCCGAGCCCTCACACCTCAGCCCACCCGCACAGTGTCAAGGTACCCAGCAATGCGTCCGATCGCTTCGGTAAGCACCGGCACCTCGGGCAGCGACACGAAGCGCAAGTGATCTGGCGTGGGCAGGTTGAAGCCGCGCCCATTCGTCACCATCACGTGGGTTTCGCGTAGCAGGTCGATAACGAATTGCTGATCGTCTTCGATCGCATAAACTTCGGGCTCAAGTTTCGGGAAGAGGTACATGGCCCCGCCCGGCAACACGCAGCTCACACCCGGGATCGCAGTGAGCAGCCCGTGCGCAACGTCGCGCTGCTCGCGCAGCCTACCGCCTGGAGCACAGAGCTCAGCAATGCCCGACCAGTTTGATTCGGGAGAAAGCGCCACCGGGATCGCGTGCTGACCCGGCACGTTCGCGCACATACGCATGTTTGCGAGCAGGGTGAGCCCCTCAAGGAAGTCCGCTGCAACGGCCCTGTTGCCCGAGGCGATCACCCAACCAGAGCGATAGCCTGCAACCCGCTGCACCTTTGAAAGACCGCTGAAGGTGAGGCACAGCGTCTCGGTCGCGTGCAGCGCCGCATGTTCGTGGGTGGCGTCGCCGTAAAGCACATGGTCGTAGATCTCGTCGGCCATGAGCACGAGCCCGTGCTTCTCAGCAAGAGCCGCGAAGCCGCGAACCAGCTCAGCAGAATACACGGCACCCGTAGGGTTGTTCGGGTTGATGAGCACGATGCCCTTGCTCTTCGGGGTGATGAGCGCCTCGATCGCTGCGAGGTCGGGCATCCACCCGTTCTGCTCGTCGCAAGGGTAGTGCACCGCGCGGCCGCTTTGCAGGGTCACCTGCGCAGTCCAGAGGGGGTAATCAGGCGAGGGGACGAGGATCTCATCACCCGGGCTCACGAGGGCCTGCAAGACGAGAGAGATCAGTTCGCTCACGCCGTTGCCGATCAGCACGTCTTCCGGGCCGACGCCCTCGATGCCAATCTCGGTGTAGTGGCGGGCCACCGACTCTCGGGCGGGCAGGATCCCACGCGAATCGCTGTAACCCTGAGCGTGAGGCAACGCCGCTCGGACGGCCTCGACGATTTCGGGCGGCGCCTCGAACCCAAAGGGCGCGGGGTTGCCAATGTTCAGCTTCAGGATCTGGTGGCCAGCGCGCTCAAGCCGCTCGGCCTCCTGCAAGATGGGGCCCCGCACGTCGTATCGAACGCCTGCGAGTTTGCTTGACTGGGTTATCTGACGCACGGAAAAAGCCTACTCCCTTGCGGAAGTGACGCTGGCACAGGATGCCTCCGCAAAACAGGGAGCTACTAAACGTTGCCGTCGGGAGCGATCAGGCAACGCTAACTAAGCCCCTCTGACAATGGGGGTAGAGCAGAGGGGAGAGCGGGAGGCAGCAGCCCGCTCACTCAGCTCTGCTGCGCGTAGAGCTCCGCATACGCGCCATCGACGTCGAGCAGCTCTTCGTGTGTACCCTGCTCAATGATGCGCCCCGCCGAGACGACGTAAATACGGTCGGCATCGACCACTGTGGACAGCCGGTGCGCGATCGCAATGGTCGTGCGGCCACTGCGCGCATCGTCGAGGGCTCGCTGCACAATGCGCTCGTTCACGGTGTCGAGCGCGCTCGTGGCTTCATCGAGCACGAGCACTCGCGGGTTCTTAAGCAGTACTCGGGCAATCGCAATGCGCTGCTTCTCACCACCCGAGAGTCGGTAGCCTCGTTCGCCGACGACCGTTTCGTAACCCTGCTCAAACGACACGATCGTGTCGTGAATGTTCGCGAGTTTCGCGGCTTCTTCGAGTTGTGACTGGGTAGCACCAGGCAGCGCGTAGCGCAGGTTCTCGGCAATCGTCGCGTGGAAGAGGTAAGCCTCCTGTGTCACGACCCCGATTCGGTCCATCAGCGCTTCCTGCTGCAGGGTGCGCACATCGTCGCCCGCGTAGCGCACGGTGCCCGCACCGGCTTCGTACAGGCGCGGGATGAGCGAACCAATCGTGGTCTTGCCTGATCCCGAAGCACCAACGAATGCGACAAACTCCCCCGGTTCGACTGTGAACGAGACGCCGTCAAGCGTCGGCCGGGTATCAGGCGCGGCATCCGGGTATCGAAAGGTGACGTGATCGAACTGCACACGCCCCGCACGCCCCGGCTCGTCGTTCGGCTGGGCAGCATTTGGGGCATCGAGGATCGCCGGACGCAGGTCGAGATACTCGAAAATACGCGCGAACAGTGCCTTTGAGGTCTGTAGGTCGAGCGCCACTCGCATCAGGGCCATCATTGGGAAGAGTAGCCGCGCCTGCACCGTGGTGAAGGCAACGATGGTGCCTGCTGTGATGCCGGGGTCAAGGCCCTGCCCTTGCGCGTTACCGATCAACCAGCCCGCAACCAAGTAGATAATGGCGGGAACGGCCGACAAAAATACCTGCACCACGCCGAAGAAGAGCTGCCCGCTCATCGCCTGACGCACCTGCAACTCGATCTGGTTGCGGTTCTCACTCGCGTATCGCTCGGTCTCGGCTCGCTGCTGCGAGTAGGTTTTGGCGAGCAACACCCCAGAAACAGAGAGTGCCTCTTGCGTAATTGCGCTCATCTCGCTCAGCGATTCCTGAGTTGCGCCTGCGATCCTGGCACGAATCTGCCCGACTTTGCGCTGACCCGCAACGAGCACTGGCAGCAACACGAGGGCAATGATCGTGAGCTGCCAACTCAGCACGAGCATCGCCACAAACGCTGCGATCACAGTGACAGTATTTCCGATGACGCTCGAGACGGTGTTCGAGAGCACATTCGCAACCCCACCGACATCGTTCTGCAGGCGAGACTGGATAACACCGGTCTTCGTGCGAGTAAAGAAGCCGAGCTCCATCGACTGCAGGTGCGCGAACAGCGTCACTCGAAGATCGCCCATCACCTGGTTGCCAACTCTGGCGGTGAACCTCGTCTGCACAATACCAAGGACCTGGCCGACGACGAACACCCCAAGCATGAGCAGCACGAGCGTGAGCAACACTGGCATGTTGGGGTGGCCAGTTTTCGGGAAGAGCCCATCATCAAACACCCGCTGGGTGAGCAGAGGCGGAATAATACCGAGAGCGGCTGACACCAGCACCAGGCCAATAATGATGCCGAGCTGCACCCTATAGGGCCGAAAGAGCTCGGCGATGCGCGAGCCTAGGTCAGCTATCTCTGGAGCCTGTTCATTCTGCTCGCGCTGCTTCTTGAAGTCACCCCCGGACACGCGCGCCCCGTGCCCCCCGCCGCCTGGCCTCATGCTCATGGTTTGCAGAATACTCTGCACCACCGACCTTCACGGCAGCTTCCGCTCAAGGCGCAGTGGTTGCGGCTCCAGTGGATTCGACTAGGGGGCAACAACCTTTTCTGTTCCGGTCTTCGCGGGCCGTGCGGCGAAGAACAACGATATGACGGCCGCGACAAGCAGCGCAGCTGTGGGCAGCAGAATCGACTGCGCCATCGCCGCAGCAAACCCCTCGCGCATCGCCGCTGGGAGCTGGGTGGCAACACCGTCCGAGCCGAGACCGTGCGCAGAAGCAGCCTGCTCACCGAAGTGTGCCGTTAGCCTCGCCTGCATGAGCACCGCCATCGCGGCAGAACCAAGCACCGCGCCGACCTGGCGGCTCATGTTGTAGACGCCAGATCCCGCCCCCGCGAGCTTGGGCTCAAGGTTATAGGTTGTGAGCGTAGCGAGTGGGCCCCACATGAATGCCTGGCCAAGACCCAACAGTGCGCTAGGGATCAAGAGAAGCCCAACCGGGATATCGGGATGCGACATGAAGACGTACAGCAGCAGCCCCGCTGCTGAGCCAAGCAGTCCGATCACAGGTAAACGACGCGGGTCTCGGCGGTCGATCAGCAGACCAACTGGCCGAGCAAGCACGATAGAGGCAACCGCCATGGGCACCATCATCAGCGCTGACTGCGTAGGAGTGAGCCCGTGCACCAGCTGTAGAAAGAACATCAATGGCAGGCTCATGCTCGTCATTGAAAAGCCGACCATGATGATGCCAGAAGAGCCGACCGTGAAGTTGCGATCTTTGAAAATTTGCAGCGGGATCAGCGGTTCACCCTTTTGCACACGCTGCCAGACCACGAAGAGCACGAGGATCACCGCACCCGAAATGATCAGCCCCCAAACGGTGATGGGGCCCAGAATTTGCCCCCAATTGTAGCTCTCACCCTCTTGGATGCCGAAGACCAGCAGGAACATACCGGCTGCGCTGAGCACAACCCCAAGCCAGTCAAATCGGTGTGCGTGAGTGGGAAGCCTTGGTACGTTGCGCATTGTCAACGCAAACGCCACCACCCCGACCGGGATATTGATGAAGAAAATCCATTCCCAACCAAGCGAGTCGAGCAGAAAGCCGCCGAGGATCGGCCCGATCAGCGTTGCAGCCCCCGCGGTGACGCCCCAAATCGCCATTGCTGATCCTCGCTCCCTTGGAGCAAAGATGCGGGTGATCACGGCCATCGTTTGCGGGGTCATCATTGAGGCGCCGAGGCCCTGGAAGACGCGCGCTGCGACCAGCATTTCGATGCTGCCCGACAGGCCGCAGGCGAGCGAGGCAAGTGTAAAGGTGGCAAGCCCGAAGAGGTAAATACGTCGCGGGCCAAAGCGGTCACCAAGGCGACCGGTAATAAGAAGTGGCACCGCATACGCGAGCAGGTAGGCGCTCGTGGCCCACAGGGTCGCCGTCATCGTGGTATCGAGTGCGACCATAATCGAGGGGTTGGCAACCGAAACGATCGTGGTGTCGACGAGGATCATGAAGAAGCCGAGCACCAGAGTCCAGAGGGCAGCCCACGGCCTGATCGGTGGGTTTGGCTTGGGCATGTCTTCTTCGGGTGTCATCACTCGGCAAGCCTAAGGGTTGGTACCGACACTCAACTAGCCCTCGCCAGTAACTCTGGCGGCCAGGTCGATGGCCTCACCCTTGTAAGAGAACTCAGTTATCTCGTGGGGTGATGATCACCAACACGGCCTCGCCGGGGCCACGAACAGTCGTGTAGCGGTGCGGTGCATCACTTGGCCAGGTGTGCGTCTCGCCCGTTTCGACGATGGTTTCGAGCCCTAGCGGGCCCACACTCATTGCCCCGGTGACCACCGTAAGGTGCTCCGTTACGCCCGCGCCGTGTCCTGGCGAGGTGTGGTCGGCGCCCTCTGGAAACTCAGCTCGGAACACCTCAACGGTGCGGTCGGGCAGGTGTCGTACGGACAGCAGCACGGTGCGAAGACCACCTTCTGAGACCGAGTCGGCACCCGGATCCTCACCGAGAAGCGCCGTCAGCGGCACCCCAAGTGGCTGGCAGATCGCATAGAGCGTCTCGACAGTCGGGTTGCGCCTGCCCGATTCGATCTCGGAAAGGGATCCCTTGCCCACGCCTGCCTGGCGCGCCAGCTCAGACATGCTGAGGCCGCGCTCAACGCGTAGCTCACGCAGCCTGGCACCTAGGTCGAGAATAGTCACGCCTCCATGATACGTTCTACATATGGAACGTTCCATAAACAGAACACTTGCGCATTCGCCAGCTGGTAAACCCTCGCGCACCGCACTGTTGGCCGCGATCGTTGCCGGCATCGTGTGCAGCCTAGTCGGGTTCGCCGCGGCCTTCGCGGTGGTGCTCGCGGGTCTGCAGGCTGTCGGCGCGAGCCCACTCCAGGCGGCCTGGGCCTGCTCGCGGTCTCCGTTACCATGGGCACCGCCTCGATCCTGCTCTCTTGGCGCTATAAAATGCCGATCACGTCGGCTTGGTCGACCCCCGGCGCAGCCTTACTCATGAGCATGAGCGCGGTCACCGGCGGGTGGCCTGCGGCGATTGGCGCATTCGTGATGTGTGGCGTACTGCTTACGCTAACTGGGCTGTGGCCGGGCCTTGCCCGTTTGGTGCAGAGGATCCCGGTGCCCATTGCGCAGGCAATGCTCGCCGGGATCCTGCTGCCGCTCTGCATCGCCCCTGTGACGGCGCTCGTGAGTAACCCACTCACGGTGGTACCGATCGTGCTCACCTGGTTGCTGCTCGTGCGCTTTAGCCCGAAGTGGGCGGTGCCTGCGGCGCTGCTCGTCGGGCTCATTGTGATCGTCATTAGCCTGAACCTGTCCAGCTCAATCCCAGCGGCGAGCGCACTAGTTCCGCACGTCGAATGGGTGACGCCTACCGTAACGCTCCAGGCCATGACCGGCATCGCGCTCCCGCTCTACATCGTGACAATGGCCTCGCAGAATATCCCCGGGGTCGCGGTCATGGCGGGGCTTGGTTACACGGTGCCGTGGCGCCCCGCGCTCACCATCACGGGGATTGGGTCGATCCTCGCCGCACCCTTTGGTGGTCACGCAATTAATCTTGCCGCGCTCAGTGCGGCCCTCGCCGCGGGGCCCGAGGCTGGGCCGAAGGAGCACCGCTGGATAGCGGGTGTCACTACGGGCATCGGCTACATCATCCTCGGTGTGCTCAGTGCCGGCCTCGCCACTGCCGTACTTGCCGCACCCGTTGAGATCGTGCAGACCGTAGCGGGCATCGCGCTCTTTGCAACCTTCGCTTCGGCATGTTTGGGTGCAATGGAGGATCCCGTGCTGCGACTCCCCGCCGCGGTCACGCTCGCCGTTGCCGCGTCGGGTATCAGCGTGGCGGGTCTCAGCTCGGCGTTCTGGGCGATCATGGTCGGGGTGATCCTCGCCCTGGCGCTCTCAAAGCACGCCCACCGCTGACCTAGGCCGGGCCGCGATTCAAGTCGCGAACGAAGCGACCACTTTGCGAATCACTCTCGCGCCAGGTATCTGAAGTTGAGATACTTTTCCTCATGACTCTCACCGGCGCCAAAGCCACCACTCCGACGCTCAAACCGCGCCCTCGCGTGCGCTACGTCGGGGTTGACCTCGCGCGCTTCCTCGCGATCGCCGGCATGATGGCCGCGCACCTTATCGCGGTGAGGTACACGCTGCCGGGATCAACCGACGCCGAGCTACCGTACCTGGAGGTCATGAGCCTCGTGACAAACGGTACCGCGGCCGCACTATTTGCGGTGCTCGGTGGGGTCAGCGTGGTCTTCGCCACCCAGAAATTTTTGCGGAATGGTGAGCGCTGGAAGGCGACCGCAGCTGTCGCCGTTCGTGGCGCTGTGCTCATTGTGCTCGGTGTGGCACTTGGTTCCATCGATAACACCATCGTCGTAATTCTGGCCTACTACGGCGTCGCGATGATCCTGGTCTCACCGCTAGTCGCGGTGCGCAGCTGGGTGCTCGGCGTCATTGCTGGCGTGCTCACACTAGTGTTCGGCTGGCTCAATATTCATTTGCGCACGGCCCTAGGAGCGCGCATTGAAGGCCCGCACACCAGCCTCAGCTTTCTCACGCATGACCTCGGAGTTGGGCTGCGCGCGCTCTTCGTGACGGGCGAGTATCCGGCGATCACCTGGGTCACCTACCTGCTAGTGGGAATGCTCATCGGCCGTGCCCTCTCGAATGCAGCGGGGCGGGGAATGCTTGGCCGCACGGCCGCAAAACTTGCAGCGCTCGGCGCAGCAATGTTCATCGTTGCTCAGCTGGTCTCGAACTGGGTGCTCGCCAATCTCCTTGTGGTCGGCATCCTGATCCCTGGCACACCTCTGGAGGACGGCGTGTTTGAGATCCTGCACTCCGGCGGCATGGGGGCTCCCAGCTCACGGAACATCTTCTCGCAGATCCTCGCCACCCCCCATTCCGGCTCGATCATGGACCTCATGCGCACCTTCGGGATCTCGTTTGCGGTGATCGGGTTGCTCGTGTTCCTCTGCGACCGTGAGCGGAGGGCGCTCACTTCGACCGAACCCGGATCGTTGCCCGCTGGCACCACCGCCACAACCCCCGGCATCGGCGCGCGCTTGCTCGACGTCGTGCGCGCTACCGGTGCGGCGCCGCTGACGGTCTACACGCTGCACATCGTGGTCTCCGGGCTGCTCTGGTACCCCTACTTCAGCGCAAACGCTGACCCCGCAGGCCTGGCGAACATCCCGTGGTGGGTCGTCGGAAACGGTGCGTTCGCCCTGCAAATCGCCGGTGCCCTCTTAATTGGCGCAGTACTTTCGGTCACGAAGAAGCGTGGCCCGCTCGAGGCGCTGCTCTCGAAGATCGTGGGTTTCGTGGTGCGCTAGGGCTGCAGCTACCGGCCGCGGTTAACCGACCACGCAACCGGTGAAAAGTGTCAGTTGCTGAGACTTGAGCACGACAATTTCACCGTTCGGACCGTTCGCCTTCGGTGCGTCATGACCCGCAACGAGACTCACTTCGTAGCCAGCCTCTTCAAGTGTGGCCACAGCCATTCCGACACGGGACATGTAATCGGGGGCAGTGAACTCAAGCTGGAAGGTCGAATCGACACCACCGTCAGTTTCGTACTCGCAGCTCGCGGTTCCTTGATTTGTCTCGAGGATCTCGCCACCCACCGAGGCGACCACCGCATGCCCGAGGTTCAGCAGTTCGGCGCGTGCGGCCTCCGCGTTCGGGCCACCTGTAGGGCCAGAGGCGCAACCAACAAGTCCCCCCACCGCTCCAAGAGCGATCATCGCTGCGAGCACGCGCACGGATCTGGCCCATGGCTTTGGGCTGGGTTGAAACCCGGCCAGCGCGGCTGACTCAGCCAGTGCTGCTATTTCAGCCGGTTCAGTTCGACACATCGATTGCCGCCTCAAGTCGCTCAAGTTTGCCATCAAGCTCGCCAGAAAAACCCGGGCGAATGTCTGCCTTCATCACGAGTGACACCCTTGAGCCAAACGGCAGCACCGCTTCGGTAGCGCGCTTCACCACGTCAAAGACCTCGTCCTACTCACCTTCGATCTCGGTGAACATCGACGACGTGCGGTGTGGAAGACCCGACTCGCGCACGATCTTGACCGCCTCGGCGACGGCGTCTGAGACAGAGCCGCCGTCGCGTTCGGCGCGATCTGGAGCGGGGCCGCTCGGGGCTACTGAGAATGCGAGGTTCATTGGTCTCCTTCATTGTGGCTGTTTACTTAGGGGTCTGATGTCGGTTTGATTGACTCGGGTTTCTCTTCACGCCGCGAGTGCGACGCTGCCTACATTAACAACTTCAAACTCGACCGGGGTAAGTCTGCCCAATCTGCGTTGGCGACGCTTCCGGTGGTACTTCCCCTCGACCCAAGAAACAAGCGCCAAACGAAGTTCTTCCCTGGTCGCCCACACCCTCCGATCGAACACATTCTTTTGCAGAAGCGAGAAGAAGCTCTCCATTGCCGCGTTATCCCCAGCAGCACCCACACGCCCCATCGACCCCTGCAACTGATATCGACGTAGCGCCCCTTGAAAGCTCTGGGAACGAAATTGACCGCCTCTGTCCGAATGCACCACCGTCCCGACCGGATGATCGCGCTGCATGACCGCGTTCTCCAGCGCCCTCACCGCAAGCGAGGCCTGCATACGTGGCCCGATGGAGTAGCCGACAATCCGGTTCGACCAGACGTCTTTCACCGCGCACATATACAGGCGACCTTCGTTCGTCCATTGCTCGGTGTAGGGTCGGCCAGCAGCGCCCTGCCCGCATTGCTGCGGATGGGTTTCTGCTGGCCGCCCTCCGAACCGGACGTGCCCATTCCTGAGCATCCGGCTCTCCATGTGATTACGCCGTAGCATTCGCCCACGGAGTAGGGATGCGAGTTCCTCGATACCGATAGCGAGCCACAGTGACTTGCCAAGCACGAAAGAACTCAACTCCTTCAGCACGAATCACCCAACCAGGTAGGTGACGCCGTACCAAGGTGCGCATATTCAGCTTCGAGTGCCGCTTCTTCAGCCATCCAACAATCCGCCAGAAAGCGAAATGATCAATACAGCTGAAGGTATGTTTCACGACCCCGTGCTGAAAATAGGTACACCACCCCCGTAGCGCCGGGTTCAACCGGCGCAACAAGTCAGCGAGTGTCCGATGTGATGCTCTACGGGTCAACAACCTGATCTTGTCCCGAATCGAAGCCAAAGACTTCCGCGACGGGTACGTATAGATCGCTGTTTTCCCGTTATGACCCCTGACCCGGCGGCGCTGGATACGCCACCCTAAGAAGTCAAACCCCGTGTCCACATGCGTCACCAAAGTTTTCTCGACCGAGAGGCGCAAACCCATCGGCGAGAGCACCTCGGTAATCTCATCCCAGAGCGCTTCAGCATCAGCGCGACTGCCGTTAACGAGAACCACGAAGTCATCCGCGTAGCGAACCAGCTTCATCGTCGCGTTCCCGGCTTTGCGTTGTTTTGCCCGCGCCCAGTAAGGACCGAGCGCTTCCCACTTGCGTTGGAAGTGTTCATCTACAACCGACAGCGCAATATTTGCCAGCAGAGGGGAGAGTATCCCGCCCTGCGGCGTACCGGTATACGTGTTCCTGTTCACACCGTCCTCCGAAAGAACTCCTGCTTTCAGAAACCCGCGAATCAAACGCAACACTCGCTTATCGATGATCCGGGCACGAACCCGCTGCATGAGCGCATCGTGATCGATTTCATCAAAACATGCGGTGATATCCGCCTCGAACACCTGCGCGTAGCCGCGCGAGGCATAGAAGTGAATCTCCGCGATAGCGTCCTGCGCCCGACGACGCGGCCGAAACCCATACGACGATGGCTGGAAATCAGCCTCGAAGATTGGCTCCAATACCAGTTTCAAGGAAGCCTGAACGATTCGATCGGTCATCGTCGGAATCCCCAAGCTACGGACCTTACCGTTTGCTTTCGGAATCGTCTTCTGCCTCACTCGTTCAGGGTGAAACTCTCCAAACTTCACGTTTGCACGCAGCTCAGAAAGCATTCCTCGTACACGTTCCGGCGGAATGGAACGCGGAACGACTCCATCGGTACCGGCAGTACGACCTCCCTTGTTGCCCTGTACCCGATTCCACGCCGCAACAAGGAATGCTGGGTCATAGACGAGGTTGAACACATCATCGAAGCGACGAACCGAATCGTTCTTCGCCCATTGGTGCAGTTTCGTCTGCATCTTCAGTACTCGCGCCCATGCCTCCGTAGTGTCGGCAGGCCACGATACATCCGTATTCACGGTTGTATCTCCTTTACTGCTTCCAGATTCTGCAATCACACTGAACCCCTTCGCCATGTGGTCGGCTTTCCCGACCTCGGACTACTACGAGTTCTCCGCCCCCACCCCGACCCGATCAACAGGCCACGTGTCCAGCCGAGAATCGCTGCTGCTGGGTGCAGCAAGAAGGTCGGCGGAGCCGGGGATGGTTCCCACGTTCATTCCCAAACCATTTGACGGGATTGGTACCCAGTTATGCCCCAACATCATCGCCATGGTTACGCCGCAGGCATTCACCATGGCCTCCCGGGCGGCGACATCACCCGCCCAAAGAGTTCCCCACGCTACTGACGCAGCGAGGGTGCGCAATGTAACCCGGCCCAAATCCGCCAGGTTTAGAGCCGGTGGTCTCGTATTGAGAGGCTTTCAGCCACTGGTTCCTATGCGTATACCTCTCCGTCTTGCTTGCCGAGCCCGCACCATCTGGCAGTACTGGATGCGACTCGTCGTTGTCGAAGACTGCTCCACCCACCAAGCTCATACCAGCGAGGCAGATCGTCTTCCAGCTATCACGCGACTGCTGCGACAGACGCGGAGCGGTGTCCTTTCATCACCACAAGGTTCAGGAACGCCTCGTGGCGCTCAATGTCGGTCAGCCACAACCGGTTCGGACCGGCTGCGGTGAACTCGCGCTCGACAAGGTCATCACCCACCGGGGCACCGGCACGACCGGCACTGCTCTTACGTTTGGTGATCACCGAACGAATACCTGCTTGTTTACACAGCCGCCATACACGCCGTTCAGTGATCACGTAGCCCAGGTCCTGCATCTCGTCAGTGAGGAACCGGTACCCGAACTCCGGGTCCTCAGCATGGAGCTGACGCAGCACCTGAATGAGATGCTGATCATCAGCTTCTCGTTTCGACACTGGCTGTTTCACCCACTGGTAGTACGCCTGCTTTGAGAAGCCAAGCACCCGACACGCCACCACGACAGGCACCCGGATCGGGGCGTCCTTCGCGGCCATCTCTTGGACGAGCGGGAACACTATTTTGGGGGCGTGATATGAATCTGTGACAAATACGCCGCCGCACGCCTGAGTACTTCGTTCTCTTGTTCGAGGAGCCGGTTGCGGCGTATCAACTCACGAATCTGCGCGTCCTCCGCCGCTGTCACGTCTTTCGTCGCGGGGAGGCCAGCATCACGCCGGTCAGCATCAGCCACCCATTTCGACAGCGCTGATTTCGAGACCCCAAGGTCGCGTCCGACTTCTCGTTGCGTCGCACCCTGCCGCACTAACGCGACCGCGTCTTGTTTGAACTCATCTGAGTATTTCGCCATGGTTTCTATCCTCCCAGCCGGCCCCTCTCGGAACTGGCGGACAAGAGTCAATCAAACCGACATCAGACCCTAGTGTCGCCAACGTAATGGGCGGATTGTGGCGCGCGTTGGACTGCTTTGGGCCGAGATCCTCGACCCTCATTACAAGTGTTCGAGAGGTTCGGGGTAGCTTCGAGGATCCTCGAAATCGCCTGCGCTCTTTCTCATGCGGGCGATGATTCCGACGAGCGCGGCCTCGTCGCTCTCCGGAACACCGGTGTCTGCGAACACATGAGTGTTGAGCGCCTCGGTCGCCTGCTCGACGAGGTCGCGACCCGCTGGCGTGAGGATCAGCATGGCGGCACGCCGGTCTTCGGGGTGGATCTCACGCTCGACAAGCCCAGCCTTACTCAGGCGTTCGACCACGCTCGTCATGCTTGCCGGGTGCACCTGCAGTCTCGACACCACGCTGGCGAGTGGCATGCGGCCGCTGCGAGTAAACGCGAGGAGCCGCAGCAGTTCAAAACGCGCAAACGAGAGCCCAAAGGGCTTGAGAGCCGCCTCGACCCGTGCGAGCAGCAGCTGCTGCGCTCGCATCACCGAGGTCACGAGGGCCATGCCTCCTGAGGCGTCCTGCCAGCCGTGATCTACCCACTGACGCTTGGCCTCAGCGATCGGGTCGACTTGAAGTGGTCTGCGTTTCGCCACCCGCGTGCCTCCTTCGATTCCTGCAGCAGAATTACACGCCTCATGCCGCACTCTGACTACGCTATCGCGCACCCGGCGCGTGTGCATGTGTGGGGGAAGCTTTCACGCCCCAACCGGGATCCTCGAAATCGTTATGCAATACCGGGCCTGCTACTTGACTCACGAATCGAGTTGATGATGCCCGAGAAGTCGGTGCCGCCACCGCCGCCAGCCACGAAGTCGGCGTACATGTGCCTCGCAAGCATGCCCATCTTGGCGTCGACGCCTGCCAGCTCGAGAGCGTGTTCGGCGAGGCCGAGATCCTTGTCCATGAGCGCACCCGCGAACCCTGGCTGGTAGTCGCGGTTCGCGGGGCTTGTCGGCACGGGCCCAGGCACCGGACAGTTAGTGGTGATCGCCCAGCACTGACCCGAAGCGCCACTCACCACGTCGAAGAGCGCTTGGTGGCTCAGGCCGAGCTTTTCGCCGAGCACGAAGCCCTCGGCGACTGCGATCTGGCTGACCGCGAGGATCATGTTGTTGCACACCTTCGCCGCCTGCCCAAGACCAGCAGCCCCGCAGTGCACGATGCGACCGCCCATGGCTTCCAGCACCGATTTGCCTGCCTCAAAGTCGGCATCCTCGCCACCGACCATAAACGCCAGGGTGCCAGCCTCTGCGCCGATCACTCCGCCAGACACGGGCGCATCGAGCGCACGGTGGCCCGCGGCAACGGCCGCCGCCGCGGCCTCCTGCGACTCGCTGACTGAGATAGTAGAGCAGTCAATGAAGAGCGTGCCGGGGCGGGCCGCCGTGAGCAGACCCGGATGCTCGGCGTTGCCGTAGGCAGCGAGCACGTGCTTGCCCATGGGCAACATCGTAATGACCACATCGGCGGTGGCTGCTGCGGCTTCTCCAGATTCTGCGATGGGCACGCCTTTCGCGGCCTCTACCTCGCAGAGCTCGGGCACCAGGTCATATGCCTGCACCGAGAAGCCTGCTTTCACGAGGTTGACCGCCATCGGCCCACCCATGTGCCCTAGACCGACAAACGCGATTTTGGTTGTGTTGCTCATTGTGTCTCCTTCGACTATTTAGCTGCTCACGACGCCGGTACCGCGATCCTCGATCCGGTTCTTTTCGTCGATTTTTGGTGTTACTGACGTGCTCGGCGTACTACCTCGTTATTAGTCGCCCGCCAGGGCACGCACATCATCATCTACCCAGCCGAGGGACCGCTCGACCGCACGGTTCCAGAGGCGCAAAAGGCGCGCTCGATCCTCGGCCCCCATTCTTGGAGCCCAGCGACGCCCCTCACGAACTAAAGTCGAGAGCTCGTCAACTGATTTCCAGACTCCGGTCGCGAGCCCCGTAGCGAATGCCGCACCCAGCGCGGTCGTCTCAAGGTTCTCGGGGCGCACCACATCGATACCGAGCATGTCAGCCTGAAACTGCATCATCATGTCGCTCGCCGATCCCCCGCCATCAACACGCAGCTCACCGAGGTTTACGCCTGTGTCAGCGGCCGCCGCGTTAATCACCTCGACGGTTTGGTAGGCGCACGCCTCGCTCGCGGCGCGCACGATGTGAGCGCGAGTGACGAAGCGGGTGAGCCCGACGAACACACCTCGTGCGTCCGGTTGCCAGCGCGGAGCGAACAGCCCCGAGAACGCGGGCACAATGAAGGCGCCGCCTGTGTCGGGCACGCTCGACGCGAGACCCTCGATCTCGGTCGAGTCACGCAGCATGCCGAGGTTGTCGCGCAACCAGTGGTGCAGGGATCCGGCGACCGCCACTGAACCCTCAAGTGCGTACACGGGGGCTTCGTCACCAATGCGGTACGCGACCGTGGTCAGCAGGCCATTACCTGAAAACACGGGTTCGGTGCCAGTGTTGACGATCAGAAATCCACCCGTACCGTAGGTGTGCTTCGCGTTGCCCGGTGCGAAAGCCGCCTGGCCGAAAGTCGCCGCCTGCTGGTCGCCGAGCACGCCCGCGATCGGGACACCCTCGAGCCCCGGAATGCCGTGCACGTTACCGAGCACCCCTGACGATGAGACGACCATCGGCAGCATGCTGCGCGGAATGTCAAAGACTTCGAGTGCCTCGTCACTCCAGTCGAGGGTTTCGAGGTCACAGAGCTGGGTGCGGCTCGCGTTCGTCACGTCCGTAACGTGAATGCCGGTGCCTGGTTTTCCAGCGGTCGCACCGCCCGTCAAGTTGAAGATCAACCACGAATCGATCGTGCCGAAGCGCAGTTCGCCCCGCTCCGCGCGTTCGCGGGCACCGGGAACTTCGTCGAGGATCCACCGAATCTTTCCCGCAGAGAAGTAGCTGGCGAGGGGCAGCCCCGTGATGCGACGCAGGCGTTCGGTGCCGAAGGGCTCACCCGTGGCTGGGTTGGTCTCTGCGGCGAGCGCGTCGATCAGCGCCTGGGTGCGCGTATCTTGCCAGACAATCGCATCGGTGATTGGTTCGCCCGTGGCCGCATCCCACACGACCGCGGTCTCGCGCTGATTCGTGATGCCCACCCCTGCGATGCGGTCGCGGCGGAGCCGCGCCTTGCCAAGCGCCTCACGCAACAGGGTCTTCGTTGTCTGCCAGATCTCGTTCGCATCGTGCCCGACCCAGCCCGGTCGTTCGAAAATCTGCCGATGTTCGCGCTGCGCACTCGCCACCGGCCGCGCCTGACTGTCGAACACAATTACGCGCGTGCTTGTTGTTCCCTGGTCAATCGAAACGACGTGGTCTTTCATAGCGGCAACTCCGCCCGTCCCGTGGCCGAAATCGGCCCCGGCATATACGGCGCACAAAGCCCCACCGGGGCTTTGCTCAAAGCGCCTTGATGCTTTTCAATCGCGACGACGTGGTCTGCGGTACGGTGCGGTGCCATAACCTGAGCCTACTCTCGGCGAATGCCGGTGCGGGACTGGGTGATCCTCGACGCCAAAATAAGTTTTCTGCAATTTACAAGCTCAGATCCGCGAACTGGGGCTTGTAAATTGCAGAAAGCTTATTTATTGCAGGTCACCTCTTTCCGAACCAGGCAACGCCTGCAGCAGCGGCAAGATCTCGCGCTCCCAGACCGGAGCGCTCTTCGAGCGAAAGAACCCCATGTGCCCAATGCTCTTCAGCCCGTACGCCTCGGGATCTACGCGGAGGGCCTCAAGTCGCGCGCCGGTGAGCCGCTGCTCGACGTCCCGGATCGCCGGTTCAGGAATCATGTCATCGTCGGTGAACGACAGGCTCGTGACCGGGATCCTCACGGATGCATACGTGGCAGCATGCTCGGGCATCACCCCCACCAGGTATCCACGGTTGCGGCACCAACCCGACCACGGGCGCATGACCGAGCTCGGAACGTCACCGAGCACCCCGAGTTTCTTGCCTGGAAAGTACCCGTATACACGCATCGAGGCTGGCGCGAGCACGGTCCAGAGCAGCGGCGCGAGCAGCCGCATCTTGCCCTCTGAGTACCCCCAGTACCCCGACCCGCACGCGACATTGATCGCAGCCTGCGGGATCAGCGCGCCCGCCTCATCACGCGCGAAGGGCATCAGGTGCCCCCCGAGGCTGTGGCCGATCCATGTGATCTGCAGGCCCTGCGCATCCTGCTGCACCCATCGGGCGACCACAGCGACGTCGTCTGCCCAGTCCATGACGTGCGCCTGCACCTCAGTGATCGGGCTCGTGGCCGAGGATCCGTAACCCTGGTAGTCAAACGTGTAGGCGACGCAACCATGCTCGGCGAGCCAGCTTGCAAACGGCTCGTAGAAGCTCGCCGTGGTCGCCATTGCTGGCGCGATGATAACGGCAAGCTTGGGTGCCGAGGATCCGCCTGGCCACCCGTCGGGCGCAAACCGCTGCACCGCGATGCGCTCACCGTTGCTCGCGGTCAGGTGTACTTCGTCTGGCACTCGATTGTTCCTTCGTCTTCGGCGGTGAAAATCGTCTTGATTTCACACTAGCGAAGTGAGGACAAGCGATTCAGAATCACGAAGGGCGTTCTTTCGGAGTCAGGTTTCGGAATCAGAGCAGCACGAGGCGCGTGAGATCCTCGTCACCAAACATCACAACGCCCCAATAGCCCCCAACACAGCACCGATGATGAGGTTCAACGAAGCGATCACGAGACCCACAATCGCGAGCACGCGCCCGCGCTTACGGCCTGGACCGGTCTGACCCAGCGCGATGATCGAAAACACGATCGCGATGATGTGAATGAACGGAATGAAAAACGCCAGGCTGATGATGAAGCCTGCAATAGCGAACCCGCTCCACTTTTCATCTGGGCTGCTGCTGAGAAACGGCCGCTGCTCAGGCGTTGATTGGTCACCTGCAGGAAACTGTTCCATGTATCTGCACTCCTAGATTCGTTCCATTCGAGCCTACCTGCCGCCCTTGGGGTCCTTTCACCGGCAGCGCCAGCGTGATCCGAAGTCGCGTGGCCGCCTCACTCGACGCGAAGTAGACTGGTGCGCATGGCTGAATCCTTTCGTCTCGCATCTGTGAACGTGAACGGCATCCGTGCCGCCTACCGCAAGGGCATGGGCGACTGGCTTGAGAGCCGCGGCATTGACGTGCTCGCAATGCAAGAGGTGCGTGCGCAAGACGAGCACCTCGACGAATTGCTTGGCGATGGTTGGCACATTCTGCACGACCCCTGCAACATCAAGGGCCGCGCGGGCGTCGCAATTGCGAGCCGCGTACCTTCTACTGCGCACCGCATTGGTTTGGGCGGCGAGGATCAGCAAGATCAGGTCCAGTCGAGCGGCCGTTGGCTAGAAGCCGACTTTGAGCTGGGTGGTAAGCCGTTCACCGTCGTGAGCACCTACGTGCACTCGGGCGAGGTCGATACCCCGCGCCAGGAGGCGAAGTGGGCGTTCCTCGACGCCATGGGCCCACGCTTGACCGAACTTGCGGCTTCTCGTGAGTACGCTGCGGTCGTAGGTGACCTCAACGTTGGGCACCGCGAGCTCGACATTAAGAACTGGAAGGGCAACGTGAAGCGCTCGGGCTTCCTGCCCCGCGAGCGCGCATACTTCGACCGCTTCTTCGGCCCACTCGGCGAGAACGTCGTCGGGGTCGACGGCACCGAAGGCGAAGGCTACGGCTGGATCGATGTAGGTCGCCAGTGGGCGGGCGAGGTCGAGGGGCCGTACTCGTGGTGGTCAAACCGCGGGCAGGCATTCGACAACGACACCGGCTGGCGCATCGACTACCACGTGGTGACCCCCGCGCTCGGTGAGAAGGTTGCGAACTACACGATCGATCGTGCGGCGAGCTACGATGAGCGATGGTCGGATCATGCTGCCGTGGTGGTGGATTACACGGTCTAGTTCTCCCGCCTGCGCGGCGCGTGCGAATTGCGCCGCGCATCCATCCGCTTCGGTTCCACCGAAGCTCCCGCCAGGCCCGGCCATGCGGTGCAATCCGCACGCACCGCGCTGACTTCCCAACTTAGAAAACTTAGAGAAGTACCAATGACGTCATCACCCAAGCCCACACTGTTCAGCGGCATGCAGCCCTCGAGCGACTCACTGCAGCTCGGTAACTACATCGGTGCGCTGTCGCAGTGGACCCAAATGCAAGAGGACTACGACGCGATCTTCTGCGTCGTGAATCTGCACGCGATCACGTTGCCGCAGGATCCCGCGGAGCTCGTGCTGCGCACCCGTCGCACCGCGGCCCAGTACATCGCGGCCGGCATCGACCCCGAGAAGTCGACCCTGTTCGTGCAATCGCAGGTGCCCGCACACGCAGAGCTGGCATGGGTATTCAATACCCTCACCGGCTTCGGTGAGGCCAGCCGCATGACCCAGTTCAAGGACAAGTCGCAGAAGAGCGGCGCCGATGCCTCATCGGTCGGCCTCTTCACATACCCGATCCTCATGGCCGCAGATATTCTCTTGTACCAGGCCGCGAGCGTTCCCGTAGGCGAGGATCAGCGCCAGCACGTTGAGCTCACGCGCGACCTCGCGACGCGCTTCAACTCGCGCTTCGGCGAGACCTTTGTGGTGCCAGAGGCACACATCGCGAAGGAAACCGCGAAGATCTACGACCTGCAGAACCCGACCGCGAAGATGTCTAAGTCTGCCGAGACAGAGGCCGGTCTCATCAAGGTGCTCGACCCCGCGAACGTGACCAAGAAGAAAATCATGCGCGCGGTGACCGACGACGGCGCCGAGATTCGCTTCGACCGCACCGAGAAGCCCGGCGTCTCGAACCTCCTCACCATCTTCTCGGTGCTGGGCGACCGCACGATCGAATCGCTTGAGAGCGAGTTCGAGGGCCGCGGCTATGGCGACCTGAAGAAGGCGGTTGCCGAGGTCGTTGATTCGACCCTCGCCCCCGTGCGCTTGCGCACCGAAGAGCTTATGTCTGACCCTGCTGAGCTCGACCGACTGCTTGCGCGTGGTGCTGAGCGGGCGAACGAGCTGGCTACAGCGACGCTCGATAAGGTCTACGACGCGGTCGGGCTGCTGCGCCCGTAACTTGCAGGCGCGCTTCTCCCCGCTGTTTCCCTAAACTAAGTAAATGGCACTGAAGCTCAAGGACGCCCTCCGCCGCACCCCCTTCGCGATCATCTTTACGATCGTGTTGCTCTCCGTCGGGGCAATTAGTGGCGCGCTATTTTCGCCCGCGTCTAAGGAGCCGTGGTTCGAGAGTGTCGCCACCGGCATTCCTGCGTTCGCCGAGGGCCGCTGGTGGACACCACTCACATCGATGTTCTTTGTCGACGCGCCTTGGGTCTACCTGACGCTCGTCCCTCTCGTACTTTTCAGCACAGCGTGGGCTGAGTGGCGCTTCGGCACGATGCGCGCGATGATCATCTTCTTCTCGGGGCACCTGGTCGGCGTCTTTGGTGCCGCACTGTTCGTCTGGCTGATCTCCCTCACCGGCTCAGTTTGGGCGACGAGGATCGCCACACATTACGACGTCGGCCCCTCGTGCGGTGCGATCGCAGCTCTCGTCTTCGCGATCGCCACGCTGCGTTCCCCCTGGCGCCTCCGAGCGCGGGTAGTGATCATCGTCTGGATTGTGCTCTCGCTGCTCTACCTCGGGCAGATTTATGACGTCGAGCACGCGATCGCCATGATTGCCGCGCTGATCGTCAGCGGCCAGATGACCGCCTTCCGGCACCGAGGCGGCCGCCCAACCGAGCGCGAGTGGCGCTTCCTCGCGTTTGCGGGTCTCATCACGATTGGCGTGGTGCAGTTGTTCGACCTCGCGATCCCCTATGACGGCCCGCTCGGCGAGAGCACCCCGGTTGCATCGTGGGTCGACGTCGCGATCGACCTTCTCGTGATCGCAGTCGTCGCAAACGGAGTGCGGCGCGGGTATCGGGTGGCGTGGGTGGCAACCCTGTGCCTTGCAGTCTTCAACTTCGCAACCGCGGTTCTGCTGTTCGCGCTGATTCCGACACTCATCCAGTTGGGCGCCATCGACCGACCGCGAGATGTCCTCGGGCTCGTCGTCGCACCAACGGTGCTGTGGATCGGCCAGGTAGTCATTCTCATTGCGGGCCGCGGAGCGTTCCGAGTGTCCCTGCGATCCTCGAAGCGAATTCTTGATGCGCAGGTGGTGGCCCCCGATGAAAGTGAGATGCATCTCAAAGAACACGGTGGCGGCACAATCTCGTGGATGACGACCTGGCCGCTGAACCGGCACGCGGCCGTCGCTGGCGGCAGCGCGGCTTTCCAGTCGCACGCAGGCGTTGCGTTGATGCTGAGCGATCCTTTGGTTTCCGAGGATCGCCGCAGCGAAGCCATCGAAGAGTTCGCGGGCGCGGCACAGCGGGCGGGGCTCATCCCGGCGCTGTTCTCGGTCGGGCAGCGCTCGTTTGATGCGATGCCACGTGGCTGGCGCTCGCTCATCGTCGCTGAGGACACGATCGTTGATCTGCCCGGCCTCGCCTTTACCGGCAAGGCGTGGGGCGCCGTGCGAACAGCGATCAACAAGGCGGGGCGCGAGGCGATCACGTTCCGTATGACCCGTCTCGCTGATGAGCCGAGGCAAGTTGTGGCTCAGGTGCGCAAGATTTCTGAGCAGTGGACGGGTGACAAGAGCCTGCCCGAGATGAAGTTCACGCTCGGCACAGTTGACGAGGCGCTCGATCCCGAAGTGATGGTGGGCCTTGCGTTCAACGAGGCGGGCGAACTGCAGGGCATCACATCATGGCTGCCCGTGTATGGTGCCGCTGCTGAGGGGTCGGGCGAACCTCGAGTTGTCGGATGGACCCTCGACGTCATGCGCCGAGCCGACGATTCCTTCTCGCAAACAATGGAGCTGCTGATCGCCTCGTCGGCACAGTACTTCGCGGAGCACGGCTACGAGTTCGTCTCGCTTTCGGGGGCACCATTTATTCACCCCGAGGATCGCGACCTCACCCCCGTCGACCAGGTTCTGACCCGCATCGGCGAGCTGATCGAGCCGATGTATGGGTTCCGGTCACTGCACCGCTTTAAGCAGAAGTTCAACCCGCGGGCTGACCCGCTCTATCTGCTGTACCGCGACGAGGGCGATCTGCCGCGCATCGGCATCGCGCTGACACGGGCGTATCTACCCGATGCGTCGCTGCGCGAGCTGATCGCTTCGGCGGCTCCCACGCCGGCGCAAAATCCAAAGTAGAAGCCCCGTCGTCACCACCACGCCGGTATACTTTTAGTATGACCACCACGATAAAGGTCTCGACTGAAACACGCGACTTACTGAAGGCGCAGGCATCACGCGCGCACTTGACGCTCGGCAGCTACCTTGACCGCCTCGCTCAGCAGGCTGCGAAGCAGGAGCGCTTTGAGCAACTACGCGGGGCGCTTGCCACAACTAGCGACTCTGCGCTCGAAAGCTACCGCACCGAAACCAGGGAGTGGGAACAGATTGATGGGGGCCGCTGAGCCAGTATCCACAGAAGAGCTGGTGCCCGGCTCAATCATCTGGGTCACGCTTGCCCCGACAAAAGGTCGCGAGCAGGCCGGTCACCGGCCAGCGCTCGTCCTCTCAGGCAATAGCTTTCTCGAGCTGGTGACGGAACTTGTCACTGTCGCGCCCGTCACGTCAACGGATCGCGGTTGGCCCAACCACATTCCAACGGGCAACTCACTCGAGCGGCCATCGTGGGTAATGACCGAGCAGATTCGAACGATTAGTCGTAACCGAATCACGAGGATCGGCCAAACAGTGACGCCCGAGTGCCTCTCAGCCGTGCGCCAGTGGGTCGCCGATTTCTTGGACCTAGAACTGCAGAGCCCCACTGATCCTTCTGAAGCTCTTGATCGGCAGCATCCTTAGCTCACCGGCGAAGGTTCGAATAGCGCTAAGCACGTCTCGGTATCGGTGACCATGATCTGCGGCGGGTATAGGCCCATCACAGTGAGGGCTGCCTCGTGATTTTCGGCCGAGGATCCCGCGCACGCATCCGCCGCGATCGTAATGCGGCCACCAGCGTCAGCGCCCGCGAGCGCGGTCGAGACGACACAGCAGTCGGTTGAGACACCTGCTAGCACGACCGGAGTGCCGCGTCCGATGCGTTTCTCAAGCTCTTCGCCCCACTTACCGAAGGTCGGGAGGTCGAGGGTTGGATGGTTCGAGAGCGATCGAGCCTCTGGCACGAGATCGAAGAGTGCGTCGTCGGCAGGTTGGTCGGCAAACGGCCATGCCTCGAAGTACTCGCCCCAACTGGTACCGCGATCGGCGATCGGCAGCCAGCGAGTGACGAGCACCCGGTCACCAGCAGCGGCCGCGAGACGCTTGATATTCGCGAAGGCATCGGCGAAGAAGGGCGAGCCCCAGGCCGAGTCGGGCGAAGCAAAGATCGCCTGTGGGTCGATGACCACGAGCCAGGGCTGGGTACCCGATTCGTCGCGATCCTCGACGCTCAAATCGGTGGTCACGGCAGACGAACCAAACTCACCATCCGAACCCGGCGATCCAGGCGAACCGAGCGAGTCAGTCAAACCCGGCGAACCGGCCCCAGAACTCATACCGATTCCTGCTTGCGGATCTTGCCGGCGCGCGCGAACCAGGTCACGACGAACGAGAGCACGAGGGCGAGGAAGACCCCGAGGTTGGCATAGGCCCAGTCGCCGTCCTTGCCGCCGACGAGGCCAAGCAGGTAGCCCTGCCAGTTGTTCCAAGCGGCGTCCTCGGCGAAGAGGTTGACGACAAAGCCCCAGCCGATGATCGAGGTGACGACGAAGGTGCCGATCGAGGTCCAGTCCCAGGCACCGTAGCGACCGCGGGGGTCAAAGAGGGCGTTCTCGTCGTAGTCCTTGCGGCGGCGCAGGATGTCAGCGATGAGGATGCCGGCCCACGAGGCAAGCGGCACACCGAGAGTAATAAGGAAGCTCTGGAAGGGGCCGAGGAAGTCTTGCGCCCAGAACACGACCCAGATCGTGCCGATGGTAAGGATCACACCGTCGATCGCGGCGGCACTCGGGCGCGGGATGCGGATGCCAAGGCTCAGCAGGGTGAGGCCCGAAGAGTAGATGCCGAGCACGGCGCCCGATACGAGCGCGAGCACCGCGGTCAGCAGGAACGGGATGAGCACCCAGATGGGCAACAGCTGCGCGAGCGCGCCGATCGGGTCGGCACCGATCGCGTCGGCAAGCTTCGGGTCGGAAGCCCCGAGCAACAGGCCGAAGACCACGAGGATCACGGGCGCGACCGAGCCACCGATCGTGTTCCATGCAACGATCGCTCCGTCGGAGGTAGTGCGCTTCTGGTAGCGGGACCAGTCGGCGGCGATGTTGATCCACCCGAGGCCAAAGCCGGTCATGACCATGACGAGTGCGCCGACCACCTGGCCGATGCTGCCGCTTGGCAGTGCGAGCACGGCGGCCATATCGATGTGCGGAATCGTGAGGATGATGTAGAGAATCGTGACCGCGCCGGTAATCCAGGTGAGCACCGACTGCAGCTTCATGATGGCGTGATAGCCGAGCACCGATGCCGCCACGATGAGGGCCGCGACGATCACGGTCGCGAAGATCTTGAGCACGACGCTGTCGCCGTCACCGCCGAGCTGCGTGATCACGGTCGCGGTGGCGAGCACGGCCATGATCGCGAGGAAGGTCTCCCAACCGATCGAGGTGAGCCACGACACAATGCCGGGCACCTTCTGACCGTGCACACCAAATGCGGCGCGCGAAAGCACCATGGTGGGTGCTGATCCTCGTTTCCCCGAAATCGCGATGAGGCCACAAAGCAGGAACGAGACGACGATACCGATCACGGAGACGATGGTCGCCTGCCAGAACGAGATGCCGAAGCCAAGCACGAACGAACCGTACGACATGCCAAACACGGAGACATTCGCGGCGAACCAGGGCCAAAACAGGTCGCGCGGCTTCGCCGTGCGCTCGGACTCGGGCACGATCTCGATACCGGTCATCTCGATGAGCGAACCGGCGCTCTTGGTTTCGGCTAAATCAGACATCACTGCCTCCTGAGGTGGCGGGTGCGGAGTGTGCTGGGTCTCTACTATTCTGGCACCGGTTGGCGGCGGGCGCACGGAGATGCGGTGCGCGCCACCACGTCAGGATGAGCTCAAGTGCTAGCGACTATGCGGCGAGTCTGCGCCGCAACGCAACGAGACCGAGACCAAGCGCCACGAGGGCGGTGCCACCGATACCGCCGATGACGAGCGCGTCCGTGCCCGATCCCGTGTTCGCGAGCACTGGCCCGCTCGGGGCGGCGGGCGTCGTCGGGACAACTAGCCCAGCCGGGACTACGATCTGGAACTCGGCGGTATCTGTCAGCCCGGACCCGTTGGTGACCGTGACGGCGAAGGTGTACGTGCCGGCTTCGGTCGTCTTCCCGCTGATCTCACCCGTCGACGGGTTCAGTGAGAGCCCGGGCGGGGAGGGTTCCGCTCGCGAGGCTGAAGACAAACGGGGAGACGCTGGCGGGCGTGTCACTGGTGGCCTCAACGATGGCGCTGTAGGTGCCGTCACCGGAAACAGCCGGGAGGGAGGCCGTGGTGATGGTCGGCGCAGCGATCTTCGTGCCGAACTTGAGGTCTGACCAGACGACGGTGTAGTTGTTCGCTGCACCACCACCGGGGTTGTAGCTATTGAAGAGCACCGTCGACGGGCTGGCGTAACCGGCCGCAGCATGGCTGAAGATGAGGGTTTCGTTTACGAAGTACTCGAACTCGCTCGTCATCGGGTTGACAGCGATTTCCAACTTGACTGGCCCCGGGCTGACTGGAGTAACCGCTTGTACGGTATTGGTAAAGGTATCGAACACCTCGGCGACCAGCGTTCCGCCGGAGTTGACGACCTCAAGTGTCGGCCACGCAGAGTACGAGGGACCGACAGACTCGAGCCAGATCCCGGCATTCAGGTTAGGGATGGTAGTCCAAGTCGAATCCACCGTGAGGGTTGCCTCAACGCTGTCGACCCGATCCACCCACGGCGTTGCGGCTGGCACCGCGGTCCTGACGCCTTCCCACCACTGGTGCGAGTTCGGACCCCGGTTGGCACCGCCGATCTTCATCGTGAGGGAAGTCGGTGTGACTATGACTTCTGAGGGAAGCTGTCGATCCACACCCCATGTGAAGGAGTCGAAGGCCACGGGCGTGACTGCGGAACCCTCAGCAGCCCACGCCGAAGACGAGAATGCGAGGGGAAGGGCCAGCCCGAGTGCCCCCGCGATCGCAAGAGCTTTGAGCGTGCGGCGACGTGTCGATTTAGTTTACATGTAGGCCAGCTTTCAGAGTCCGATGGACCTAGTGGAGATCCACACCGTGGCAAGGGTATACTGCCGCAAGCCTTACACACGGATCATTGCCTGTCAAAACCTCGCAGGAAGGCTTGTTCCTCGCTCGCCGCCCTAAACTTAACTCATGACCCCACCCAAGGGCACCCGCGCACACTCACGCAGGGGCAACGTTGCCGCGATCGTTGTTGAGATCCTCGGCGTACTCGCACAGTTCGGCCTCATCTTTGCGGGCCTGCGCTACATCTTCATCGAAGACGATGACATCTCCGAGCACGGCCGTCTGCTCACCTGGTGCATCGTCGCGACCCTGTATCTCGCCGCCACGGTTTTCTGGCTCAACATCGACTTGCGCGTCAACGACGGCGACCACCATCTCATGAAACGCGCCTCGCGAAACCTGCTCGTCGTAATCTTTTCGGGCGTCGTCACGTTCAGCTCAAGTCTGGTGGGCATCAGCGCCGCAATCACGCTGATCGTCGGGCGCGGCAATCCCGAATACTTCGCCCCCTACGAACTGATCGCTGTGTGGGCAATGCTCGCGTCATGGGCCATGTTCCACTGGGGATACGCTCGCACCTACCACGCGATCTACCAAAGCCACGAAGCCGAGCACCCTCTGAAGTTTCCGGGCACAGAGAACCCGCGCCTCATCGACTTCGTCTATTTCTCGTTCACGAACGGCACCTCGTTCGCGCCGTCGGACGTGACCGTGCGGACCTCGCGCATGCGCTGGACCGTGGTCTGGCACACCACTTTCAGCTTCTTCTTCAACGCCCTCATCATCGTGCTCACCATGAACACGATCTCGGGCGGCTTCGCGAACCTCTAGTCGCACCGAAGCAGGTACTGCAACTTCAAGGAATACTTTCGCGCAGAAGGCGTTAGAGTAAGAAGCGTGTTCCGGGGTCAGTGAGAATCTGAACCGGCGGTTATAGCCCGCGACCCCCGCTCCTGCGGGGTTGAACCGGTGGAATTCCGGTGCCGACGGTGATGTACGACGAAGCTTGCGTGAGCAGGCAGCGATTCGTACGAGTCCGGATGAGAGGAACGCAAGGCGCCGCTATATGCGGACGCCTCGCGAACCCGGCGCGCGGGAAGATGTGTCCGATGTTCGCACGCGAAACGCTCGAAGCGGCGATGCGCCGTGCCCTCGAGCTCGCAGAGCGCGGCCCGGCCGATAACCCCAACCCGCAGGTTGGTTGCGTGATCCTAGGCCCCGCCGGAAACATCGTCTCCGAAGGCTGGCATCTTGGCGCTGGCACCCCGCACGCAGAGATCGCGGCCCTCGCAGCCCTGCCCGATGAGTGGCGTGAGCGCACAAACGAACTCACCGCCGTCGTTACCCTCGAACCCTGCAATCACACTGGCCGCACGGGTCCGTGCGCGGTCGCAATTTCTGAGGCGAGGATCGGCACTGTCGTCTTCGCGGTCAGCGATCCGGGCGTTGCCTCTTCCGGCGGCTCAGCCACGCTTCGCAGCGCTGGCGTCCGGGTGATGGGTGGTGTCCTCGAAACCGAGGGGCTCAAGCTACTTGCGCCCTGGTTTGCGCGTCAACAGAATTTGGGGCGAGGATCCACCGCGCTGAGGCCCTTCGTCACCGTGAAGTGGGCGCAGACCCTCGACGGGCGGGCCGCCGCAGCCGACGGCAGCAGCCAGTGGATCACGGGCCCCGCAGCGCGCCTCGATGTGCACCGCCACCGCGCAGAGGCTGATGCGATCCTCGTGGGAACCGGAACTTTACTCGCTGACAACCCGGCCCTGACTGCGCGAGATGACCACTCAGCAGATGGCCTGCTCGTGCCCGCCGCCGAACAGCCGATTCCGGTGGTGCTCGGCCGTCGCCCGATTCCGGCAGACGCCCGCATCAATCAGCACCCGGCCCTGGCAGCGCACAGCCTCGCGGCCCCTCTCCAATTCGCGGGCGACAACCTCGAAGCGCACCTCGCAGAGCTATACGAACAAAGCATACGCAGCGTCTTCGTCGAGGGCGGCCCAACCGTCGCAAGCGCCTTCATTAAGGCAGGCCTCGCCGACGAAGTGCTCGTCTACATCGCCCCGGCACTGCTCGGTGGCCCGCACCTAGCAATCGGTGATCTCGGTATCGAGAGCATGGCGGGAATTAGAACCCTAAAGTTCAACAGCATCGAACACCTCGGTGACGACCTGCTGATTCGAGCTTCACTTCACGACCAATCAGAAAGCAAGGAGGGTCGCTGATGTTCACCGGCCTTATTGAAGAAATCGGCGAGGTCATCGCGATGGAGCCCGTGGGCGACGCGCTTCGGCTCACCGTGCGCGGCCCCAAGGTCACGAGCGACGCGGCTCATGGTGACTCGATCCAGGTCTCGGGCGTCTGCCTAACGGTCGTTGACCGGAACGCTGACACATTCTCGGCTGACGTCATGGAGCAGACGATCAAGATGTCGACCCTCGGCGCACTTCGTGTGGGCGACCGCGTGAATCTCGAGCGTGCGGCGCGCGTCGACAGCCGCCTGGGTGGCCACATCGTGCAGGGGCACGTCGATGGCACCGCCGAACTGCTCTCGGTCACCCAGCAAGATAACTGGCGCACCCTCCGCTTCTCACTCGCACCCGACCTCGCCCCCTACCTCGTAGATAAGGGCTCGGTGACGCTTGCGGGTGTCTCACTGACGGTTTCGAATATTTCAGAGGCGCGGGATCCGCAGGCCTGGTTCGAGGTCTCCCTCATTCCCGAGACGCTCACCGCGACCATCCTCGGTTCTCTCGAACCCGGCGACCGCGTCAACCTCGAAACCGACATTCTTGCCCGGCACGTTGCCAGAATGCTGGCGTTTGGCATGAACGCCGAAGTGCAGGGCAGCAGTACTGATCCTCGACCCAAAACCTCTGAAGAAGGAGCCAGCTCATGACTCACACAGATACGCCAGAAAACGGCTCCGGCATCGCATCGATCGAGGATGCCATCGCGGCAATCGCAGCCGGTCGACCCGTGATCGTTGCCGACGACGAGGATCGCGAGAACGAGGGCGACGTTATCCTCTCGGCCGAACTTGCCACCCCCGAGTGGATCGCGTGGACCGTGCGCTGGTCGTCGGGCCTGCTCTGCGCGCCCATGACGAACGAGGTTGCCGACCAGCTAGACCTGCCGATGATGGTGGAGCGCAACGAAGACGCCCGCGGCACCGCTTACACCGTTACTGTTGACGCGTCCGAGGGTGTGACCACCGGCATCAGCGCAAGTGATCGCGCGACCACCTTGCGCGCACTTGCCAACCCCGACGCTGTGCCTACCGATGTGCGCCGCCCCGGCCACGTCCTCCCGCTGCGCGCGGTCGACGGTGGTGTGCGTGCCCGTGCCGGCCACACCGAGGCATCGGTCGAACTGATGCGCCTCGCGGGCCTTCGCCCGGTCGCCGTGATCGGTGAGATCGTAGCCGAGGACGGCGAGATGATGCGCCTGCCGGGGCTCATTGAACTCGGCAAGGAAGAGGGCATTCTCGTCATCACGATCGAGCAGCTCATCGAATACCTGAACGAACACGACCCAGACAACACTCCCGTCACGCCCACGCAGCACCGTCAGGTGAGCCTGCGCGCTGACACGCTCGTGCCGACCGAGCACGGCGAGTTCCGCATGCGTGCCTACCGCGACCGCCGCAACGGCGTCGACCACGTCGCGCTCATTGCGCCGAACCCCGACGGCTCACTGCTCGGCGACGACTGCCTCGTTCGCGTCCACTCCGAGTGCATCACAGGTGAGGCGTTCGGCTCGCTCAAGTGCGAGTGCGGCCCACAGCTAAAGGCGGCCCTGGATCTCGTGCACAAGCGCGGCGGCATTGTGATTTACCTGCGTGGGCAGGAGGGACGAGGCATCGGCCTCGCCAACAAGCTGCGCGCGTACCAACTGCAAGAAAGTGGTGTGGACACCCTAGACGCAAACCTCCAGCTCGGGCTACCCGCTGACGCCCGCGACTACCGGGCTGCGGCAGAGATCCTCGAAGATCTCGGCATTCACAGCGTACGTTTGCTGACGAATAACCCCGACAAAGTCGCCCAACTGAAGGCAAGCGGAGTGACCATCAGTGAGCGTGTGCCGCTTTACGCGGGCTTTAACGAGCAGAACGCCGGATATCTCAAGGCCAAGCGTGACCGCATGGGTCACATGTTCCCGGCCGATTCGAACGACTAAGACTGAGGAGTACACAAATGAGTGGAGCAGGACTCTCACCCAGCCTCAAGGTTGACGCGACCGGCTTAAAGGTCGCGCTCATCGCGGGCAAATGGCACACCGAGGTCATGGCTGGCCTCGTTGCGGGTGCTGTGTCAACGCTTGAATCTTCTGGCGCTACCCACGAACTGTATGAAGTCGCGGGATCATTCGAGCTGCCCCTCGCAGCACAGGCGGCGCTGACCCCTGCCGAGCAGGGTGGCGGCGGATTCGACGCTGCCGTCTGCCTCGGCGTGATCGTTCGCGGCGGTACCCCACACTTCGACTTCGTCGCAAACTCGGTCACTGACGGGCTCACTCGCGTGCAGCTCGACACCGGTCGCCCCGTTGGGTTTGGTGTGCTGACGACCGACAACGATGAGCAAGCGTTGGATCGCTCGGGCCTGCCTGGGTCGCGAGAGTCGAAGGGCGTCGAGGCCGCAGAGGCGGCGCTGCACTCGGCCGTAACGGTGGCGGCTATTCGCGGCGCGTAGCTTCCCCTACCGCCGCAAAGCGCGCGCAACGCCCATGCGCAAGCTGGAGTCTCCCTGCGCAATCTGAGCGAATCGAAGGGCGCTTTCGGTGCATGCCCGCCGGTACTCTTTCATGCAGTACGCCATTGAAGGAGCTAGCGATGCGCCCAATTCACACCGATCTTCCTGCACCGACTGGCGGGATGCTGCTCGCAAAGCGGCCCACCGGCATCATCATGGCATTGGTCGTGACGATTGTGGCGATCAATTTTCAAACGATCCCGATCCTCGTCAAAGTAATCATCGAGGCTATCAACGCTGCAGTAGCGGGCGAACGCTTCAGCCCCACCTTTGCCGCGGTCTTCGACCGCGAAAATGGTGTACTTGCTCTATTTTCCTTCGCTCTTGCGTCTCTCACGATCTGGCTTTGGATGGGCACAAAAGAGAAGAGAAGCTTCTCGACTCTCGGGTTCACGGGGGTGCGAACCGGATTGCGTTTTGCTGGTCGAGGCCTATTGCTTGGCGTGGGCATGCTTGCTGTGTGCGTGTTGGTCCCAGTGATTACCGGCCAGGCGCAGCTCGCCTGGGCCTCCCCTGATGGGACAAGCTGGATGTTTATTTTCGTCATGCTTATGGGCTTCTTAGTGCAGGGCTCGACTGAGGAGATCCTGACGCGCGGATACCTCACCCAGGCTGTTGCCCGCAGGTGGGGGCTCATCGCGGCGGTAATCTTTCAGTCGGTGTTCTTTATGGCGTTGCATGGGATGAACCCGGGCATGGGCGTTATTCCCATCATTAATCTGCTGCTGTTCGCGCTATTCGGCAGCTTCCTTTCCCTCTCCGAGGGTGGGCTCTGGGGCATTTGTGCCATGCACGGTGCATGGAACTGGGCACAGGGTAACCTTTTTGGGGTGGCGGTCTCGGCCAACCGGTTTCTGATTCTTTCTTCACCTTTTCAGCGACTCCTGGGTCGAATGACTTGATCACAGGGGGTGCCTTTGGCATCGAGGGCAGCTTAGTTGCTTCGATCGTGTTTCTTGCGGGCATTGCGCTCACCTGGAAGGCCTGGCAGAAACGCCGCGCACTTGAGGCTCCGGCCTCGAGCCCCGCGAGCACCAGCGACCCCAGTGAAACTCCCGCAGTCGCCTAGGGAGCTACCAGCCGCGAGCCGTAGGCTGAAGGGGTGCCAGAACACCCCGATCAGCAGACCGCCCAGTCCAGCGATTTCGACGCAAGGCAGCGCCGAACCTCAGATCGTAAGCGCCGCGGCGCATCCTCCGCTAGAGGCCCCCGCGCGTCACTTGGGCAACTCCTTCCTTATCTGCTTTCGCAACGCGGCCCACTCGTGCTTGCGCTCGCACTCGGCGTCACGGGCGCAGCAACCTCGCTCGTGCAGCCCCTACTGCTCGGCCAGGTCATCGAGCGCGTGCAAGCAAGCGAGCCCCTCGGGCTAATCATCACCGTGCTGAGCACGCTCGTAATCATCGACGCACTGCTCAGTGGCTTTCAGCACTATGTGCTGCAGCGCATGGGTGAGGGCATCGTACTGCACAGTCGACGCAGCCTCATCTCGCGCATTTTGCACCTTCCCATTGGTGAGTTCGACCGCCGCCGCACAGGCGACCTTGTCTCGCGCGTAGGCAGTGACACCACGCTGCTTCGCGCGGTGCTTACTCAAGGCCTGGTTGAGGCGATCAGCGGTGTGCTCGTGTTTGTCGGCGCGCTTATCGCCATGCTCATCATCGATCCGCTGCTGTTCGGCATCACCTTCTCAGTCGTTGTCGTCGCGTTGGTCGTAGTTGTGCTGGTGTCTGCGAGAATCCGCCCGGCCGTCACCCGTGCCCAGCAAAAGGTGGGCGATCTCGCAGCGCAGGTCGAGCGCTCCATCTCGTCCATTCGCACCATCCGCGCAGCGGGCGCAACCGAGCGTGAGCAGCGCGCCACCGAAGCCGAAGCTGAAGAGGCCTACGTGCTTGGTCTTAAGGTCGCGAAGATCTCGGCGCTCATCGTGCCCATCTCGTTCTTGGCGCTCCAGCTCTCCTTCCTCGTAGTGCTCGGCCTTGGTGGTTACCGCGTCGCTACCGGCGCGATCGGCATTGCTCAGCTCGTCATGTTCATCGTCTTCCTCTTTTTGATGGTCGCCCCACTCGGCCAGGCTTTCGGCGCGATCACCGCCGTCAACCAGGCACTAGGCGCACTCGGCCGCATTCAAGAGATAGTTTCAAGCCCCACCGAGACCGAGAACGATGCGGTGCTCTCCCCGCTCGGCTACCTGGTTCCGCTTGAGAAGTTTACGCAAAAAGGTGCGCCTGCGATCCGCTTCGAGCACGTCAGCTTCACTTACCGTTCAGCAGCCCCGGAGCGGGTTGACCCGCGCGAGCTGGTGACTACCCGCCGTTCTGGGCGCCGGGACATCGAGGCTGCCCCGGCAAAAATTGTTGAGACGCCCGTACTGCACAACGTCACATTCAACGTGCCCCGCGGATCCCGCATTGCACTCGTCGGCCCCTCAGGTGCCGGCAAGTCAACCATTCTCTCGTTGATTGAACGTTTCTACGATCCCGAGCACGGCAGTGTTTCGCTACACGGTGCAGACCTGCGAAGCCTTGACCGCGCCGAACTCCGGGCACAGCTTGGCTACGTTGAACAAGACGCACCCGTGCTCGCCGGTAGCCTGCGCGACAACCTCCTACTCGGTGCCCCCGATGCCTCGGACGCAGCGTGCGAACGGGTGCTGCGGGCGGTCAATCTTGGTGGGCTTCTTGATCGAACCGCTGCGAATTTGGTGAACACTGCTGCTCCGATCTCTTCGTCGAGTGAGGATGCACCAAGTGTCACAGCAACCACGGACAAGGAGCCTGAGGTAATCGAGCTTGCTCGGATTGCCGAGGGCGGCGTCGGTCGCAGGCACACAGTGCCGAGCACCGACATCACGGCGGAACAGCTTTCCCACGCACTTGACACGCAGGTGGGCGAGCGTGGCATCATGCTCTCAGGCGGCGAGAAACAGCGTCTCGCCATCGCGCGCACCCTGCTGAGCGCACCGTCGATCCTGCTGCTCGACGAATCGACTGCGAGCCTCGACGGCGTCAACGAGCGTCTCATGCGGGAGGCCCTCGACTCGGTTGCAACGGGTCGCACGCTCGTGGTGATCGCTCACCGACTCTCGACCGTGGTCGACAGTGACCGAATCGTGGTGCTCGATGAGGGCCGCGTGGTAGGTGAGGGCACTCACGAAGAACTCATTGAGTCGACACCGCTCTACCGCGAGCTCGCGAAACACCAGCTGCTCGTACCCGACGAAGACTAATAAGTTCGTGAGCGGAGGGTGCGCGTGCAGTTGCAGAGCAGTGGGGAGCCTCCACGCTCAGTTCAGTTCAGTTCAGCTCAGTCAAGCTCAGCCAAAGGTTTCACGTGCAACAACAGCTCTGCGAGCTCGGCACGGTAGCTCGCTGCGTCTGCGGGTTCGGCAACCTCGGCTTCCACGAGGATCGCCTCACCACCGTCCGGGAGCCACAGCGTTGCCGTCGTGTCACCATCGACTGTGACGTGACTCAGCTCAGCCCCGTTCGCTAGGGTCTGGAACCAGCATCGGCCCCTCGAGCTGATCATCTGGCACCGCCGGCCGCAACGTCACCTCAAGCACCCGGTCGGGTGATTTCAACAGCAGCCCATCACGCGACGCCGGCTGCACGGACCAGCACTCACTGGGCTCAAGTTCGGCAACGGTGCCGATCTCAAAGGTGTGGGGATCCTCGACGACTTCAACCGCTGCCACACTCGTAAGCAAAGGCGCCAGTAGCACCGTGAGTAATCCAATACTCAACACACTCCCCGTGATCGCCACCGCAAACTCTAGCCAGCGGCGTTCAATCTTGCCCTCGCTCTTCAGCTTCGAGCTTTGCACATCACTCATCGCGCCCTCACCCGCCCGCCGGGAACCTGCCCACCGAACAGCTGCGTGACTGTGACCAGTTCAAGCCCACGATCATGCAGCCCGCGCACCACGGCACCGGCGGCTTCGACGGCATCCGAATGTGTGTCATGGAAGAGGATGATGTCACCTGGTTCAGCCACTGCAGCCGACCGGTCAACAAGAGCCTGCTTGCCAGGAAGCCGCCAGTCATTCGTATCGATGTTCCACAGGATGCTCGGCATTCCAACTGCCTCAAGAATCTTGTCGTTCACCTCACCATAGGGTGGCCTGAACATTGTCACGGGTTTGCCAGTGATACCGCTGATTGCTGCGGCAGAGTCGAGCACCTGTGCTTTCGCCTCTGGCAAAGGAATCATCGTCAGGTCAGGGTGATTGATCGTGTGGGTCGCGACCTCATTGCCCTCGGCAATTGCGCGCTTGACCGTCTCCGGGTTCGCAGTGGCATGGGAACTCAGCATGAAGAATGTTGCCCTGCCTCGCTCGGCCACGAGCGTATCGAGCAATTGCGGGGTGAGCTCAGATGGCCCATCATCATAGGTAACCGCCACGCACGGAATCAGGCTGCAGTCGATCGGCACCGAGCTAACCTTGGCGCTGACGCCTACAAACGGTTTGCCGAGTTCGGCGTGCAGCTGACGGTACTGCTCGTTTGACCAGGCAATCGCTGTTGCCTGATCAATGCGCAGGGTAATCGGCTCAGGTGTCGCATCGATGCCGAGACCCATGAGCTCGGGGGAAGCGATACCGGCAGGTACCGTGACTGCTAGCCCACCATCCAGCGTCTCGCTAGTGGCGTGCAGCGCGGCGCTTGCGAGAGCCAACTGCTGCTCGTCAGGGTCGGCAATGCGAGCGGTGCTGAGCGACCCAGCGTTCCGGCGCAGCAGCTCAACCACTGACCGCCAGAGTTCTGGGGCAGCAGTCTCATTCCAGGCATCGGCCACCTCAATGAGTTGCCCGTTCGACACATCAACGAAGAGCACCGAGAGCCGATCTTGCGTCACGCCTTCAGCGCTTCCCACAACCACCCTGAGTCGTACCTCAATGAGGTTGCCGTAGGCTCCGGCCAGTTCGCAGGTCACCGCAATACCCGCTCCACCGACCGGCCCAGCCGCGACCCCGCTGAGCACTTCTGTAGCGGGTAGAGAAACAGAACCCCGGAACGCAGCCACGCTCGGTTCGTCCGGGCTCCGGCGCATATGTTTGAGGTGCATACGAAGAACCGGTCGAGGCGATCGCTGCCCGAAGCTCATCATTCATTCGAGTGTTGAACGCAGGCACTCCTGGCAAATACACAAAACGAGCGGCAAAACCGATCGCGTCGTTGCGCAGGCGTCCGGTGTACAGCCCAAGCTCGTGTTGATCGGGCGCGGGCGCTACGGCTGACAGTGCATCGTCAGAGGCGCGATCCTCGGCAGAATCCGTTTCGCTATCGCCACCCGAACCGGTTATCGACCCAGCAACTGAACCGGACGCACCTGATGAATCTAGCTGCCCAGCGGCAAGCGCAACCCCCGGCACTGGGGCAAACCCCGCGGGAACCCACCCCCGCTACGGGCTCGGGTGCGCACGCGGCAAGCAAAGCGAGCACGGCAAAGCTAACAGTGAGCGCACGCCATCGCCTGTTGCGATGCGTGTGCCTCATTCTGCCTCCGGCGTTCGTCGGCGCGGCTCAGAAAGACGCGCGAACCTCAGTCATTTTGAGGTTATCGCAGGCGCCGCTTTTTCGAAGAGTGCATCAAGCCTCGGTTCGATCACGGGCCTGAAAAATCGTGCCACCCAGCCAAGCGAAAGTACCACTGTGATGGCGGCACCGACCCCAATGAGCATGACCACACCCGCACTACCGAATTCACCGAACCAGTCGACCGCGCCCGACGACCGAAGCAGCGAGACGATCGGGCCGTGCAGCAGATCGACGTAGAGGGTGCGAGTGCCCCAGACAGTAATAATGCTGTGCCCCCGCGGCGCGAGGATTAAAAGCGCGAGCGTCATCGCGGCCGCAATCACCAAGAACATGAGACGCACGCTGGCACCACCGAGAGCAATCGCCCACCAGTCGCTCGGAGCCCAACCCATGATGGGGGCGTGGTCGAACAACCAGGCGTAGTCATCGCGCCAGACCAACCACGTGTCGATGCGCCACTCCTTGCGCAGCGGTGCGAGCACGGCCACCGCCAGAGCAATCACACCAAGCAGGCCCGCCGCAACCAAGCGGGTCGAACGGTCAGGCTGCGTGAACCACTGCCCCTTCAGCCAACCCTTGTTCGTGACGATCCAACCCGCCACAAAAAACGGCAAGAAACACAGCGTGCGCGAGGCTGAGAACTGGGTACCGATGACGGGGCTTAGACCCGCAACAAGTGCAAGAACGATAGAGAACAGCAGCGGATGCCGCAGCCGCACAATGTAGGGCAGCAGGATGCGCATGGTCGCGAGAGTGAGCAGGAACCACAGTGTCCACGCCGGTGCGACCAACCAGCTTTCGGGCAGACCACGCCCACTCGCGAAGAAGTGAATGAATGCCCAGATGACTTCCCAAGTTATCCAGGTGGCGAGCAGCTGCACCGTAGACCGCACCACTTTTGAGTTCGTGTCAGCCTTGGAAAACAAGCCCGCAAGCGCGATAAACGCGGGCATGTGGAACAGGTAGATGAAGGTGTAAAGCCCATACCCGAAAGAGGTTTGCGTGCGGACGGTCGAGACCGTGTGTGCCACTACGACAAGCACAATGAGAATAAAGCGCGCGTTATCCCACACCGCAATTCGCAAGCGGGGTGCGGCGACGGCCGCGGCCGGGGGTGCTGGTGTGCTGTTCACGCGGTCAAGCATAGAACGTTCCACTGACATGAGGTGAACTGCACGCCCATCGAGGGCGTATATGCATCGACAAATGGAGCGATCCTCGTCAAGAAAATTAATGACGAGGATCGCAGCCAAACATCTTCGGGGCCAATCAGGATGCGGCTGCTGCGAGCCCTTCGTGCGCCTGCTTCATCTCGACAAACACCTGCGAGTTAAAACGGTACGCCGCACGAACCTCGTCGACCATGCGCTCGCGCTCAACCTCGTCAAGAGTCTCGCCAAGGCTGTTCAGCACGCCGCGGTACTCCTGCTTGTACTTGTCGATCTCGCCGAGCTCAGCAAAATCGTAGAACGCGACGCCGGCATGCTCGTAGCCGAACTGCTTCTTCACACGCTTCGCGATCATCTGCCCACCCGAAAGGTCGCCGAGGTAGCGAGTGTAGTGGTGCGCGATGAGGCCCGGGATCCAACCCTCAGCGGCAACCTCGCGAATGCGATCGGCGTATGCCTGAGTCGCGGGCAACGGCGAGATCTGGTCGCGCCAGTTTTCCCCGAGCAAGAATTCGAGGTCGATTTCAAGAGTTTGCTCGCGAACGAGGGCCTCAGGGTGAAGCGCTGCATATCGAGGATCGCCGGTCAGCGTCTTCGCCGCCTCTTCGAGTGCCTCATACATATAGAAGTGCTGCACTACGAGGTTCGTGTACTCCTCGCGTGTGGCACGCATGCGCATGATGTCTTCCATCACGCTCGAGCCCTCGCTATCGGAGTGATCACCCCAGGTCGCGGTGCGGATCGCATATGAGAAGGATCCGTCGTCTTCGGGCTTCGCGTGGTGGGGGCGGCCCTGGCCACCCTGGGCGCCGTGCGGGCTTGAGCCGTGACCGTGCGGGTTTGCGCCGCCGTGCTCGCCGTGCTCGTGGGAGCCATGTGCGTGATCCCCGCCACCGGATGCCGGTGCGTGCTCTTCGCGAGCAGGAACGCCAAGCTTCTCACAAGCGTTCTTGTAGAGAACCACAACTTCTCGGCGAATCTCTGGACGCGCAGTGATCGGGCCGTTTGGCCAATCAACGCGCAGCTCGTGCTGGCCATTCACGTCTTCAACTTGCCATACACCAGCAACGCCGTCGAGGCCCACCATCTTGCTACCTGTCGCCTCGGGGTACCCGAAAGCACGAACGATCAGCAAATTATCTTCAGGGTGGTCGCCGTTCATATGTCCAGTTACGGCAGCGATCACGCTCGCATCAAAGTTAGTCACCTCTCTATCGTAGTAAGGTTTGCCTCACTTTACATCATTCATCAGATGAAGTAGGCTCGGGCGCCTCTTGGGTGCATCATCGTTTCACCAGACTTGCTCACAGCACACGGGGGTAGACTCGCTACGTTCTATGCCTATTCGAGAGATCGAGGTCCAGTGGCTGCCACACGCATACGGCGCGCACGCGTCGCCACACTCTCACTGCTCACCGCAGCCGCCCTTGCCCTCACCGGGTGCACCAGTAACGGCGTTCTTGGTGGTGACGGAGAAGTCAACACCATTGATGCTGGCCTCGCCGGGAGCATCGACGGGGCGATCGCATCGGCGATGCAGCTCAGCGGCTCGTCCGAGGCCATCGTCGGCGTGTGGACACCCTCGGGTGAATACGTGCACGCCTACGGTGAAGGCCTGAAAGCAAACGCACCCATCCGCGCGGCACAGGCATCGCAGCCCGTCATGTGTGCCCTAATGCTCGACCTCGTTGAAAAGGGTCAGCTAAAACTCAACCGTAAGGTCTCCAAGGATCTGCCCCGCCAGGTTGGCATCGAAGACATCACATACGGTCAGCTCTGTGAAGCAACCTCCGGTCTCGCTGATTTCAAGGCACCCATCCTCACCGATATCTTCGCGAACAACCCCACCCGCCCCTGGTCTGATCGGGAGTTGTTTGCCCAGGCGCTGGCCCACTCACCGCTCAACGCTCCAGGCGCTGAACAGCACCAGTCAGACACCAATGCACTGCTCCTCACACGGGCACTGCGGCAAGTGACCGGCACCGCCGTGCCGCAGATGTTGAAGAACAACATCTTTGAACCCGCAAAGATGTCAAACAGCTACTTCCCAAGCGACACCGCCATGCAGACCGAGCTGCCCGGCAACGGCATGACCGGCCTCACTTACCCCTCCTCCGGTGGAGCACCCGTGTGCACCGTTCCCGGCGAGGCAGAGGGTGAAGTGATTCCAATTGAGCCGACCGAGGTTCCGAAGGTCTCCCCCTCGATGCTTGGCGGAGCAGGTGCCACTGTCACCACGGTGAGTGACCTCAAGAACTTTTACGAGAACTACCTGTCTGGCGCCTACGGCGCCTCCTCAGCCGACCTCATAACGACCCTTTCTGCACCGGTACCCGAGCCAGTCGAAGGCGAAGCTGCGGAGCCACCGGCCGAGGGCGAGGAGCCACCGGCACCCCCGGTTGACGGTTGGACCTTTGGACTCGAAAAGCAGGGACCACTCTTTGGCATGAGCGGCGCCATGACTGGCACCCTCACCGCCGCGTACCACGATCCTGCGGGCAAGTTTACGGTGGTTGTGACCCTCAATAACTCGAGTGCCGGCGCAGGTTTTGTTCGTGCGCTTGCATTCGAGCTTGCGGCAATCTCTGGCGCAGGAGTTGAGTGGACTGCCGAGGATCAGGCTGCGGCGCTCGCCGAGCGAGCCGTGTGCCAGCCTGCACCCGAAGAGGCCCCCGCAGAGTAGCCAGTATCTAGCGCGGGCACTCGCTCTGCTAGGGTTAAACAGTCGAGGCCACGCGCCTCTTCGGGGCCGTCGTCTAGTGGTAAGACATTAGCTTCCCAAGCTAAGAATGCGGGTTCGATTCCCGTCGGCCCCTCCACTGCGTTCCGGGAACTCCGGAAATCCCAAGAACCCGATACTGGCTACGCCAGCACCCAAGCCGCGCAAGGCTTTGCCTTGCTCTTAGCGGCCGGGTGGGGTTCGATTCCCGTCGGCCCCTCTGCGAATTGTAAATATCCCTGCCTTTAGGTGGGGTTATTTGCGATTCATGGGGTCGACGAGAATCGAACCCTGTAAAGGGCGCGAAGAGCGTGAGAAAGCATCGCTTTCGAACTCTTCGCGGCACGAACCGAGCCGCCGGCGAGGTGAGTGCTGCAGGTGCCGGGCGAAGCCCGTACCTGCGTCGATTCCCGTCGGCCCCTCCACTACGTTCCGGGAACTCCGGAGAAACACCTAGGTGGAGTCGCGGAGACAGACCCGATCCTCGGCGAACGATACGCTTGGACTCATGCGTATCGCCACCTGGAACGTGAACTCCATCCGCACCCGTGCACCCCGCGTGGTCGATTGGCTCGTGCGCGAAGACATTGATGTGCTCGCGATGCAAGAGATCAAGTGCAAGCCTGAGCAGTTTCCGATTGAGATGTTCGAGCAGGCGGGCTACCACCTCGAGATTCACGGCCTGAATCAGTGGAACGGCGTGGCTTTCGCGAGCCGTCACGAGATGTCTGATGTGGCAACCGGCTTTGACGGAATGCCCGGCTTCGGCAAGCCAATCAAGGGCCAAGAGGCGGTCCAGGGCACCGGACCAAACGACTTGCCCCTCGAGGCCCGCGCGCTTGGCGTGACCATCGGCGACCTGCGCCTCTGGAACCTCTACGTTCCGAACGGTCGCGGCCTCGACGACCCGCACTTCACGTACAAACTCAATTGGCTCGAGGCGTTGCGCCTGAACACCGAACGCTGGCTCGAAGAAGACCCGAACCTGCCCCTCGCGCTCATGGGCGACTGGAACATCGCACCGTTCCCGGCCGACATGGGCGACCCGAGCTTCACCGAGGGCAAGAGCACGCACGTCTCCGCCGACGAGCGCAGCATGTTCGCAAGCTTTTCCCCGAGCCTGCAAGACGTCGTGCGCCCGCTGGTTCCCGAGGGGTACACGTTCTGGGATTACACGCAGCTTCGCTTCCCACGCAACGAGGGTATGCGCATCGATTTCATCATGGGCTCGCAAGCTTTCGCCGATACCGTGACCGCAGCTTCGATCCACCGCGAGGAGCGCAAGGGTGACAGCCCGAGCGACCACGTACCGGTGGTGTGCGACATCGATCCGACGCTGCTCGGCGACACGTTTGAAGACGAGTACGATCGGCCGATGATCTTCGGCTAACGCCCGCATGTAACACCTGGGCGGCGAGGATCAGCCCGCCCACCAGACACCCGGCCGAATGCCCTGCTAGCGCGGCTTTGGTATCAACAACGCGCATACGACCGCAACGACTGCTGCAGCAAGGCAGATCCAGAAGCTCACGGCAAACGCTTCAGCGGTAGGCCCAGCCGAGGTACTCATTGACGCAAGCAAGCCACCCATCACTGCGGAAGCACTGGACGTGCCGATCGAGCGAAATAGCGCGTTAATGCCGTTCGAGACCCCGGTCTCATCGACGGGCACGGCCCGCATAATGATCATGGGCATCGCAGCGAATGTAAAGGCAATACCGATTCCGATGATGGAGTTCGAGACGACAATGTGCCCAGACCTCGCTTGAGAAAAACAGTACGAAAACGTATGCGATGACAACGGCTATGGCCCCAACCAATAGCAATAGCCGGGGCCCCACTGACCGCTCGAGCAGGCCAGACAGCGGCGAGATCACCATCATGATGAGCCCTGCTGGCATGATGCAGAGCGCTGCCTCGAACATGCTGAGACCAAGGCCAACCCCGGTATCAGTGGGGAGCTCGAGCAGCTGAGGAAACGTCACGTTCGAGGCGAACATCGCAAACCCCATACCGAAGCCGGCCAGGTTCGCAAAGAGCACTGCCGGTCTTGCGGCCACCCTCAGATCGACGAGAGGATCCTCGCGCCTCATCTGGTAGAAACCCCATGCGGTCAGCGCAACCAACCCCACAACCAAAGTGCCGAGCGAGACGGGTGACCCCCACCCCCAATCGGCTCCGCGCGAAACGTACAGCAGCAGCCCGGTGAGGCCCACGGCGAGCCCCAATACGCCGAGCAGATCGAGTCTGCCGTGCGATCGCGACTCGCTCTCAGGCACGCACAGGAATATCGCCGCAAAGCAGAACGCTCCCAGCCCAGCAGATACCCAAAAAAGGGCGTGCCAATCGCTATTGTGAGCAATAAATGCGGCGAGAGGCATGCCGATCGCTCCTCCGACGCCCATCGTGGCGCTCATCAAAGCCACCGCGGTGCCGAGCTTCTTCGCGGGGAGCAGGTCGCGCATGATCGCGATGCCGAGCGGGATCACTCCGGTGGTCATGCCTTGAAGACCTCGCCCGACAATCAACCCAACGATTGACGTTGACAGCGCCGCCACAACGGATCCAATCATCAGCATCACGAGCAGGGCCAGCACTACCCGCCGCTTACCGTACATATCGCCGAGTCGCCCCGAGATTGGCGTGGCAACCGCGGCCACAAGCAGCGTGATGGTGACCACCCAAGTGGTGTCTTCCTTGGAAGCGTTCAGCAGTGTCGGGAGCTCTGCTTGGAGCGGTACAACCAGCGTAAACATGAACGCAGAGGTGAGCCCGGCGAACGCAAGCGAGCCGACTATCGCCCAACCTGGGGCGCGCGGGCTGCGGTGTTCACGGGAGCCAGGCAATTTGCGCATCACTCGTGAGCCTATCGGAGCACAGGCGTGGGTCGTGCGGAAGCAACAACCAAACCGTTCTGCAGAATTCGCTTGATAATATCCGGGCATTGCACCGTAATGCGGGCCATGAAGTCCATAAAGCATGCGACAGCGCTCACGCGACTAACGGAGAGTAATAGCTGACATCTCTCCAGCACGGGGGTCAATATCGGTGCGCCCACTACGCTAAATTCGTGAACATGACCTCTTGGAAGAGACCTACCCTCGCCTCAGCCCGCACAATCTGGGCGGTGGTCACACTCGTCGCAATCATCGTAACTTGGGTAGAGACTGCCAAGAGCGGGCCGGTCAACCCGCTCAACTTCTTCGGGTTTTTCACCATTCAGTCGAATAGCTTGCTCACAATTGCCGCGGCAACCGCAGGAATTGCAGGCTTTCTACGTCCCGGCCCTCAAGCCCGTTGGATCGTGGTACTGCGCTCTCTCGCCACAGTCTGCATGGTAATTGTCGGCGTCGTTTACGCGACGCTCCTCGCACCACTCGGCCTCGAAGGTGGCGCGCCAGTGCCCTGGGCGAACTGGGTGATGCACTACGCTGGGCCAATCCTCGTCGCTATCGATTGGATTTTTGCGCGGGACCGCGAACCGCTCTCCTGGCGCATCGCCATGATGCAACTGATCTACCCCATTGCGTGGGTGACGGTGGTGCTCTTCCGTGGCGCAACCGACGGGATGGGTGCCCTACCCATTCCTGAACCCGAACCAGGGGTATGGTGTCGTATCGTTCTACGTTGCCATCATCGCAGTGACATTCTTGCTCGTTTCGATACTGGTTGTTTGGTGGTCGAGGCGGCGGTTCTGGCCTACCTCGCAGGCTGCTTAGGCATCAGACGTCAGACTTGCCCAGGTCAACATATGAGACCTCTCCCGGCGTCGCCTTCGCTGCCCCTGCGCTGAGTTCTGCGGCGAGCGCCTCAAGTACCCCGAGATCTCGCTCTGCGACCGCATACTCACGCTCGACGGCCTCCCCGTACTGTGCGTCACCAATGAACCACCCTCGGCGACGGGCTTCGGCCTCAAGTTGGGCTGCAACATCATATGCGGCGAGGATCGCCACCTTCTGCCGGGGTGCCCGCGTAACGCGTTCTGCCCCGAGTACCGCCTCAGCCACGGCTGCCCGGTAGGCGCGGGTCAGCCCACCTGCCCCGAGGAGCACGCCACCGAAATATCTGGTCACAACCGCGACAACATCGCTGAGACCCGCACTCACGAGGGCATCGAGCATTGGAGCACCGGCGGTGCCGCCAGGCTCACCATCGTCGTTTGACCGCTGGGTACGCTGGTCTGGCCCAAGCACGAATGCGCTGCAATGGTGCCTCGCTCTCGGGTGCTCGTCGCGCACCGCGGCGATGACGGCTCGTGCCTCATCCTCCGTCTCGACGCGCTCAATGCGGGTCAAAAACCGCGAGCGTGAAATCTCGAGCTCTGCCTCGGCGGGCCCTGCAATCGTCTGGTATTCCACCCTCCTATTCTGCACTCCGTCGCATTTGTGTGCTGCCCACGTATACTTTCGGATGGGGGATCGCTATAGGGTCACCCATTCTGTTGTGCAACCGCAGCCAGCAATGATGCTGGTCTGTAAAAAGAGGGTTCGATGATACAAATTACTCCACGACTACGTCGACGCGCTGGGCACCTCGCGCTCGGTCTACTTTTAGCATCCGCAATGGCGACTCTCGCAGTGCCGACTGCTGCCACAGCGGGCACCCTAAGCCCGGATTCACCGATGACTAGGCCCAAAAGAGTGCTCTGAAATAACGGAAATGCCCCTCTGATCTGGGAGAATAGTTGTTACGACACGACCATTCCAACCCATCTCAGGGAGCACCTCCAAGATGCAATTCAATCACACGTCAGCGGCGCTGTCTGCGGAGTTCGATGACATCAACCTTGTGTCGGCTTCGGGCTTGGTGCCGGTGATGCGTCTGGCCGAGCGGGCAGGCCTGACGCATCTCGCTGACACGCACCTCACCGTTCCTTCTGACAAGGGAGCGAACGCGGGAGCAAAGGTCGCCTCATTGATCGCTGGCATGGTCGCTGGCGCCGACTCGATCGATGATATGCGGTTGCTTCGTCATGGCGGCATGACCCGGCTCTTCGATCGCGTGTACGCCCCGTCAACGCTCGGGTCGTTCTTGCGGGCGTTTGAGTTTGGGCACGTGCGGCAGCTTGACGCGGTCGCGTCGAGGTTCCTCACCAGCCTCACCCGTGAGACGCCGGGGTTGTTGCCTGCGGCGAGAGACGAGTTCACCTTTGTTGATGTTGATGACACCATTATCGAGGTTGAGGGGTACCTGAAACAGGGGGGGCCTCGTTCGGGTACTCCGGGGTGCGGGGGCTCAACGCTGTCCTTGCTGTTGCTTCGACCAAGGACTCCGCACCCGTGGTGCTCACACAACGACTTCGGAAGGGGGCAACGAGTTCCGCACGTGGCGCGAAACGAGTCGTTGGTGATGCCCTCGCCCAGTTGGGTCGTATGAGCGGGGCACCCGATCGGCGGGTGTTGGTACGAGCAGACGCCGCCTACTACTCTCACACCGTCGCCCGAGCAGCATTGGCTGGTGGCGCTGACGTGTCGGTGACAGTTCGCATGAATCCATCGATCAAGCGCGCGATCGAGACCATCAGTGATCACGCGTGGCAGCCGATCATGTACCCCGGTGCGACCCGTGATGAAGTGACGGGTCGGCTGATCTCCAGGGCTGAGGTTGCTGAGGTGCCCTACACAGCGTTCGCGTCACGCAAGCCGAGCGGACACGTCACCGGGCGGCTCATTGTTCGCCGGGTCCCCGAGCTGGGCCCAAAAGCACACCGTGACCAGCCCACCCTGTTTGATACGTGGCGGTTCCATGCGTTCTTCACCACTGTCGACCATGATGGCCTCGATACGGTCGCCGCTGACCAGACCCACCGACACCATGCCGTAATTGAGCAGGTCAACGCTGATTTGAAAGCGAGCGCTCTCGCGCATCTCCCGTCGGGGAAATATGCGGCGAACGGGGCGTGGCTCGTGCTCGCAGTGATCGCGTTGAATCTCACCCGTGCTGCTGCCGTGATCGCTGACCAGACAGGGAAACTTCGTAACGCGGTGACGCAGACGATTCGCCGCACACTCATCAACGTGCCCGCGCGCGTCGCCTCCTCAGCCAGGAAGCTACGGTTGCATCTACCCGAGCGTTGGCCCTGGGCGCGCGAGTGGGCAGCTCTCCTGACGCATTCCACCGCGCCACCCTCAACAGTGGTTTCTTGATTATCCAGCCCGAAGCGGCGCGAACAGTAACGGTAGTGGAACGAACGGGACGTCAGGGGCCTGGGAGTCCAACCTGCCCACACGCTACTTTCGTGCTGCCTCAGCGACGACCAGTCAGCTCCTGAACCTCATCGGCGGATCCGGGCTTAGCGTTCGGATGGTTTGCTGACTTCGCCGTGAACGACACCACCGCGAAATGAAAGTGAAACCGCTGCGGCCTTTACCGTTACCCGCAGCGGTTCAACTGCAGGTGCCGACTCGGTGAGCTATGCCACAGCAGACGGTACTGCCATTGCTGGACAGGATTACACTGCGACGAGCGGTACGCTCACCTTCGGCCCCGGCCAAATGACCGCCACAGTCTCAGTACCTCTTATTAACGATGAAATCTATGAGGGCGATGAAACCTTCACTCTTGAGCTGAGTAATCCTGTAGGCACCTCCCCACGCCTACTATTAGCAGAGCAATCGGAACCGCAACCATCATCGATAATTATGTCCGGCCTGAGTTATCAATCGCTGACGCGACTGCGGCAGAGAGCGATGCATCCGCCATTCTCACAGTCACACGCACAGGGTCACTCGGCGGCACCGACAGCGTGGACTATGCCACGGCTGACGGCTCCGCGTCTGCAGGGCTTGACTATGTCGCTACGAGCGGCACGCTCACATTTGCACCCGGGGACACCACCGCGACTGTAACTGTCCCGCTACTCGACGATGACCTACACGAAGGCGACGAGACCTTCACGGTTTCGCTTTCCAACCCGTCAAGTTCGACCGGGCTCGCCCCAGCGATCGGTGTTGGCACTGCAACTGTCACGATCCTCGAAGACGATGCACTGGCCGATTTCTCTATCGCGAGCGTAAGTGTCAATCACGATGCTGGCTCCGTGACACTCACGGTGACACGTTTGGGCGCACTCGGTGGAAATGACTCGATCAAGTACACGACGGTCAACGGTACCGCACTCGCTGGCCAGCACTTCACCGCGGTGAATGGAACACTAGAATTCGCTCCCGGGGCAAGCACCGCCACGATCACTGTGCCGATCCTCAAATCTGCTGTTGCATCCAAGGATCGCGCCTTCACCGTCGTGCTGAGCAACCCAGCAGGTGATCCTGTCCCGACAGTGGGTGCCGCAGAGGCGACCGTGACGATCACCTATGCTGGGATTCCAAGCACCGGCATCGTCGTCACGGGCCAAGACATCGTGGTGCCAGTCACCGCGGCGCTCCTGCTGCTCGGAGTCGGTGCGGCGCTCACACTGCCGAGGCTCCGTCGTACTGGTCGCTAGGCAGCATTAAGTTCTGAGGTTTGAGCCAACAGGCCGCCGTCGCACCCCGTGGTGAGGCGGCGGTCTGTTGGAGCAACAAGCCCACCCCCCTCGCTGCGCACGGCCTACAGATCGCACCTGAGATCGCCGCGCACACCGGGGGTGAAGCCGGGCACAGTATGCTCAGGGCATGCCAGTTCGAGTGGATGCCTGGGTCTGGGCCGTGCGCCTCGCGAAGACCCGCAGCCAGGCGACGGCCGCGGTGAAGGCGGGGCACGTCCGTGTGAACGACGCCCCCGCAAAGCCTGCCCAGCCGGTTGTGCCCGGCGACATCGTGCGCGTGCGCCTGCACGGATTCGAGAAGATCTACAAAGTGGTTGCCCTCGCCGTCCGGCGCGGGAGCGCAACCGAAGCTGCCAAGCTCTACGAAGACCTCACCCCGCCGCCACCGCCAAAGGCAGAGCGGCCAATCGATGTGGTCCGCGACCGAGGTGCCGGCCGCCCTACCAAGCGCGACCGCCGCGAAATCGACAAGCTTCGCGGCCGCGAAGAGTGGAGCCAGATCGACGACGACTGATCCTCGCCGGTACGCCTACACCCGAACCCGCACCGACATAGCAGCGGCAGCGGCAGCGGCAGCGGCAGCATGACGATGCCGCGTTCCACACGTTATCTGCGATTTACAAACCGCTCCTGCTTATACGGCTTGCAAATCGCAGATCGCTTATTTTGAGTGTGAACTAGCGAGCGCATCCTTCAGCTTGACCTTGCCGCCGGTGCGCAGGATCGATCCCTCGTAAATACGTGCGCCCAACCACCAGACGATTGCGATCGCGACAAACATGATGCCAAGCGAAGCTATGGGCTCCCACCATTCGGCGATCCCAAGGTAGAGGCGCATTGGCATACCGACAGGGGCCGAGAACGGGATGTAGCTCATGAGCGCGAGCGCCTCCGTATTGGTGTTGAAGATGATGATCGCGACATACGGGATCATGACGAGCCACATGACGGGGCTCACCGCGGATGCAACATCCTCCTGTCGGGATACGAGCGAGGCGAGGGCCGCATAGAGCGAAGCAAGCAGCACGAATCCAAAAGCAAAGAGGATCGCAAACCAGATGAGTGCGGTGCCGAGTTCACCCAGCAGCAGGTCTTGGCCGGTCGCAAGCATGCCAACCGAGGTGAGCGCGGCAATCGCCACCACCTGCCCCAGAGCCAGAATGCTATTACCCAGAATCTTGCCCGCAAGGATAGTACGGGCCGAGACAGTCGCGAGCAGAATCTCGACGATTCGGGTCTGCTTCTCCTCGACCACGCTCTGCGCAATCGTCGCCCCAAAGGTGACAGCACTCATCATGAACACCAGTCCGAACGCAATCGCAATAAAGTAAGCAAGCATCGGGTTCTCGGTCGTGGGCGCAAGCAACTCGATACTCGGCGAGGCAGAGAGTGCCTGCATAAGATCGATCGGCACGCTGTCTCCAGCCAGGATGGTAAGCCCAACAGGTGTGTCACCACCGGGAACTACCGCCGCTTCGACCCTCTCCGAGAGCACGGCCTCCTCCGCCGCCGCACGGTCCGCCACAGTCACTACGTCAAATGCCTCAGCATTCACGCTATCGGCCGATGCGGCAACCACTGCCACCTTGGCTGGGCTACCAAAGCCACCATTCTGCGAAGCAATGCCGCTGAACAACACACCGCCCAGCACGAGCAATAGGAGTATGCCGGTTGAGATCAGAAACGCTTTGCTGCGCAGCTTGGTAGTGATCTCGCGCTCGGCGACCAACCAGGTTGCCTGGGGCGCCGCAAGCTGACGAGTGTTCGGCGCATGCGCAGCACCGCCTCGTTCGACCTTGTTCTGCGATTGCGTGGTCACTGTACGACCTCCTTGAAGATCTGGGCGAGCGAGGGGGTGATTTTTCCGAAGCGAAGAACCTGACTTTCCGTCGAGGATCCGCCTGCTGCCGTCACCCCGGCCACTGCGCGCGCGAGCACAGCCTGCGCGGCCCCGTCAGTCTTGGCCTCGAATCGGGCATAGCCGCCATCGAGATGGGTGAGACCGATGCCCGACTGATCCCGCACCCAGCCCGCATCCGCTGCAGATCCGGTCAGTTCAATCTCAAACTCCTGGCCCAAGTGCGCGGCACGGAGCTCTTCACGCGAACCCGAAGCGAGGATGCGACCGCCTCCGATCACCACGACGTCATCACAGAGGCGCTCGACGCTGTCGAGTTGGTGCGAGGAGAAGAGTACGGGCACGCCCTGCGCCGCATAGTCGCGCAGCACACTGAGCACGACCTCGACCGCCATCGGATCGAGTCCAGAGAACGGCTCGTCAAGCACAAGGGCGATGGGCCGGTGTACAAGGGCCGCAGCGATCTGTGCGCGCTGCTGGTTACCGAGTGAAAAGGCTTTCGAGCGCATCGTTTGCGCGCTCGGTGAGCCCCAGCCGTTCGAGCAGGCTGTCTGCTTCGGCCCGCGCAGCACTTGCGCTGAGGCCGTGCAGTCGCCCGAGGTAGACCAGCTGCTCGGTGACCTTCATCTTCGGGTAGAGCCCGCGCTCTTCTGGCATGTAGCCGAAGCGCGAGCGATCCCCTGCGCTAATTGTTTGCCCGCCAAAAGTGACGCTGCCTGAGTTCGCGGCCAGCACGCCCAAGATAATACGCATCGTGGTCGTCTTGCCCGCACCGTTGCCACCAACGAATCCGGTCATGCGGCCACTGGCCACCCCAAAACTCACGTCTTCGAGCACTCGGCGATCGCCGAAGCTACGCGTGATTGCGTTTAGCTCAATAATGTTGCCCTTCTGTTCTTCGACTTGGCGGGCTACGCCCCGCCGAAGCTTGGCGCTGCGGTTATTGCTGCGCACCTCGATATCTCTACGTTACGACCCCGTTTCCTTTCGCAACTCCCCCTTTCGAAGGATCTACCCGGCACGCCCGGGGATCCTCGCTCCCCCTTCAGAATGAGGTGCGATCTTGTGCACGTAGTTAGCCTTGAACCATGACACGATCGCATGAACTGGGTTGGGTGCGCCCGCGCGCAACTCGCGCGAACCTACGTGCCGACACGCTGCTGGCCGCAGCACTCGCTGTCGGCGCCGTAACCACCTCACTGCTCTACCAGCGCACCGGAATGTACCAAGAGGTCGCACCCCTATGGCTGTGGGTGTTGGGCCTCGCCCTGTGCACGCTGCCGCTTGCGCTTCGCCGCAGGTACCCCGTGCCAGTTGCAGTCGTCGTCGGATTCGGGTTTTTCGTGTGCGGGCAATTCGCCGTGCCGGAGGGGCTCATGATCAATATCTGCTTCTTCATTGCGCTCTACACCGTTGGCGCATGGGAGTCGAACCGCGCGCTTGCCGTGTGGGCGCTCATCCTGATCGCAGTGGCCATGTTCATCTGGCTCATCGTCTCGCTCATCATCTCGTCCTCCTCCAACCCCGAGACGATGCCCGGAGTCTCGCGCAGCGGCCTGTTTTCGGCATTCGCGACGTTCGCTGCGCTGCAGATCATCATGAACCTGTTCTATTTCTCAGGTGCGCTGTTCTTCGGCATGAACTCCTGGCGTGCCGCACGTACGCGAGCAATTCTTGAGGCCCAGGGTCGCGAGCTTGAGCTCGAGCGCCGCACCAGCGCAGCGCAGGCCGTCGCCCTAGACCGGATCGGCATCGCGCGCGAACTCCACGATGTGGTAGCGCACCATGTCTCGGTGATGGGGTTGCAGGCTGCAGCCGCCCGGATGTCGCTCGACCGCGACCCGGCAACCGCAAAACAGGCACTCGCAGTGGTCGAAGAGAGTGCACACACCGCGGTCACCGAGCTTCGGGCGCTGGTGCAGACGTTACGAAGCCCCGAGGCCGATGAGCCTGGTTCGACCGTGGGCGTCGCTCGGCTACCTGGACTCGTGTCCGAGGTGCAGTCATCAGGCACCCCTACGACCCTCATCGTCGCAGGAGAGGCGCGCGCGTTACCGTTGCTTGTCGATGTCGCGCTCTATCGTGTCGCTCAAGAAGCACTGACGAACGTGCGCAAGCATGCGGGTCGGGGGGCGAGCGCCGAGGTCAGATTGAGATTCGGCGAGGATCGCGTGGAGCTTGAGGTATCCGACAACGGAGTGCGTCAAAAGTTCACGGACGCTACTTCATTGCCAGGGCATCACGGCTCTGGGCTCGGGTTGCGCGGCATGCGCGAACGCCTTGGCGCAGTCGGTGGGCAGCTTGAGACAGGGCGACGCGAAGTCTCGCGTGGGCTGGGCACTCCCGGCTTTCTCGTACGCGCCATGGTGCCGCTCGCAGCAGTACCTCACAACGAGGACGCTTTGGATAGCGCCTCAAGCATCGCTTCGGGCAAGACCTTGGTAGACACAGCAGGCAGGACACTAGACAACCCAATGACCGATGCACAAAGCAACACAGCACAGGCCAACGCATGATCCGAGTACTACTCGTTGACGACCAGGCGCTCGTGCGCTCAGGGTTTCGGGTGATCCTCGACAGTCAAGACGATCTAGAGGTGGTCGGCGAAGCAGCAAACGGCGAAGAAGCGGTTCAGCTTGCCGCGACGTTCGAACCAGACGTAATTTGTATGGACGTGGAGATGCCCCTGATGAACGGCATCGAAGCGAGCAAGCAGATCCTCGCTACATCGAATCCACCCGCCGTGCTGATCCTCACCACCTTCGGTCACGAAGAGTATCTTTTTGATGCGCTGGCGGCGGGAGTGAGCGGCTTTCTACTGAAGACATCGCGCGCCGAACAGCTCATCGAGGCGGTACGCACACTAGCGAATGGTGAGGCCTTGCTCGGAGCCGATGTCACGCGGGCCGTGATGGAGCGAGCGGCCGAGCTGTCGACCGGCGGAGCTATTGCGAACCATGACGCTGGAGCCCCCGGCTCGATCGTCAAATCGGCAAGCAGCGCGTCAGACGGGTCGGCCGATGTCGCGAACAGCGGCACGGGCGCACTCAGCAACTCTGCGGCGCTTGACGCAGCGGGCCTCACCGATCGCGAACGCGAGGTGCTCGCACTCATCGCAACCGGTCGCTCGAATGGCGAGATCGCGGGTGAGCTCTTCCTCGGTGAGGCAACTGTGAAGACCCACGTATCGAACCTGCTGCAGAAGATCGGCGCGAGGGATCGTGTGCAGCTGGTGGTCTGGGCCCACACTGTTGGAGCCTGCTAGGCACTCGCGGGCCGGTGTAGCTGAGAAAACTCGGCGTAGGTACCGTCAATTCAGAGATAACCAACCAACTGCTTTTTCATACACCACGCTAGAATCCGAAGAATGCACGTACAAGCAGTAGCCCCGGAGCCAATAGACCCGTACTACAAAGGAATACCAGCAGTATCTCGCCCCGGATCCATCGCCCTTTGACGCATTTGGAGCCGCCGGCGCATTCGTCGCTGGCGGACTCATCATTTACCTACTATTCATGGCTGGAGCGATCGCACTCGGCCTATGGATCTGGTACACCGTCACCTGGCGAGCAGTCCGGCGAGGACTCTACGAATACCACCACAACGGCTACCGGCCCAAACGCAGGAAGACTTCCACCGGGTCAAGGTACTGGAGCTAACAGCTACACCTTGGAATCGGCCTGTTCATAGGCTCCAGGCCGATCGGCACCCCAAGGAATTCAGTGGAGCCACCTATCGGATTTGAACCGATGACCTGTTCTTTACGAGGGAACTGCTCTACCCCTGAGCTAAGGTGGCGCTGTGTCAGGCTGACCCGACACAAGGCACTACTTTATCATGCGATTTGGCGCAAAAAGCAACCACCCAAAGTCGCGACCTGTTCTTTACAAGGGAACGACTCCCCACGTGGCTTATGGCAGGCTATGCCTTGCAGGTCACCCCATCATCGGGCGCCACGCCCGTGATGAAGTAGCGCTCAACAACCTCGTTCACGCACGGGCTCTCCCCGTAGGCTGTGTGCCCCTCACCCTTGTAGGTAAGCAGCAGCCCGCTCTGCAGTTGCTCGGCAAGCGATTCTGCCCAGCGATGAGGGGTTGCGGGGTCACCTGTGGTGCCAATGACGAGGATCGGGTCTGCCCCCGCAGCACTCACCGCTGTGCGACTTTCGACCCCCGGCACGGGCCACGCGGCACAGCCGACGTCACCATAGCCTTGGAACGCCCCAATCGTTGGGGCGATGGCCTCAAGCTCTGCGGCTTCTGCACGCATGCGCTCAAGGTCGAGCGGAAGCGGACGCGGGTAATCGAGACAGTTGATCGCGCCGAAAGCTGTAATGAGGTTGGTGGTGTACCTGCCGTCAACCCGGTCATAGTAGAAATCAGCAAGACTCAACGCAGTGTCTGCATTACCCGAGGTGACAGTTTCGTACAGCTGGTCGAGGTACGGCCAGCTCTGCTGCGAATAGAGCGGAGTAATGATCGCCGTGAGCAGGCTGCCAGACGACAACAACCGCCCGTCGCTACCAGTCAGCGGCTTCGCCTCGACCGCGTCAAGCATCGCACGCCACTGCTGCATCGCTTTGTCGACGGGCCCTGAAACTGGGCATTCACTGCGGCTGAGGCAGTCGGTCATGTACGCACGTAGCGCGAGCTCGAAGCCCCTGGTCTGCTCGCGCACGACCTCGACCTCGCTTGATGTCGGGTCGATCGCCCCGTCGAGCACTAGCCTGCCAACGTTCTCGGGGTAGGCGTCTGCGTATCGTGCTCCGATGTAGGTGCCGTATGAGTAACCGAGGTAATTGAGCTTGCTGTCGCCAACGATGGTACGCAGCATGTCGAGATCTTTCACCGTCGAGCCGGTATCGACATGGCCAAGCAGCGGCCCGGTTGCTTCGAGGCAGGCCTCCCCGAATTCAGCATTTTCTTGCAGCGCCGCGTCGACCCACTCCTGGCTGCCAAGTTCCAGACCATCGGTAGCACTCGCCCCAAAGAGCACCTCGTCCATACCCGCATCGTCAAGGCAGACGACAGGGCTCGAAGAGCCCACGCCTCGCGGGTCCCACCCAATGACATCGAACTGCTCCTGCAGTGGCTTGCCGACTGCAGAATCGACGCTCGCGGAAACGTACTGCACCCCTGAGGAGCCTGGGCCACCCGGGTTCACGAACAGACTGCCAATCGGATTTCCGCTGAGCGCAGGTTGCTTCACCATCGCAAGCTTGATGCGCTCGCCAGAGGGCTGGCTCCAATCCAGCGGTGCCACGACCATGGTGCACTGCATGCCGTTGTAGCAACTCACCCAATTGGGTATCTGCGAAGCAAAGTCGGCACCGACTACCTCTGGGAGTGCGGGTATTTCTGGTTGTGCTGGGCCCCTGTCGAGCAGCCCGAAAAGCAGGGAGCAAGAGCTCAGTACGAGCGCGCCCGCGAGCCCTGCAGCAAGCAGCGTCACGCGAAGGCGTTTCCGGCGACGGCGACGTGCGTAAGCTCTATCGTCAATGCCAGATTCGCTAAATCCACTGAACCCGTGCGCTCCGTCAGCACCGTCCAGGTGGGCGTCCGGATCAAGCTCCGGGAGGCAACCCGCTCAATGTGCGGCCCCCGCGGATTCGCCCGCAACGACACCCGCAAACATTGCTTCGAGCACGAGCCCTGGGGTCACACCGCGCGAGAGCCGTGTGCGCGCAGTTTCGACCGCGTCAATTGCACCAAGCGTGCGCTGCTCGCCCCACGATGATGCCAAGCGCTCGATGCCCTGCTGTTGTTCAAGGTTCACTGATTCAAGACCAGATTGCATCGCGGTCAGCAGTACGTCTCGATAGAGGGAGAGCAGGTCTGTAAGAATGCGGTCAAGGCCGTCGCGCAAGCTGCGGGTCGCACGGCGTTTCTGGTCTTCTTCAAGCGCCTTGATCTGCGAGCGCAAAGCTGGCGGAATCGCGGCACCCGGTGCGAGACCCATGTTGCGCATGGCGTCAGCACGTTCGCTGGTGTCGAGCATGTCGGTGAGTGCGGTCGCGTCAGCTTGAGCCACCTTGAGCAGCTCTGCCGCGGCCCGCATACCATCACCGAGCGTCTCTACCCGCAACGCGAGCTCGACAGTGCGTTCGCGCCGTTCGAGCGCACCCGGGTCAGACGCGAGCCTCCGAGCCATACCAATGTGGCTCTGGGCAAGGCGTGCAGCACGCTCAGCAAGTTTCGGGTCGGCACCGTCACGTTCGTGCAACAGCCGCGCGATCTCAGTCGGCGCAGGCGTCACAAGCCTCAGCGAGCGTGCGCGTGATCGAATCGTCGGCAACAGGTCTGCCTCGCTCGGCGCGCAGAGCACCCAAATCGTACGCTCGGGCGGTTCTTCGAGCGCTTTAAGCAGCACGTTCGAGGTGCGCTCGGGCATGCGGTCTGCGTCTTCGATCACGATAACGCGACGCCGCCCCGAGGCGGGCGAGAAGTGTGCCGACGCCACGATGTCGCGCACATCGTCGATCCCGATGACGACCTTTTGCGTGGTGAGCACCGCGGCATCAGGGTGCGAACGAGCGTTCACCTGGGCGAACACGGCCTCGCGCTCGCTCTCATCACGCGCAATCAGCGCGGCCGCGAAGCGAAGGGCCAGATTCGACCGACCGGAACCGGGAGGCCCAGTGATGAGCCAAGCATGCGAAAGTTCACCCTCGGCACCGGGCCGAGCCGCCTGCGTAAGCAGTCGCACCGCCTCAGGCTGCCCAATGATTTCGCTCCAGTAGTTCACGACTCAAGAGTATCGGTGACGGCTGACATCGACCTCAACCAACTCGTGGATCGTGAGGTCGATGTCAAACAATTTTCTGATGCGGCGAGGATCGCCTAGAGGTAGAGTTCCCCACGTTCGGCACGCGCGACCAGCGCTTCTGACGGGGTGAAGCGATCGCCATAGCGTTCGGCGAGCTCGCGAGCACGAGCGACGAAGCCCTGTATTCCGCCCTCGTACTGATTTACGTACTGCAGCACACCACCGGTCCAGACAGGGTACCCGATACCGAAGATCGAGCCGACGTTTGCATCGGCCACGCTCGTGAGCACCCCGGTCTCGAAGCACTCCACGGACTCGAGCGCTTCGGCAAAAAGCATGCGCTCCTTCATGTCTTCGAATGGAATCTCGCTCGAAGCCGCACCAGTGGCCTCACGCAAGCCCGGCCAGAGACCTGTCCGGCGGCCGTCCTCGCCGTAGTCGTAATACCCGGCACCAGCCTTGCGACCAGCCCTACCGAGTGCGACAAGCTTGTCGCGCAGAGCGTCGCCAGGCAGATCCTCCCACGCACCCCCTTCAGCAAGCACAGCCTCTCGGGTTTCGTTACGAATCTTCTGCTCAAGCGTGAGTGACAGCTCATCGCTCAGCTGCAGCGGCCCGACCGGGTAGCCGGCCTGGAGGCCTGCCTGCTCAATACTCACGGGTGACACACCCTCCGCGAGCATGGCCGCGGCCTCGTCGGCGACCTTTCCGATGACCCTTGAGGTGAAGAAGCCACGCGAATCGTTAACTACGATCGGGGTCTTACCGATCGCGATCACAAAGTCGAACACTTTGGCCAGGGTCTCGTCGCTGGTTTCAGCGCCGCGAATGATCTCGACGAGCTTCATCTTGTCGACGGGCGAGAAGAAGTGGATCCCGATGAAGTCGCCGCGACGCCCCTCAGAAACACCAGTGGCGAGCTCAGTGATCGGCAGCGTCGAGGTGTTCGAGCCGAGCACCGCACTGAGTCAGCACCGCTGGTTCGATCTCCGCGAACACCGAGTGCTTCAGCTCAGTCGACTCGAAGACCGCCTCGATCACGAAATCAACGCCATCAAAGTCGGCGTAGGAATCGGTAGGGCTGATCCTCGACAATAGTTCTTCAGAAGCACCGATAGTGGTGCGCCCGCGCTCGACTGCCTTCGCTTCGAGTCCGCGCGAGTAACCCTTGCCCTTCTCGGCGGCCTCAACCGATACGTCCTTTAGTACCACTTCGATGCCGGCCTTCGCCGTCACGTAAGCGATTGCCGCACCCATCATGCCTGCGCCAACAACGCCAACCTTCGTTGGCAGCGACTTGGCAAACCCCGCGGGGCGCGAGGCTCCGCGAGAAATCGCACCGAGGTCCATGAACATCGCCTTGATCATGTTCTTCGAGACCTGCCCGTTCGCGAGGTGCACAAAGTAGCGTGTCTCAACGAGCAGCGCGGTATCGATATCGACGTACGCACCCTCGACCGCGGCGGCCATTGCGGCGCGCGGCGCAGGCATGTTCGCACCTTTCAGCTTCGCGCGCAGGGTCGACGGCAGCATGGGCAGCATGGCGGCGACCGCGGGCGAGGAGGGGCCGCCACCGGGCAGCCTGAACCCCTTCGCGTCCCACGGCTGCATCGCGGTCGGGTGCTCGGTGATCCAGGCGCGCGCAGCACCGTCGAGCTGCTCTGCGGTTTCGACGACCTGGTCGACGAGACCGAGCGATGCTGCCTCGCGCACGGTGAACTGCTTCGCGGGCAGAATTACCTCGCTGAGCGCTCGCTGCAACCCGAGCATGCGCACGGCGCGAGCGATACCGCCACCGCCGGGCAGCAGGCCGAGACCCACCTCTGGCAGCCCGATGCGGCTACCGCGCACGTCTGCCGCGATGCGGTGGTGCGCCGTTAGGGCCACTTCAAGGCCACCGCCGAGCGCCGCCCCGTTGATCGCCGCAACAACAGGCTTCCCGAGCTTTTCGAGCCTGCGCATGTCATGCTTCATGGCATTGACCTGCGCCTCTTCTTCGGCCGAGTTTTCGGGCGCGTACGTGGCAAGGTTGTCGAGGTCGCCGCCCGCGAAGAAGGTCTTTTTTGCGGAGGCGAGGATCACACCTCGCACCTCATCGACCTCTGCGTACAGGCGGTCGACGACCACGCGCAGCGAGGCCTCGAATGCTGCGTTCATGAGGTTGACGGGGCTATTCGGGTCATCCATGGTGAGGGTGACGATGCCGTGTTCGTCACGGTCGTAGTGGATCGCGGTCGCGGTGGTCGCGCTGCTTGCAGCATCGCCTGCGGTGGTCTGCTCAGTCATGTGTTTCTCCTCGTACCGCTAGATGCGCTCAATAATGGTGGCGATGCCCATGCCCGACCCCACACAGAGGGTCGCAAGTCCGCGCTTCAGGTCGCGGCGCTCCATCTCGTCGAGCAGAGTGCCGAGGATCATGCCCCCCGTGGCGCCGAGCGGGTGCCCGAGGGCGATTGCCCCGCCGTTCACGTTGACCTTGTCGTCGGGGATTCCGAGATCTTTCTGCCACTTCATCACGACGGCGGCAAAGGCCTCGTTGAGTTCGAAGAGGTCGATGTCGTCGACGGTGAGCCCGGCCTTATCGAGTGCCTTGAGCGTCGCGGGCGTCGGCCCGGTCAGCATGATTGTGGGCTCTGATCCGACGACGGCCGTGGCGATGATCCTCGCCCTTGGCTGCAAACCAGCCGCCTCGCCTGCGGCCTTCGAACCAACCAGTAATAGCGATGCGCCGTCGACGAGACCGGAGCTATTGCCCGGCCCATGCACGTGGTTGATGCGTTCGACCCAGTGGTACTTCTGCAGCGCGACGGCGTCGAAGCCGGCTTGCTCACCCATCGTGGCGAAGCTGGCGGGAAGCTTTCCGAGCGATTCCACGGTCGAGCCGGGCCGGCGATGCTCGTCGTTGTCGAGCAGCACGACGCCGTTCACATCGTGCACCGGCACGATTGATTTATCGAAGCGACCCTCCCGCCACGCAGTGTCGGCTCGCTCCTGCGACCGGGCGGCGTACGCGTCGACGTCTTCGCGCGTGAAGCCCTCGATCGTGGCGATCAGGTCTGCGCTGATGCCCTGCGGCACGAAGTAGGTGTCGTACGCGGTCGTCGGATCCTGCGCCTGAGCCCCGCCGTCACTGCCGAGCGGCACGCGGCTCATCGACTCGACGCCGCCCGCGAGTACCCAATCTTCGTAGCCCGAGGCCACTTTCTGGGCCGCCATGTTGACCGCCTCGAGTCCCGAGCTGCAGAATCGATTAATCTGCACGCCGGGTACCGACTCGGGCAGGCCAGAGAGCATCGCGGCGGTGCGAGCAATATCGCCGCCCTGCTCGCCCACAGGTGAGACCACACCGAGCACGACATCGTCGATGAGCGCGGGGTCGAGCGCTTTGTTGCGGTCGAGGATCGCATCTATCAGCGGCACGACCAGGTCAACTGGCTTGGTCCCGTGCAGGGAACCGCCCCGATTCTTTCCACGCGGAGTGCGCACCGCATCGTAAATGTAGGCGTCCGTCATTGCGACCTCCAGGAGTGCGTCTGCGCGATCTCGGCTACCCAGCAGTAACCGATCCTGACTCATTCCTACCGCGTCCTGATGATGCACCGCAAGCCACAGTTTGCAGTGTTCGCGACCAGCGTTTGCGCAGAATGTACAACCAGAACCGGACCTGCCTAATTGGGGGGAAGACAGGGCCGATCCTCGTTGACTTATTGACTCGCCCGCGACCTATCCGCGGGCGCCAGCTTTATCCGTGCCGAGTGCGCTGGCGCTTTCGGCCGGCTATATAGGTGCCGCCGCCAAGCAGCAGCAGCAGTGCGAACGCCGCGAGCATGCCACCTGCCAGTTCACCGCCGGTCACGACGAGCGGGTCGGCCGGCTTAACCTTGACCGTTGCGTCGTCGGTCGGCTGCCAGCGTGGGTCGTCGCTCTTGCCAGACTCCGTATCAACGATTGCCTCGTTGACCACAGTATGATCAGGCTGATCGTAGGCAGCCTGCAGCACGTTCACGACGAGCAGGAGCTCGACCTGTTCGTCGACACCGAGTGGCTCGGTGAGCGTCCAGGTCACGAGACCCTTGTCATGTGTCACCGTTGCGCCCTCTGGTAGCTTAGGCGAACCGTTGAAGCTGAGCCCAGCGGGCAGCTGATCGGCCACAGTGATCGGGCCGTGATCGGTGTGCGGGCCAAGATTCTCCAGCGTGATCGAGTACAGACCAGTTTTACCAACCTTGAACTCGCCGACGGCGGTCTTCTCAAGCACAAGGGTGACCACTGGTCGAACCTTGATCGGATCCGTGAACTCATTGTTCGGATCAACCGGATCTGGCTCATTCGCATCCGTGATCTCGACATAGTTGACTACTTCGTCGGATTCGCTGAAGGCATCCTCATTCGGCATCGTGCTGATGATGAGCGAGTCTGCGCTGTTGTCCACGCCATCATTTATGCCCAGTTCGCCAAGATAGGTCGCAACAACCAGAGTCTTTCCGAAGTCGGCGGCAACGGGGTCAGTGACCAGAGTTACTGAGTCGACGCGCCAGTTCGATCCTGCCGACTGCCCGGGCAGTGCCGCAAAGTCGGTCACGCCGTCAACCGCAGTGACCTCGAAGCCAACTGGCACCGTGTCGGTGACCGTGAAGCCGCTCGAAATAGACGGGCCGTGGTTTGTCACATCGATCGTGAAATCGAGCGGATCGCCAACAAACACGCGGTCGCGGTCATCAGCAACGGGGTGCGACTTCTTGATCTCGAGGTCTGCCGATCGAACCACGCTCATCGCAGCATCATCGGTGTTCGGGTGCGGATCGACCGCGGGCTCAGGAGTTCCCGACGTCACCGTCGCAACGTTGAGAATCGCTGGAACAGTTGGCGGATCCGTGGGTGCGAGCTCCGAGGAGAGTAGCACATCGAAGATAATCGCGGGAGCCGTGGTTGCACTCGTGCCAACCATTGGCAGGCCCGACGGATCGCCACCGCTGACCCTCGTAAAGGTCACCGTTTGAGGCACAGCGGGATCGTAAGCCGACGTAGAGATCTGCCAGTCGATGCTCGTCGCACCAGCCGGAGCAACATATGCCACGCCGATCGGCAAGGTGTCAGTGACGACCAGGCTCGGTGCCGCATCGCTCGGGCCATAGTTGGTCACGTCGAGGCGGTAGCGCGCTTGCTCGCCGGCGACCGCCGAGGTCACCTGGGTGACGTTGTCGTCCGGGTCGACCGCTGTCTTCACGATGCCGAGGTCAGCCTGCGTGGTGACGGTGATCGACGCGTCGTCTTCGTCCTGGCGCGGATCCTGCGTGGGATCTGTGTACTGACGGCTGTCGGTCCACGTCAGCACCGCGGTATTGACAAAGGGGTTCGCTAGCGTGGTGGTCGGCAGGTTTGAGTCGATGTGCGACACTACGGTGATCTCTGTCGCTGCCGCTTTGCCTACTGGGTGCAGCAGCCCGGTCCCGGGATCGGTGTCGGTGGAGCTATCGAAGTCACAGCTGAGACTCTGCCCACCGACGGTACCGGTGCAGGCCCAGTCGGCACCGGTCCACGACTTCAGCGTGAGACCAGCGGGCAGCGTATCAACGACCCGCGCTGGTGCGGCTGACGGGCCGTCGTTCACAATCGTCAGCGTGTACTCCACGTCGCTGCCAGCGAGCCACGGGGCCACCGCTGGGTTGCTCACCGCCTTCGTGATCTGCATCTCGGCGAGCCTCGTAATATCAATCGGAGTGGTGCTCGAATCGTTCGAGGGGTTATTGTCGAAGTCGCTTTCGACCTCGGCCGAGTTCACGATACCCGTGGCCGGAAGGTGATCCGGAGCCACGGTTACCTGAAACTCGACGACGATCGTTCCATCGACAAGGATCTGCCCCGTGGGCAGCACATTCGCCCAAGTGAGCACGCTCTTCTTGCCACTCGCATCGGTGCTGACCGTCGGCGCTGATGCCGCACCGCCGACGGTTGCCGAGCCCGCGACATAGCTGAAGTTCTCGGGCAGAGTGTCTTCGACCTTGATCGGGCCGACCGCGTTGCTCGGGCCGCGGTTCGTCACAACGAGGCGGTACCAGACAGCACTGCCCGCGGTGGTCGTGGCACCGGAATCGGGGTCGACGACTGCGCCGCCGGCACCGTCGATCACGCGCTTCGAGATCGCGAGGTCTGCCACGCGATCCGAGCCGAACGTTGCGCAGTCAGTGTCGGTAAGCGCGTTACTCGCGGAGGCCACCGCGGCACAGTTTGTGACGTTGTCTGGGGCGAGGGGTTGCGAATCATAGGTCGCTACGAAGGATCGCATCTCGCCGACGGGCAACTCGCTGCCGAGGGTGAACACCTGCCAATTGGCGTTGGTGCCGTGCGCCACTGGCGCACCCCAGTTGGCGGGCGAAATGTTCTCGTAGCTGACGTAACTCAGTTCGGGTGACGGTGCCTGATCGGTCACCTGCACGCTGCGTGCCACCGCACTACCGTTGTTCGACACCTCAATGAGATAGCTCACCCGAGCGCCGGCCTGCACCGCGTCGGTGTCGGGCACCCACGCACCCGTGCCGCCTGTTCCACCGGTCGCGTCCCACTTCACTCGCGTCTTCGAGATTTGCAGGTCGGTATCAAAGGTCATCGTCGGCTCGGCGTCGTCGGTGTTGTTCGGCGTCGCCGGGTCCGACGTGATGCGCGGCGTGATCGTCGCAGTGTTCACGATGCGACCGTCGTTACCGCTTGGCGACGTCGAGGTCGGTGCCCAGTCGGCGCGAACCGTGCCCGACAGCGTAATTGGCGTGTGCGAACCCACCGCCATCGAGGCGGTGCTGGGTTTCAGGGTGAAGACGATGCTATCGCCCGCATCCGCCTTCACTGCCGGGTCAGCAGTCGGATCCCAGGTCGCGCCGTTCAGCGTAACTGTCCAGTTCGCTGTCGCTGGGTCTGCAAACGGGTAGCCGACGTCGACGACGCCGGGCGGGATCGCGTCAGAGATCGTGATCGGGCTTGACGCACTGTTGCGCGACACCGACGGGCCGTGGTTGTAGGGCGTGATCGTCCAGCTGATGCTCTCACCCGCATTTACGGTGGTCGGTGCGACCGACTTCACGACCGCGAGGTCGGCGCTCTCAGAGAGGTCGCGTGCCGCATCGTCCGTGTTCGGGTTCGGGTTGGTCGGCTCAGTGCCTTTCTTATCGTCTGGTTCGTAGGTACGCCCCTCAACGCTCGCCTCGTTCTCTGCGGTCGCGCCAGGCACCGCCGTTGCCGGGTCGATCGTCACGTCAGCAGTGAGCACGATGCGGTCGGTGCCGGCGGTGGTCAGACTCGTCGAGTTGCCGCCTACCCTGAGCTTGAAGGGATCAGCCGCGGTGCCGGTGCCGGTCGACGTGAGTGTCAGCGCCGTTCCTTCGGTCGGGCCACCGGGCGCAAAGTATCGTGCGGTCCAGCTGCCGGTGGTCACGCCTGTCAGCGGATTCAACGTGTCGGTGATCTCGAACGGGCCGTAGCTCGCATCGGGGCCGTGGTTCGTGACCGTGATGTTCCACTGCGGCTGCGTATAGTGAGCGCCCACGTCAGCGCCGATGACCCACTTGTCTGCTGCAACTCCGTGGAGCGGATCGCCAGCAGGTGCCGTGCCGGTGGTGCCGCCGATCGCGCTCTTCACGAGCTTGAGATCTGCCGACTGAATGAAGGCATCCGCGGGGCTATTGCCCGGCGAGTACTTCCCGGCGCTGTTCTCGGTGTCGCCACGGGTGTCCTTCGCGACCGCCGTCAGCGTATTGGTGTGTTTCGGGCGCACGACTGTCGCCGGTGGGTCGGCATTCTCGTGCGTTGCGCCGGCGTCGGTGAGCGCGCCACCCTGCGGGATCGTGCTAAATCGGATCTCGATGTAGCTGCTCGCGTTCGTGCCCACCTTGCCGGCTATCACGGGCGCGTCTACGGTGATGAGACCTGCGGTCTCGAGCGCGGTGCGGATCTGCGCATTACTCCAGCTGAGCTTGCGCGTGTCTGCCGAGTCGATAGCTGGAGCCTCGAGCGCGACCCAGGCGCCGCCATTCAACCTGATCTGCGGCGCACGATCAGCGTGCGTGTCGTAGTTCCAGTTCTTTGGCAGTTCGTCGAGAATCTCAATGCTCTGCGTGTCGCCAGCACCGTTGTTCGTGGCCCGCAGCGTCCAGCCGAACGGCTCGCCAGCGTAGGCGACATTGGTAGAGGGTGTCGCCGGATTCGCCGACGAAACCTGCTTCTGCAGCGCCACGTTCGGGAACACCGGCGTCACATCTGCGTCTGCGTTCGCAGCCGGGACAGGGGTGCCTCCGGGCCTGGTGCCTCCTGGGGTAGTCGTGCCGTCAGGGTTTCGAACCGGCGGGGTGTAGACCCAACCATCCTGATCGAGCGACTCATAACTCTTCACATTGACGATGTTTTCGTATGGGTAATCATCGCTATCAAGCTGGGCGGATGGCGAGAACTTTCCGCTGTAGGAGATGCTGAGCCGCTCATTTATCGCTACACCGTCCGTGAAGACAGCGAGTGAACCATTGAACTCCCAGGTAATCTTGCCGCCCGCACCTGTCGCTACGCCGGGATCAACCGAGGCGGGAACAGGGCTGATGTTCGAAACGATCACGCCCTCGGGCACCACGTCTTCCACTGCGATGTGGTGCGCGGGCGTGTCCCCGGTGTTTCTCACCTCAACGGTGTAGTCGAACGTAGCGTCGGGATTACGTCCGATCGAGTCTTGCCCGTCGATCTTTTTCGTAATCTCTAGCGAGGGGTTCAGGATGCTGAAATCGGCGGTGTCGGAGGTGGTGCTTCGCGTGTCGGGCTGATCGTTCACCTTATTCCACGAGAATGCCGCGGAGTTCACCGGTGCCGCAGATATGACAGCGTCAGTTACCTTAGCGGTGAATACGATCTCGATCGTTCGCGGAGCAGTGTGCAGCGCAAAGTCGCGGATTTGCTGACTTTCATCGTCCTTGTCCACGAACGTCCAGATGGGGTTTGACCCTCCAGGCCCAGCGGGCGAGATGACCTTTGGCGTAGGCGTTGCACCAGCCCAGTCCACCGTGGCACTCGTGGTTGCCACGTACTCAACCCCGGCGGGAAGCGAGTCGGTGAGCGTCACGTCGTAGAAGTTGGCGTTAGGAGGCAGTGTTGTTTTCACCGTATATGTTACGGTTTCGCCCACAGGAGCTTTGCCCAGTCCGTTGAGCGTCTCCACTGACTTTTCAATGGCAGCGTTCACCATGCGCACCGAGGCACCGGCGTCGCGGGTGTAGTAGCCACGGCGCATAGTGGTGTCGCGCGTATCATCGGGATTGCCCGCGACCGGGATGTTGAGCGGGCTCGGCAGTGTATAACCGTCGAGACGCGCAACGTTCTGAATCGCGAGCCCAGCGCCGACGTCGTCTTTCGCTTTTGCCTTATAGGTGAGCGTCGGGGCTCCGCTCGTACCGGTTCCGTTGATCTGGCCGATCTTCCAAATGATGAGCTGGCCCGTACCGCTTCCCATCGTGATAGTGCTGCCCGATATGGAGCACTTACCGTCATTTCCGCTGGTCGGAATCGTGACTGTAGTACCAGAACTGGCGACGGCAGACCCAGTCACAATTCCCAACTCCGCGGGCACGCAGTCGTATACCACCGAGTCGTAGAGCGCGGGCCGGTTGTTCGCATTGCTCGCGGTCAGCTTGAAGGTCGCCTCCCCGTTAATATCAATCACATGTTCGGGCGGCGTGCCACTTGCGACGGGGGTTGTCACAACCTTAGTCAGCGTTGGGTTCGGTTCGAAGAAGGTCGCCGTCGCGTTCGCGGTTTGCGTCAGTTTCTCCGGGTTGCCCGAGCTCACCGGTAATGACGAATCGAAGTTGGCGTTGTCATAGCTTGACGTCGCCGTGTTTGTCAAGGCGGTGTTGTTTGCGATTTGAGCCACCGAGCTATTTGTCGGTTTGTTGTCCCGATCTTTCATCCAGACCGTGACGCGCACGCGGAACACCTGCGGATCATCCGTATCATTCTGATACGTCGCGGGGAAGGTGAGCACTCCGTGCGTCACCGTCGAGCCTGCACCGGCCACCGTATCCGCGCAGGTGAAACCCGGCAGTCCGTCTAGATCAGGGTTATTGCAGACGTCTGCTGTGTGACCTGCATCGCCCGTATTACCAGGTCCGAAAAACTCGGCCTTCACGAACTCGTAGGGCAAACTCGGTGGGGTTCCACTCGAACGCGCCAATTGGCCACCGTCCGAGATCGTCGCGCCCTTGATGCTCGTGTGCTCGGGGACGGTCAGCGAGTATTCGAAGACCGCGTACTCGCCCGGCACGATCCCGCTTTGGCTGTTTCGAGTCGCGTCGAGGTGGGTCAGGCCGACCGTGCCATTGATATCGGCTTTCGTATCGCCGATCTCGGTCGAGACGAGGCGCTTCGCGGTTTTTGGCGTTTCAATCTCGAACCACGAGTCGTCGCTCGCCTGGTCGCTCGCGTCGTCAAAAGTGTAACGATCGTTCGACGCATCAGCAGTGCCTGGCTTCACGACGCTCGGCCCGTCTTCGCTACCGTTCATGAGCAAGGTCGAGCTGCCGCCGCCGTTGTTCGCGTATTTCAGCGAGACGATAGAGGCGTCGTTCACATACTGCTGTCCCACAAGGGCAGCATCGCTACCTGTACCGTCTGGCACAGTGAGCGTGTATCCAAGAGTGAAGCCCTGGGGGATCATCGGAGCGGCAAATTTAGCAGGCACCGCTGGGATCGCCGGCACCTCAGGAGTAGGGGGAATAGGAGGGTCAGCATCCGGATCGCCCGGATCCGCAGGTATCGCAGGCACCTCCGGAACATACGCGGAAGTTGTCGGGTCGGCAAGGATCGAGCCCGGAACAGCCCCGTTGTACACCCAGACCACTATGGTGCGGTCTTTGTACGTGTCGCGTACGTCGTCAGGGTAGCCAGCATCTCCCGGATCGTACGCGTGCGCGGACCAGAGATCTGCGGCTACCGAAACTTCGGGGTCTGGGAGGGGGTCTCCGTCATCAGCGATCTTGTTCGGATCGTTGGTATCGGGCACGGGCGGAACCCATGTCTGTGTGACCTGAGCCGCGGTGGCCGACGTGAAGGTGCCGTAATCAGGATCCCCCGGATCAGCGACAAAGCCCTTAAGATCTTGCTTCGACGTACCTGCGGGGAGCGCGTCATACAGAACATAGCCAGTCGAGCCGGTGAGGTAAGGTGGCTGGTCACTGTAGGGTGCCATCACGTCGAGACGGAACGTCACCTCGTCGGTCTGCACCGCGGTGCCGCCGTCTATATTCAAACCGTAGAGGTTACCACCGGGTATCTCAGATCGCTCCTCACCGTCACGATCGGTGAAGTATCGGATGCCCTTCACCAGCCTCGGGCTCTGGTCGAGCGTCGTCTCGGCCTTCGAGCGCTTGAAGAAAATCTCGCGGTCCACGTTCATCTGCTGATACTTGGCGAGGTTCGCCGAGATATCCGTCGCGGCGAAGGCCTGTACGTCGACCACCGTCACCTTGACGTAGATATCGAGGTCTATACCGCCCGGCCAGAACCTATCCTGTGACTCGCTCGGATCATCATTCGGATAGCACGTATCAGACCCGAGTTTCCAAGTGAGTTTGCGATCACTATCGCTAAGCTCAACACCACCAACAAACGCAGCATATGCGTCCGTTACGTCCGCAGGGTTGCTCAGATCAAAGGAGCACTCCCCGAGTGTGATGGTCTCACCAGAAAACGGCACTCCCTGGTTCGTGGCGTAGACACGAAGATTGTCAGAAGCTTGCCATTGGTTCGAAGACGAGAGCTTTGTCTTATCAAACGCAACGCCCGCCGGCAAGAAGTCTTCCATGATGGGGTTACGCACATCGGCACCGCGCGCCGTCTTCCAGTGGATGCGATACCAGACCTGATCACCGACAGCGAATGGAGTTAATTCGTTCTTTGTTCAAGCGAAATCGGGGGCTTCTGGATCGGTCGCCGCGTTCGGGCCGTAATCAAGTTCCCAGATGGTCTTCGCACCAGGCACGGCCGGATCTACAACTGCCTTGTCGTTCTTCAGCACGTACTTCTCGATGCTGCTCGCCTCACCCGTGACGCTCGCCTCGGAAGTGTCGTGCGCGTAGTATACGTCGCCCGCATTCTTCCCGTCTGCGTTTTTAAGGCCGTTCACCCCGGGGCGCGCAGTGGTCGTGGCCTCAATCTCGGCCGTGTTCACGACGGTATCGAGCGAACTCGTCGCACCATTCTGGCCACTTGTGGTCAGGTAGTTGGCGTTCTGGTTCGCTGAGTATGTGATGTCGTGTGTGGCGTTGGGCTTGTTGAGCACGTCAAGCTTGAAGAGTTGCAGATCCTGGTAGAAGTGCCCATTTACCGGGTTAAACGCAAGACCAGTCAGTGTGGCACTGCTCCAGAGCGCCTCATTATCGAAGCTACGGCCAGTGGTACCGCCGAACGCACAGTTACTCATCCCCGCGACAGCGAGGGCCTTATCAAACTCTATCTTCGTCACGTACTTGCGGGTATCGGGATTGTTCGGGTCGCCGAGCATGAATGTGGGCAGCGCACCCGGGTCATCGCTTTTCGCGTTAGGAACCGTCAACCCGACGCTCGACGGATGGGGGCCGGGGAGGAGCCCATTCGCGAGGTCATCGACCAGGCGGTTCGGGCGGTCACCCACGACAGCGCTGCACGTACTCGCTCGTGGCGAGACTCAGCCGGTAGTCGGCCATCGCATCCTGCGTGAAGGTGGAGGTATTCCAGTCCGGGTTGCCATCACCATCGCGGTCGGTCGCGACGCTCTTCACGATGCGCACATCGACGGCCTCGACGGTCTCGGTGTCGGAGTCTTCGGAGGTCTCACCCCTCCAGTCACCCTTTGCCACGGCGATGTTTGGCCCACTCGGCGGGATCCTTGCCTCCGGAATTACCGATGTCGTCGGTGCCGTGCCGGGTCGACGGGCCGGTGTTGTTGTCGAGATTCGCGCCCTGGCGGCGCGCGCCGAGAGGGCCAGTCTCATTCTCATCGAAGCTGTCGGGAATGACACTGTTCTCGAACAGCGGGATGCCCGCGCGGTACTGAATCACCGTCTCAGCCGCGACGCCCGCGGTGCCCGGGAAGGCCTGCTCGGACCCTCCGTTCGCCTGCAACCAAGTGTCAACGTTCCAAGTCACCTTGGTGTACACGCCACCGGCGTTGCGCGCGCCGAGTCCAAGAGCTTCAGCCTCGGAACTGCTCAGCGAGACCGTCACCGTGCTGGTCTCATCACGGCAATCAGCGCCCGCATCGCCGGTCTTTAGTGCGTCCGAGGTGACCGCGGGGTTCGATGTGTCATCGACCCACTCATACTGCCCGTTGTTGCCGTTCGCGTTGCTCGTGCTGTCGCTCAGCGAGCATGATCCAAATCTCGAGACCCGCGGGTAGGTAGTCGACAACTACCGCATTCTGCAGGTCGCCCTCACCGGTGTGCTTGATGCGAAGCGTGTAGATCGTGGTCTGCGTGTGCACGCCGCGCAGCAGCTGGTTCTCGGGGCTCGGCTCGCTCTTCTCGATGCGGAGTGCCTTCACCGGGATTCTATGGTCGTCAGAGCCCTGCCCCGATGTCGCGCTCTCCCCTGCCTTTGCCCTTGCTGCCCGGGAAAGGAATAAATCGCTCGTTGCTGCTGGTCCAGGCATTCACGACCACGTCATCGATGTCATCGCCAACATTGAAGCCGCTGCCGTCTATATCGACCTGGGGTCGCAGCTTTATGCTCGCCGCCCCGGTCGTCGCGCCTCCGGGCAGGTCAGAGAAGTTCTCGAACACCAGGTACTGCATGCCCGCGGGAACCTGGCAGGCGGGCTCTCCGTCGATTTCCACAGCTGTCAACCCGAGCGAGTTGCACGTCGCACCGTTGACACCGACGCCCGGAAGCACATCACCGGCTTCAAACACGACCGCGGGCTCCCACTCGGCGGGAACCGAAACGACCTTGACCGCCGCCGGGAGAAGCACAGACGCGCTGAGGTTGTACTAATTATTTCCGACGGGGCCGTTTGGAAGGCTGCTGCTGATCGTGATGTCGAGCGTGACATCCTTGCCGCCAACACAAGGGTCTCGGGCTGTGTGATTTTGACGTCGGGTGTGAAGGGATCGGCCTGAGCATTATGCGCCCCAATGCCCGCGAACACGATCATGCCGGCGACAAGCGAACCCGCCGCAATCGATGCCGTCCATTTGCGCAGCCGCGATCCTACGCTTCCGCGAATACCACCGTGAGGCGCAGCAGAATGCCGCCCTGTATCTCCCATGACTCCCCCAGTGCCCCCGCACATAATCTGCGCCCGTCCGGGCGCATACATGTACACGCCAAAAACATGCACACCATTCAATAATCGCAAATATCGTGCACTTTGTGCACCTCAATCACGAAATCTCACCCTAAATCTCACCCGATTAGGTGTTGACTGGGCTAAATCAGACGCGTCAGAGAGGGATAGGGACCAAAGCAAACAGTGATCAGAGCAGACCCCGACGCTCCGCCTCAGCCAGGGCCTGCGCGCGAGATTTCGCAGCAACTTTTCGGTACACGGCGCTGAGGTGCGCCTTAAGCGTGTTCACGGAGATGTACTGGTCTGCCGCGATCGCCTCCCTCGTCTTTCCCGAAGAAAGACCGCGGAGCACGTCGAGTTCACGATCCGTGAGCACCTCGGCTGGCCCGAAAAACACGAACGACCTGGCAGGTCCGTTCGCGTTTTTGGCCAGGCATCGAACCTCTCCGCAGCAAACGTGCGAAGTGCAGGCGAACAAAATTCGGCCTCGGCTTCCCGCACCCCGCCTGGCTGATCGAGCAACGACTCTACAATTGCAAGGCACTCAGACAACTCGCCCTTAGCAAAGTATGCCTCGGCCATTATTGAGAGCCGCCAGACCCCTGAGTAGGCGAAAGTCCTTCACTTGCGCCCGCACCGAATCCGCTCGCAAAATCGCGCCGTCGGGCACACCCGACGAAAGCTCCGCGGAAGCTAGCACAAGCCTTGCCACCGCGAGGTTTTCGTCGGCTGCCTGGACGAAAGCGCATCGCTCCGCCCGGATCCTGCCTCGCTAGTGCTAACAGTGCAAAGCAGAGGTCGAACACGCTCCCCGTGAACCCCACTCCCGGCACCCGCGGAAGTGGAAGCGACTGAAAGAGCTCCAGCTGCGACGCTGCGCCACTGAGATCCCCCACCAGCACGTGATTCCTTTGCACCGCAGAAACATAGAAGGGCCACATTTCGGTCAGTTCGTCGAGCTGCACCCCGCGGAGCAGCCGCAGCGACTCGCCAGCGTCAGACTCAAGCTGCGACGCGACAAGAGCCGCGACTGCATCCACCGTCGCTTCAGCCCAGCTGGCAGTACGCGGTATCTGGTCTGCCTCGCGAAGCAGGTCGTTTGCAACCGCACGATCACCATAGAAGGCCTCGGAGTCCGGCGAGCTTGACGCGCGCGTCGCGAGCTAAGAATTAGAGGCCAGGGGTGCGCGGCATAAACCGAGCGCTGGTGAGCTCAGTCCGAGCGCGCAGGAAATCACCAGCAAGGAGCGCAGTCATGCCGAGCTGAACCGCAACGAAAAGCGCCCAACCCCTGTATTCGTCAAAAAAGGGGTGGATAACTGCCGAAGGGACATTACCCTCATCGAACGCGCGAAGCCCCGTGACAGGGTCACCCGACGCTCGCGCCCGAAACAGCGCGAGGAGCGAATCAATCACATCCTGCGGAATTTCGTCTAAGACATCACTCGCGACATTTCGAGGCTCGGTTTCTGCCGGTTGATACTCCGAGGTTCCAAGCCCTAGGGGAGGCTGTGGATTCGCGCCTTGGTCAGACCCAGAGGTAAATAGAAAACTACCCATTGCGCCGAGCATTCCGAATCGGTGACACCCTCAGCAGAAAGAATCTGCAAGAGTGTGGCAAATCTCGCGGGTTCAATGCCAAACCAACTCAACAATGGCTCGCGCTGGAGCATCGCGCCTGCAGCGATGAAATCCTGCTCTGCAATAAATCGTTCAATCTCCGTGGCTACGAGTTCTACAGAAGGTGTTCTGCTCACCCTCAACACCTCCCTCGAAACTTCGACCAGCTTAATGGTGGTTACCCTGCGACCCACGTTACCAGGGCAAGATCAGACGTTAAGGCTTGTGGCCACACTTGCCGCGCGAAAGCACCCAGAGTTGCATCATATAAATTCTCGCGCATCACAGCCGCCGCCCGGCATAAAATGAGATTCATGCCCGCGCCTCCACTCCGCCGTATCGCGCACTGCGAATGGAAGGCACTTGAAGCGTCACACCTCGCGCGCGCAAGCTCCCTCACTGCCGGCAATCGAGAAAGACGCGCGCGGCGCGAACACGACCCCGGTCGAAGATTTCTTGTGGACCTACTACTCGGCAAAACCCTCGGAGCTTCATCGCTGGCATCCGGGCGCGGGGGTGATTCTCGAATCCGGGCCGAGATCGCCAGAACTGGCGGCACTACCGTTCCATCGAGGCAGACACACGGTGGTCGACACCGGGGCCTTTTCGCAAAGCGAGGCCCCGCCGTCGATTACGTCGAACGGCTATTGACCGCAACGCTCGAACGGACCCCGCAGTACGGCTGCTTCGGCCTGCACGAGTGGGCGATGGTCTACCGCATGACACCCGAGCAGTTGCGTCACGCGCGCCTGCCGCTGCGCATCGGACACGAGGCAACGGATCTCGTGGTCGAGACGAACCCCA
>JAUCCH010000028.1:0-13285 GCA_034676385.1 Leucobacter sp.
CCGAGAAGACCGCCGAGGCACCAGCCGACGGTACGTCTCCTCGGCCGCCACCAAAGCTGCAACAACCGCTGAAGCGACACCGGCCGAAGCCGCCGAGCAAACCGCCAGCGCCGACGCCGCACTCGTCACGGCAACCGACACCGCGGCCGACGCCGCCGCGGAAGTGCTTGCCGCCACACCGGCAGCCCTTGCCGCCGCCACGGCAAACCCGGCCGCCGCCACAACCGCAACGGCGGCCAGCGCTGCCGATGCCACGACACAAGCCGCCCAGACACGCCAGGCGCGTGGCAGCGCGTCCGACCTGCTCGGCCAGAAGGGCCACGGCGGCGCGGCCCAAACCGGCCAGCAAACCACCGGCCTGACCGCGCCCGCCCCGGAAGACACCGGCGCCGCCATCAGCACGGCCAAGGCCCGGCCCACCAATTTTGCCGAGCTGCTGGCCGCCAACACCGCCGCTCGCGGCACACCGGCACCGGCCCTCGGCGCCGACGCGCCGGCCGCCGGCAACACCACCGCGCCCGGCGAACACCGCCATGACCGGCATCCAGGCCGCTGTGCTGCCGCAGGCCACGCAGGCGGCCCTGCCGATGCACCACCTGGCTGCATGTTGTTTGGGAATTTTATGGACCTGCCTTGGCTTTGGACGGGGGGGTCTGGAACCTGGGGGCTTGGATGGTATGAGACTCCGGTCTTACGGTCGGTATGGGTGTGATGATTGGTGCGATTTTTGCGCTTACACTCTGGGGGCTGCGTGTGCTGAGACACACGAAAAGGTATCGTGCTGATCCTCGCCTTGCTCGCCCTCACCTTCATGCCCCTCTACGTGCTTTATGGCAAGAGCCTGCGAGTCGGCGAGTGGGTACAGCCACGTTACCTTTTGCCGCTGTTCATTATCTTTGTTTGCGTTGCACTGTTCGGGTTTGCGAAGGATCACCTTGGTGTAAATAGGCTTCAAGCTAGTGTGGTGTTTGCCGCCGTCGGATTTGCGAACTCGCTCGCAATGCGCAACAACATGCGCCGTTACACTACTGGCATTGATGAGGGTGGCTTCAACCTCAATGCGAACATCGAGTGGTGGTGGAACATTCCGTTCTCGCCCATGCTTGTGTGGTTCGCAGGGAGTGCGGCCTTCGCGCTGATGCTTGTCGGCTTGTGGCTGTGGCTCTACCCGAAGGGTGAGCGTCCGGGAGCGCCCGCCGCAGAGCGTTCGCCAGAACTGATTGGCTGACTGAAAGCTAGTCGATCACGTCGAGGCGGTCGGAAATTTTCCAGACGGCCGTCGCGAGCTCTGGAAACTCCTCTTCGACCTCGCGCAGCAGGTCGAACTCGGCCTGGTCGGCGTTTTGTCGGTGAGTGTCGGCGTCCTCACCCGATCCCTGGCCGGCCAGGCGAGCGAGTGCGAACTCTGAGAGCATGCCGCGATCCTCAAGCATCTGCAGGCGCAGCTCATTCACGACGAACTCGTCAACACTGGGGATGTAAGTCAGTGTGGTGAGGGGATCCTCGCCTTCTCTGCCCCTCTGCTCGAGCACAGCAGAGGGTTTTCGATGTGGGCCAAATGCCGCATTCGTTCGCGCCGTTCAGAAGTCTGCGTCACTCAAGTCAGCCTACCCGGCTGTCGCGCGGTTCTGTACGGGCTCTCACGCTGACAGCTCGACATCTGAGCAGTCGCTAGCGAATGTAGACGTCGTTGAGGGTGACAGGGACCAGGCCGCGGCTCGCGAGCAGGTCGAGAAGCTGAGGAAACAGCTCGGTCACCGGGGGCGCATTCGCGTGACCAAGCACGATGTGAGCTGGCCGCAATTGGACTTGTTCGCCTCACCCATGGAGAATGCCCGGGATCGAGCCGGCCTGAGTCACCGAGTGAGCCGTGCCACATGACGGGAGCCGTATACCCGACCGCTGCCGAGGCGGCATCGGTGAGCTCGTCGCGGCCGCGGGGCACCCACGAGTCGGCATACATGCCATTCACGAAGAAGGTCAGCCGAGTGCCACTTCGTGCCGCAAAGTTCGCATTGGCCTGCACCACTTCGGGGCTTCCCCCGTCATCAACCGTCCACGCGATCTGATCACCTATCGTCACTGGAAGGCCCCAGAGTGGTTCGCCGGTAAGTTCGAATTGCAGAACAAACTACGGGGGCGGTGGGAGGTTCCAGGGTCGGAAGAGGGGGAGGGGGTCGGGCCTGGGTGTGGCAAGGGTGGCGCTTTGTGCTCTTATTCCATTGACTGGGGCTGCCGCGTCGGGCTTCGCCCGACTTGGCTTGGGAATAGTGGGTGAGATTCGTTGCTGGGTGCGTAGTCTGGTGCGCAGCTCGATTGGCTTACGTAGCGGCTTCGGTATCGTTAGGTGGGTACGTAACGTTTCACTCTTTTGGCGACCCCAATGGGTGGCCAGTCGCATTCTGTGCGATCGGTTTTGCCGGTCGCAACTAAGTGTGTTGTATGGCTCGAAAAGCGTTACCTTTTTGTGATCTTTGCGGGGGCGTTTGGGCCGCTTTCCGGGCCGTGAATGTCGGTGGCATGGTTTTCAATGAAAGTATGAACTTCTTCACCGATCTCCACAGCCGGGTGGCCGCGATTAGCGGCCTGCTCCCGGCTACGGTCACGGTGGAAAGCCTCGGGAACGCGGTGCAGAGCCTCGATGATGCGCAGGTCATGTCACTGATGGAACTCACCACACAGGCACGGCAAGCGCTCGAGCAGCTCTCCCTCGCGGGCAGCGCCGTCATCAGTGCGCGCTCCTCTCGTGACGCAGGCCATTCCGGGCTTGCACAGGCCCGCGGCTACCGCACCCCAGCTGCGCTCATCCAGCAGGTCACCGGTGTGAGCCGGAACACGGCGATGCAACAGATCCGGGTGGGTGAAGCACTCCTGGAAGCGGAGACCATAGCCGACACCCTCGCCGAAAGCGATCAGGGTGGTCTTCCCGTGCTGGTACCGGTCAGGCAGGTTCCCTGGCATGAACCTCTCACGATCGCACTCCGGGCCGGCACGCTCTCGTCGGCGCAGCATGATGCGATCAAGCGTGGCCTTGGTGAACCACCAAGCGCAGTTAGAGATGACCTGAATCTCGCGGAAGACACCGGAACGGTCAATTTGGTTTCGCTTGATTTCCCAAACCCGGCGACGATTGAGGCCTGGTCTCTCGCCGCCACGCAACTCGTTGAATATGCCGCCGAAGTTCCGGTCGAGGAACTCGCGAGACAGGCACGTGCGATCCGTGACCTGCTCGACCCCGACGGAGCACATGCCAGATTCTTGGCCAGGTACGAACAGCGAGCCTTTCGCATGTGGACCGACGGTGACGGCCTCACCCATGGCAAGTTCGTGTTCGATGATGAATCCGCAGAATGGGTACGCACCATCATCGACACCGCACTCCGGCCACGTCGTGGCGGGCCGAGAGGTTTGTGACCGCCACTGAGCAGGCGGCAGCCGCAAAGCTGAAGAACGATCCGCGCACGAACGAACAACTCACCCACGACCTCCTCCTCGACGTACTGAAGGCCGGTTCGGTCGCAGATGCTGAAACCGTGTTCGGGGTCAGACAGGCGGGTATCAAGCTGGTGCAGGTTGTGAATCGTGACGAGTATCTTGCTGGCACCGGTTCTCCGGTCACCCGGTTGCAAGAAAACGGTGTCACACTACCGAACTGTGTTGGCGAGAAACACCGATGCAACACGGGGATCCAGCAGGTGACGGTCGACGAAATCGGTGACCCACTCCAAGTCGGCCGAGAGCAGCGACTGTTTACGACAAAGCAGCGGGTTGCACTTGCGGTGCGTGACGGCGGCTGCCGATGGATGGGGTGTGACCGGCCAGCTTCCTCTGCGAAGCCCACCACATCGACCACTGGGGTGCTGACCAGGGCCGCACCGACATCGACCGCGGCGTCCTGCTCTGTGCCTTCCATCACCTGCAGCTCCACAACAACGGGTGGAAGATCACCAGAGACGGGCGCGGCCCCTTCATGCTCCATTTCCCGCCCGGAGTTACCATGCCGCAGGCGGCAGCTGGATTAAAGCCGAGTGCTGAGACAAATGCGAAAGTCGAAGAAGGAGAGGCGCTCCTGACGGAGTCGCAAGCAAGGTCGCTCGAAAAACCGGACCCGAGGTTTGAGGGGACAAGTGTGTCTAGGCCCGGTTTGCAGAGAGGGGATGGACCGGCACCGGAGAACGCTACACCGCCTCCGGAAACTTAACTTGCCAAGCTTGTCGAGCCTGCCAAGCCTGCTGAAGCTGCTGATCCTGTTCGACCCGTAGAGCTGCGCGCGCTACTCCCGCTGAGCTATGCGTGGCAGCTGGCAGCCCCACCAGCGAAACGGTTCCGCACTGCAGCCTAGATTGTGAATTTGTTAGGACTGCAACTGCCGCTGCAAATGTAGCTGTTTCTCGCGGCCGCCAGCGGTACCTAACTCGGCAGTTCTAATTTTGAGGATGATCGTCGGCTTCACGCCTAGACTCATCTTCGTGATGCAGAAGTTGAAACGTGGCAATAAGAGACTCGATGGGCTGCCGGACCCCGAACGGTGGTCATACACACGCGGTGACCATGAGTTGATTGGGTACCAATGGCCCAATCCCGATGCGCCACGGATGTTGCTCGTGCACGGCATTGGCATGGGGCACAATACTTTTGGGCTGTATATCGAGGCGATGATGCCTCACGCAGAGATCATCGCGGTCGATCTGCCGGGGTTTGGAGACTCGCCTGAACCCGAGGTCGCCCTGAGTATTCCCGACACTGCCGAGTTTCTCGCGGAAGCGATCCGCGAGCGCAGTCTTGGCCCACTCATTGCCGTGGGACATTCCATGGGTTCGCAAATCGTGGCTGAACTTGCCGCCCGCCACCCAGACCTGGTTGAGCGTGTGGTGCTCTTCGCGCCGTCAGTGCAGGCAGGCGAGCGCACGCTGAACCGGCAGGCGTGGCGCATGGTGCAAGACCTCTTCCGGGGCAAGCCGCCGATCGCCATCGTGATCGGTATCTATGAGTACCTTAAGACTGGCCCGCGCTGGTTCTTCAAGAAGCTCGGGCCCACGCTTGACCATCACATCGAGGATTGCCTCCCGCAGGTACACCAGCCAGCCTTGGTGCTATGCGGCAGCAGGGATCGCGTCACCCCGCCAGAATGGTGCTACGAGGTGGCACTCACGATGCCCGACGGTGAGCTCACCGTGCTCGGCGGGCCAGGCCACGAGGCCATGCTGGCCGAAGGTGAAGCCGCGGCAGAGCGGGTGCTGCACTGGCTCGAGGCGTGATCCTCGGCCACACCTAAAATCTATTTGCCGTCCGACTCACCCAGTGCTCTGAGCAGCGGGCCCATGCGCGTGGGAATAAGTTCATGAACGGCGATAGTGGATCTTGTCCTCACTACACCGGGAGCGCGCAGGAGACGCTGGGTGATTCGGTAAAGATCTGAAGTGTCACGCGCAGCCACCCTGGCGAGAAGGTCGCCGTCGCCACTCACCGCATACACGTCGAGCAGCTCGGGCACATCTCGAAGCGAATCGGCAATTGTTCGGGGGCTTCCCTGTACTAACTCAATTGTGATGAATGCGAGTACTGGGTAACCAATTGCGTGTGGTCGAATGCGATGACTCGGTGCGCCCAAGACCTCGCTCTGCTCTAACCGCTTCAAACGCGACTGCACTGTGTTTCTCGATAGGCCCGTGAGCGACGCAATCTCTACCGAGGAAGCGCGGGGGAGAATGGTCCAAAGCGAGCAAAATGCTCCTATCGATCGCGTCGATTTGCTGCGTATTGCTCATTTGAACCACCTTTGGATGAAACTTACGTGCATTTTGCTTAATTTGATCCTATCTGGATTGGCTAAACGCACATCATGAATAGGCTTTCTCCCATGCAGAGTTCGATGACGAAAGCGCCGCTGGTGAACCTTGGAGGAGCCAGTGAGGCTCCCCATGCCAGGCTTCACCTTCTTGGCACAGCGGGTGGCCCAACACCGAAGCTCACACGTTCGGCACCGGCCCAAGCGGTCGAGGTTGCCGGGCGCCTCTATGTGATCGACGCAGGCAATGGGGTCGCGAGGCAGATCAACAGGGCGGGTCTTGACCTTGCACAGCTCGCCTTCGTGGGGATCACCCACCACCACTCCGACCACAACGCTGACCTGGGTACTCTCTTGCACCTTGCTTGGTGCGACAGCCTCACAACTCCCGTGGAGGTACGCGGCCCTAGCCCCCTCAACGAAATGATGGACTCCTTCTTTGAGTACTCAAAGACCGATGTCGCCGTCCGCATGGAAGACGAAGGGCGCCCTCCATTCCGTGGCCTGGTGAACTTCAGCGAAATCGAGGAGGGCGTGGTGTTCGAAGATGAGTACGTCAAAATCACCGTCGCCCGTGTAAACCACCCGCCGATGGACGCATTCGCGTTTCGAATCGACACCGAGACCCGATCCTTCGTGATCTCCGGTGACACCGCGCCATCAGAGGGTCTGATCGAGTTAGCACGTGGAGCCGATATTCTCGTGCATGAGGCCATCCACCTGCCTTCGATCGAATCAGCAGTCGAACGGAGCAATGGTTCTCGGCTTCGGCAACACCTCGTGAATTCCCACACGAGCGTGGACGACCTCGGCAAGATCGCGACCGCTGCCCAGGTTCGCACGCTCGTGGTCTCCCACTTGGTACCCGCTGATGCGCCGCTGCATGAGGAGGACTGGATTGGTCCTGCTCGCCAGACGTTTGACGGCGAAGTCGTCTTGGCGCACGACCTCATGGTGCTCTGACCTCAGAAATGGACAACTCGATGGAACAGAATAAATCTCACCGCCGCTGGCGCCTAGCCGTTGACGTCGGCGGCACCTTCATTGACTTCGCTCTAGTGAATATCGCCACAGGTGATGTACACATTGAGAAGCAACCTTCAAACCCCGCAACGCTCGTTGACGAGTTTCTTGTGGGTCTTGGTCGGTTACCAGTAGAGCTCGATGACATTGATCTCATCGTCCACGGGACCACGCACGGGCTGAACGCTCTCGTGCAGGAAACTGGGGCCGTGACTGGTCTCCTCACTACCCGGGGATTTCGCGACGTTCTGCAGATCGGGCGGGCCGCCAGGATCGACATGTACGACCCACACTTTTCGCCGAAGGAGCCGCTCGTTCCGCGGTCGCGTATCGAAGAAGTGTCTGAACGATTCGACGCTTCAGGGCAAGTGATCGTTCCGCTCTCGCTTGAAGATGTTGATGCAGCGGCAGACTCGCTGGTGAAAAAGGGCGTGCAAGCAATTGCGATCTCGTTCTTGCACTCCTACCGGAGCCCAGAGCATGAGCAGGCCGCTGCAAAGCGGATCCTAGAACGTTACCCAGACCTCACAGTTACTTGCTCAAGCGACCTGACTCGGGAATGGCGTGAATTTGAGCGCACATCTACCGCGGTGAGTAACGCCTTCATACAGACGGGTTTCGCAAGCTATACAAAAGCTCTGCAACAGCGTCTGCGTGAGGCCGGGTTCCTCAGAGACATTGTGTTCGTGCAGTCCAACGGGGGTACTTTGCCGGCGAATACCGCTGCCGCGCAGCCCGTGCGCACCCTGAACTCCGGCCCAGCCGGAGGCATCATGGGCGCGAGCGATACTGCGCGACGCTTGGGGCTGGATAGCGTCGTTGCCACTGACGTTGGTGGTACGACATACGATGTTGGCTTGATTTTGAACGGGCAAGCTCAGGAACGGTCGATCACCACGGTCAACGGCCGCCCGATCCTCGCCCCGTCGACGGACATCATCTCTATTGGCGCCGGCGGTGGCTCCATTGCTCAAATCGATGAGCTCACTGGTGGGCTTCGTGTGGGGCCCGAGAGCGCGGGGGCTACCCCTGGACCCGCAAGTTTCGGTAAGGGTGGCATGCTGCCGACCGTGACCGACTGCCAAGTGCAACTTGGGCACCTGGACCCAGAGCACTTTCTAGAGACACAGATGAAGCTCGACCTCGACGCAGCGGCAGAAGCTATTCGCACGAGAATTGCCGATGTCTCGGGGATCAGCCTTGACGCTGCCGCAGACGGTGCACTTGAGGTCGCTGAAGCAAATATGGCAAATGCCATTCGCAGGATTACGACCGAGCGGGGCCTCGACCCAACGGAATTCACGATGATCTCGTACGGCGGAGGAGGGGGCTCTTCGCTGCAGCAGTGAGCGAGAATCTTGGGATTCGGCGCGTGGTGGTTCCACCGCATCCGGCCGCATTCTCAGCCTGGGGCATGCTCAGTTCTGGGTATCGCGAGGATCGCACGGCCACACTGCTGAGATCACTCACGGAGCCGAGTGTCCCGGCGATCCTCGACGACCTCAACGCGTTGGTCGGGGACGCAAAGACCCAACTTGGACGATACGGTCTCGATCCGGCCTCCGCGTTGATAGTCAGAACTCTTGATGTGCGGTACATCGGGCAGTCTCACTCGATTGAGATACCGGTAGATGATGAATGGCTCGATTCGAGTGGCCAGTTTTTGGCTGGTGTGGCTGCCGGCTTCACCGCGGCACACCTGCAGCGTTACGGGCACGGTGACGCCAACGTGGGCCTTGAAATCGTAGCCACGCGCGTCCGCGTGAACTTCGCGCATGACATCCCACACCCTGAGCCAAAGGAAGCAGCGACCGGGCCGCTCGAGCCGATCCGTAATCGACGCATCTACTTCCGCGGCCTTGGCTGGGTAGACACCCCCATATTTTCTCGAGGATCCCTGTCATACGATTCTGCGGTCGTTGGCCCTGCAATTGTCGACGACACCTCAAGCACGATCATCGTACCGCAGGGCTGGACTCTGCGACGCCACGAAACCGACGCTCTAGTCATCGACTGCGAGGAGAACAAATGACCACGCAACTCACCCCAGCCCGTATCGAGATCATCAGAAACGCACTGGTCTCTGCCGCGGGAGAGATGTCTGAGACGCTCGTACAGACGGCCTACAGCCCGCTTCTTTACGACATCAAGGACTTCGGTGTCACGATTCTTTCAGCACGCGGCGAAATGTGGGCAGAGGCTTCAGGGCTTGCTGTGTTCCTCGGCGCCCTCCGTGGCACCATGCAGTTGCGTCTCGAATCGGTGTCAGCCGATTCTTACGAGGAGGGGGACGTCTACATCGCGAACTGCCCCTACCTCACCGGAACTCACCTGTCAGACACCGCAATCTATATGCCCGTGTTTGTCGACGGCCAACTGATTGCTTTTGCGGCGACCATGGCACACTGGGCCGACATAGGCGGGCGCAGCCCAGGGGGTTGGGACCCGAGCAGCACGGACATTACCATGGAAGGGCTCCGTTTCACTCACCAGCGATTGCATGCCGGTGGGGTACCAAACGAGCAGCTGTACGAACTGATCCGAAGCAACGTGCGCTTACCCCGTCAAGTGATGGGCGACCTTGCCGCACAGATCGCGGCCTGCCGAACGGCAGCTACTCGCATCACTTGGCTCTGCGAGAAGTACGGAGCAGTCACCGTTGACACCGCTATGTCGACTGTCATCACCAACACTCGTGAACGGCTCAGAGCTGCAGTGGCGGTGGCGCCCGATGGGCAATGGGCGGGTACCCAGGAACTGGATTTCGATGGTGTCGACCGAAGCTACCGTCCAAAAGTTTCGGTGGAAGTGGGCATCAAGGGCGCGGATCTCGTGGTGGATTTGACGGGAAGTTCAGGGCCCGCACCTGGTCCTATCAACTGCCCGAGGATCGGTGCAGAGAGCGTAGTTATGGCCGCGCTGAAGGGCGTGTTCTCTCCCCACGATCCAACCAATGAGGGTCACCTCTCATTCGTGAGTTTCACGCGGTCAGAAGAAGCTTCGCTCATCCACCCAATCGAACCGGCACCATGCGACTCTTACGGCCTCATCTGCCGCACTCTTGTGGAAACCACGATCAGGGTAATGGCTGGACCAAAACCAGAACGCGCAAGGGCCGGCGGGTACCAGATGGTCGGATGTTACGTGATGCGACCTAGCGCCGCAGAGGGCGATCGCTTCACCTATACAGAGCCGGTACCCGGCGGGTATGGAGCATTTGCGGGAAGCGATGGAAGCACGCTTGTGTTCGGTGGGGACACGCCGCTGCTCCCAGTAGAGATTATGGAGGCGCGGTATCCGCTTCGCTGCGAGCAATTGAGTCTCGATCTTGAGTCGCCTGGCGACGGAGAATTCCGTGGTGGCTACGGTATTCAGCGGGACATTCGTGTGCTGGAGGACGATTGCCTCATTAAACCGAGTTTCGAGAGCGTAAAGGATCCGCTGGCAAAAGGCGTCGGTGGCGGAACCGCAGGATCAGCGACTCGTCTAGAGGTGAACTGGCCCGATGGCAAGCGTGATGTGCTCAACGAACGACCTGAACAGTTCGCCGTTCCGGCTGGCACCCTCATCAGCTTGCACACTGGAGGCGGCGGAGGGTACGGGCCACCTGAAAATCGAGACCCGTTACGCGTATTGAGGGATGTAGAGAACGGCCTCATCAATATAGACCAGGCTCGTTCCCGCTACCAAGTCGCAATAAGCCCCGATGGTGGGCGCTTCCAGCTCAATATCTCCGCAACCGAAGCGCTGCGCAGTCACGGAGACTCACACATCGAATCTGCCCTATAGATCGTGTTGCCACTGAACACCCAATATCCCAGCAAGGCGACTAGCGACCAAGCTTCACCGCACACTACAAAGGAGTAACACATGAAAGAAAACACTGATTGCGCTCGCCGCAGCCTCGGCACTCTTGCTGTCGGGTTGCGCAGGGGGTTCGTCAACTACGAAGCCAGCAGAGAACGACGGAGCTGCGCTCACACCGGTGAAAGTTGCGGTTGTGCCCGTAGCTGACGTCGCTCCCATCTACCTTGGAGTCGAGCAGGGCTTCTTTGAGGAAGAAGGTCTCGACGTTACTCTGCAGAATGCGCAGGGAGCTGCGGCAGCGGTGCCGCTTTTGCTCAATGGAGAAATTCAGTTTGCTTACGGTGCGATGATTCCGATGATTCCGATCGTCGCTTCAGGGGTTCCCGCGCAGTTTGTCGTCGGCGGGATTGCGAAGCCAGCATCGCCAGAGGAAGACTATTCAGCACTGAATCGTTGCAAAAGGACAGCGGGATCGAGAGCCTCTCTCGAACTCGCTGGGGAAGCGCGTGGCTATCAACGCATTGCGTGGCGGCCCGCACCTTTCGATGGTGCTGGCGTTCGAAGCTGCGGGGGTAGACCCGAATACGGTTGAGTTCGTTGAACTTCCCATGGCAGACGGAATGGGAGCGGTGGATCGCGGGGACGTCGATGCAGCCTACCTCGCAGAACCATTCACCTCACAGGCAGTCGCTGCCGGATATCCAGTCGTGAGCTCGCCAGTGTACGAGACCGCTCCAGATGGGCCGACCAGTGGTTACTTCTCAGTGCTGCCGTTTATCGAGGGCAACGCTGATACCGTGGATGCGTTCGTGCGCGCGATGGAGAAGTCTGTTGAATACGCGAACGCTCACACCGACGAGGTACGCGCACAGATCGCTGAGTACTCGGGCATGGATGCATCAGTGGTAGAAAACATGCGAATTCCCACGTTCACTTCTGACTCGGTGACAATCTGGTCGGAAGCAGCAGATTGACCAGCTCGTGTCTGTCGGCTGGCTCGAAAACACCCCTGACGCGGCCAGCATGGTTCGCTAATGTCATTACAGGCTACGGCGTCTGCCCCGGTGATTTCCGCGGGCAGACGCCAAGGCTTGGCCGGGGTCACCCGCTCTGGCCATGCCCGGACTAATCGCAACGATCGTGTGTATCGCTGCGTGGGAGCTTGCCATCAGAGCGGCAGGGCCCGAAAGTGGCGTATCAGTTCCCGCCCCCTCGCAGATCTTCGGTGCGTTCGTCGCGCTCTTTGGAGACAGGGGATTCTGGGTTGCCGCCGGACAAACTCGGGGGAGTTCAGGCCTCGGCCTAATTATTGCGACCGTTGCAGCGCTGGCGCTTGGCGTGCTCGACGGTACCTTCGTGTTTGTCCGACACAGCACGACCGGGCTGCGTTTTTGAGCTTCTGCGACCCATCCCTCCGGTAGCTCTTTTGCCCGTGGGGTTGCTCTTGTTTGGGACGAGCCTGGAAATGAAACTAGCGCTCGTCATCTACACCTCATTTTGGCCAGTGTTCATTCAAACTACATACGGCATGAGAGACATCGATTCAACTTTGATCGATATGGCAAGAATTCATCGGGTGCGACGCATGCGAAGGCTCGCGGAGATTGTTATCCCGAGCATCGGCCCTTACTTCGTTGTGGGCCTCAGGCTTTCCGTGGTCGGTGCGCTTATCGCAAGTATTGTCACTGAGCTTATCGGTGGTGCTCCGGGCCTCGGGTATGCGGCTTGGGATCGCACAGAGTACCGGGCAAACCGTGAACATGTACGCGCTGATCATTGCTATCGGACTGCTTGGGCTCGGACTTGACCGCCTGTTCAGTCTCATCGAGCGGAGATCCATGCAGTGGAGCCCAAGCAACAGAGAGCGGGGCAGCTCATGAGTCGCATGATGCGAAAAAGTTTGGTCCTGCGACAACTCGTGTTGGCGTACTGATTTGGCTGCCGATAGCAATTCTTGTGTTGTGGGTATTCGCCTCGCGAAACTCGAGTAGCTTTTATGTACCAAAGTTCGAGGCCACGATGGTCGCCATTGGGAAATACTTCACGATGGAAGGGTTTCAGACCCATGTGCTGCCCACGGTTACCAATTTGCTTGCTGGATTCATTGTTGCCGTCTTTATCGGGGTAGTGCTCGGTCTCATTATCGGGAGAGTTCGCTGGTTGCATGACGCAACCGCCCCAATCTTCAGCTTCATGCGTTCGATCCCGCCGCCTGCACTGCTGCCCATCGCGATGGTGATGCTAGGCATCGGCCCGCAAATGCGTATTGGGCTCATCGCCTTTGGTGCAGTGTGGCCCACGCTCCTGAGCACAATCGACGCAGTAAGAAATGTTGATCCAGCGCTCGGAGATATTGCCCGCGTGTATGCGGTTCGACGCTGGCGGCAGTTGCTGCATATGACTCTCCCAGCGATCGGTCCCATGGTCATGGCCGGTGTTCGCACCAGCCTGCTTTACTCGATTACCCTCATCGTACTTTCCGAAATGGTTGGGGCGAGCGCGGGACGGGCACTCCGTTCTCCTGTCTCAGCGGACATTTCAGGTTGCAGACATGTGGGCAGCCATCATCATGCTGGGTCTACTTGGTCTGGCCCTCAACGCGATCTTTGTCACGGTTGAAAACACGGTGCTGCGCTGGCATCGCCAACGCAATACAGAACGGGGTGG
>JAUCCH010000029.1:0-14037 GCA_034676385.1 Leucobacter sp.
GGCTCTTCGCATTTAAGAGTGTAGAAGTGCTCCGCGGTGTGGTGCCGTGGAGATGGGTCGAAGGTCCTCCCGATGATGGAAGTTCTGACGCTCCCCATCCGAAAGACCTCGACATGCACCACGCTACCTTCCAACCTGCCGATCTCACGACTTTCTGCCGACTTGATGAGCTCGGCCTGACCGCGGTTGATTAGATTCGAGCCCGGCAGGGTCGTGCTGGACTGCCGCGTCATCGAGCCCGACCCGTGGTGTCGGCGGTGTGGCGCTGAGGGCATGCTGCGCGATACCGTGACGCGGACCTTGGCGCATACCCCGTTCGGGCATCGTGCCACGACGCTGAAAATCCGGGTGCGCCGATACCGATGTGATTGGTGCCGGAAGGTGTGGCGTGAGGACACCAGCAAGCATGGCAGCACCGGAACGGGCGAAGCTCACCCGGGCAGGGCTGCGTTTCGCGCTCGAAGCGGTCGTGATCGATCACCTCACCGTGTCGCGCACGGCCGCGAATCTCGGAGTGTCTTGGCACACCGCGAATGCCGCGATCCTGGCCGAGGGTCACCGGGCGCTGATCAATGATCCGGCCCGGTTTGACAGGGTCACGGTGATCGGTGTTGATGAGCATGTGTGGCGGCACACCCGCCGAGGTGACAAGTACGTCACCGTGCTCATCGATCTCACCCCGGTACGTGAGAAACGAGGCCCGGCCAGGCTCCTCGACATGGTGCCGGGCCGTTCCAAGCAGGTGTTCAGTCGCTGGCTGAGCGACCGCACACAAGCATGGCGTGACGGGATCGAGGTCGTCGCGATGGACGGATTCACCGGGTTCAAGACCGCATCGAAAGAGCACCTCCCTGACGCCGTCGAAGTGATGGACCCGTTCCATGTCGTCCAGCTCGCCGGTGACGCGCTCGATCGCACCAGGCAGCGAGTGCAACAGGAGACCCTTGGACATCGGGGCCGCCGCGGTGACCCGCTGTATGCGATCCGGCGGGCCCTCAGGACGGGTGAGGCGTTTCTCACCGTGAAGCAGCAGGCGAGGCTTGATGCGGTGTTCGCTGACCCCCGTCATGGGGATGTGTGGCGGGCATGGCGCGTGTACCAGCAAGTCGTCGCCGCGTACCGGGAGAAGCTCGCAGGTCTTGGCCGGGAAGCGGTTACGGGAGCTCATCGACACGGTGAAACAGACCACGCCGGCCAGGTTCACCGAGCTCCGGAAACTCGCGTACACGCTCGACCGGCGAGGGGTGGACATCCTCGCGTATTTCGATCACCCGAGAACATCGAACGGACCAACCGAAGCGATCAACGGCAGGCTCGAGCACCTCCGCGGGTCCGCGCTCGGGTTCCGGAACCTCACGAACTACATCGCCCGGTCGCTCCTTGAGGCTGGCGGGTTCAGACCGTATCTACACTCACAAATGCGATGAGCCGCTTTACGCTGCTCGCGGTTGGGCAAGATCAATAGCTTCGGAGTGGCGTTTGGGGCGAGTTGGGAGGCGCCGGGTGATCTCAGCGCAACTTTGGCGAGGGTCAGGTGACCCGTAGCGGGCACTTCAAGTGAATTGGCTTACTTGACCCGCCGGTTCACGATGTGCGTCTCCTGCGTTGGCGCAGGTGTAAGCGGGCTAGTTCGAGTGCTTCGCGATAAAGGGCAGAGGATCAACCGGTGCGCCACCTACTCGCAGCACGAGGTGCAGGTGTGCGCCATATGACTGGCCCGTGTTGCCGACTCGTCCGGCCTCATCGCCAGCACTGACGATGTCGCCTACCTGGTAGCTGTGCGAATTGTTCTGCATGTGGCAGTACAGGCTAGTCACGTCTTCGCCATCGACCTTGTGCTGTACCTCAAGTGCGAAGCCGCACCAGTCGGCAGAGCCTGCTTTGGTGACGATGCCGTCGCCGATGATGCGAATTGTGGCGCCGTCGCCGGCGTCAAGGTCTTGTGCGTTGTGGAAGCCCGCAACCGGGGCGCTTCGGTAGCCGAAGCCGTCAGTGAGGGCTACCTGCTGGTCGAAAGGGTAGCGCAGCTTGGTGTTTGAGATCAGTCGAGAATCAAAAAGCCCGTTCGCGCCAATGATCTGCAGCGGAGCTGTTTCGGCACCAACCTCGCCAATAACCTCGAGAGCCTTCGCGCCCGGCTCGGCGTTCGCAGAAATCAGGTTCTGCGCCTGCACTGATCCGGCGGACTCTTCTGCAAGAGGCATTGTCATGTTTGCGGGGAGCGCAGTAAGGGTGAGTAAGCCGCCTACGCTCAGAAGTGCACTAGCTGTAACTAGAGTGCGTCGCATTGACTTCAAGCCGCTCTTTAGATTCAAAGAGTGGAACAATTTCACGCATTTCCTCCTGTTACCATTTCGTTACTTTACCACTGTGTGCTGAGAAAGCAACCGTGAGGTGAACGAGGAGTGATGTGAAGTCAATCCTTGGTCGCGTGTTCTGAGATACGAAGGTCAAGCCGAAAGTCTACTGGTGCATCGCCAAAGAGCAAACGGCCAGCGGTAGCCGCAGACTCCTCGATAGCGGTGGACACCGCGTCCGCATGCTCGCGGGGCGTGTGCACGATTACCTCGTCATGGAGAAAGAACGCCAGGTGAGGGAGCCTTGCAAAGACTGGCCCTGATGCACTTGCTGACTGGCCAGTCGACGTTGGTTCGAAGGTGCCCAATCGAAGCCGAAGCTCCGCCATCCAGGCCAGCGCCCATTCGGCAGCGGTGCCCTGCACAATGAAATTTCGAGTGAATCTGCCGAATTCTCTCGCTACCCGCCTCGCAGTGTCTTCGTCGCGACGAGTGGCTCCGGGAAGGCTTGCCTCAGACTGTAGAGCCGCCCACTCTTCGCCGGGAGGCGGCGAGCTTCGACCGAGCCAGGTCGATACGATCCCGCCCTGCTCGCCAACCTTGGCGGCTTCATCGACCAGCCGCATGGCGGACGGAAAGGTTCGGCGAAGCCGGGGGACGAGCCTTCCCGCACCACCAGTAGTCGACCCATACATCGCACCGAGCACCGCAATCTTGGCTTCCTGTCGAGAAGCAACGGCTCCGCTCTCAACGATGCCGGCATAGAGGTCTTTCCCGTGGCCAGCCGCAGCCATCGCGCGATCGCCAGACATCGCCGCGAGCACCCGAGGCTCTAGCTGAGAGACATCAGCAGAAACAAGCAGCCACCCTGGGTCTGCCCGAAGGGCGGGCCTCAGGAGCCTGGGGAGCTGAAGCGCCCCTCCGCCGCTCGATGCCCACCGTCCGGTCACGACGCCGCCCGGGACGTACACGGGCCGATACCTGCCATCGCGCACCCATTCGTCGAGCCAGGCCCACCCGTTCGCGCTGAATAGTCGGCCAAGTTTCTTGTAGTGCAAGAGGGGTGCGACAGCAGGGTGCTCGTGTTCTTCGAGCTCCCAGCGTGAGGTTGAGTCGACTTCGAGGCCCGCCGCGCGGAGCGCCCGAAGCAGCTTTGGCGGTGAATCAATGCTTACCGACGGGTCGCCGAGCGCTTGTCTGACCGCCTCGCCCACCTGAACCATATGGTCAGGCTTTGCGCCGAGCGGGGGGCGCGGCCCTAGCGCTTCCGTCAGAATTCGGTCGTGCTCCGCAACGTCCCACGGCACTCCCGCACCGGAGAGCTCGACTGCGATCAGAGCGCCCGCCGACTCGGCCGAAAGTAGGAGCGAGAGTCGACCGGGGTTCTTGGCTGTCGCGAGCGCAGACCGTTGCCTATCGAACTCAGCGAGTGCAGCATCAATGGTGTCGGGCGCAGTGCGGTGTCGCGGTGTCGTGGCAATCTCAAAGAGAGTTGGCTCGTCTGCGCCCCGCATTGGATCGCCGGGGTCGGCGGCTACCTCCCACTCGCTGGCCGCCAGTAGCGCACTCTTGTCGCTGACTGAGCTGGAGTGCGAGAGGATTCGATGACACAAACGCAGGTCATAGCAGCGTTCCACACGCACACCCGCGCGGAGTATCGCGGGGTATCGCAGCGCGGTGTCGTGCCACACCCATCGAAGTGGAGCTTCGGCGTCGCGCCCCGCGATGAACTCGTGTAGCTCGCTGGCGAGAAAACGGTGCGGCGTAGAGCACTGCCCCTCAGCATCAACGTCGATTGCAACGAGGTAGTTGTGATCCTCGCCCCTGCCATTCTCGCCGAGATCGTTACTCGACCCAACGACGCACCAGCGCACGGGGGCTGGCGGGAGTGGGGCTTCGAGAGTCACCCTTCAACGCTAGTCGTTGCGTATGACAACGAAGCGCGAGAAGGTCGGGTTACGTCAGCTGGAGGGTGGTGATGCAGGTCGGATCCTCGGCCCCAGTTTTTATGATCTGCTCGGTGCTGCCGCCCTCGGAATCAATTCGTACCGAATATTCCCTATCGCGTGGTAGCCAGACGCCGACGAAGCCATTGTCGGCTGTGCTTGTGCTCTCTGAAATAACAACCTCGCCGCTTGCAAGGTCGGTCACGGTCAACTCGATTGGAGTATTTTGCAGTTCACCAAGGCAGGTCGTCAGGCTGTGGAACGTGCAGGGGTGGGTCTGTGACACATATGGAGCCATCGAGACGTAGAAGTCCTGGCCATCGAGCGGTAGCGTCAGCTCGTCTGGCTGGCCCGGCTGCAGAGTGACCGCGTTTGGCAGCACTGAGGCAATGAGATCGCTCGGGCGGTCAGCGACGGGCATCGCATCGAGTGCATTGATCAACGCTTGCGGGTTGGTTTGGTCGAGCTCGAGGCTTTCGAGGATCTCGTCAATGGCCCTGGGGGTCGCAGTCTGTGCCGAGCTGGAGCCTTCGTCCGGGGCGACTGCCGCGGGTGCGCAACCGGCAAGACCGAGCGTTGCGAGCAGTGATAGTGCGATGGCGGTTTTCTTAATACCCATAAGGGGTATCGTACCGACGGCTTGTGCAGGCTAGCTGGGAAGTGCTGGTGGTTTTTGGTTCGTTGGCTCAGCAATCTTGCACATCTTGGGCGCTGTCTAGGGCTTCGGGCGGTAGGTGATTCATTGCTGGTGAGAGCTTCTTCAATTGATTGGCTAGGGTGGAATGTCATGCGGCATACGCTGATCAGCGTTTTAGTCGTTAGCGATGAGGGCTTTCAGGGGGAGAGCGATTATGGCAGTTGCGGATTTGTCGAGTAAAGCGACTTCGGATATGAGAGGATCACGGCGACTCCCGCGGACTCTCGCCCTACTACTTGCGGCGGTCCTTGCTGCGTTTGCGTTCTTTGCGATGCCAGCTCCGGCGCACGCCCAGGGCAATGATCCGAAGAACTGGGACATGCCGGCAGATGTTGCTCGTACCTCGCACACACTGCAGTGGCGCACTGACTCTGGTGCGACCGGCTCTGGCGGTGTTGGGCCCGGCTACACCTTCTACTACCAGTTCGCACTGACGAACAATGGCACTGAGCCGGTGACGGTTTATGGTTTCAATTCGAACTTTGTTTTCCAGATGAACCCAGCTCTGCAGGGAGACTAACCGCTCGACCACTGTCTTACGCAGTTCATAGAGCCGGTAGACGATCCGGTTCGTCAGGTGTATCCGCAAATAATTGCACCTGGGCAGAGCATGACTTTCTTTGACAATGCCACCTATCACTACATCTACGGGCCACCATCGAACGAGTGTCAGCGGGCGAGCTTCTACTTCGGTCCACCTTCGTTCCAGGCGGTAGAGGTAGCTGAGCTTGCCGCACCGGAGTGGCGTGACGCAACTTGCGATCTCGGAGCGAGCGTACGCATCCCGGATGTTGAGGGGGTCCAGTACACGCTGAATGGTGAGACCGCGGAGGCCGGTGACCACGCAGTGGCATCGCCACAGAGCGTGTTGGTCGCCGCAGTCGCGCGTGACGGGTTCGAGCTGGCCGCTGGCCTCAATGCCGAGTGGGCACACGAATTTGCTGCGCCTGACTGCGCGGAAGCCCCGGGCGGTGGGCCATCTGAGTCGGACGGTACACATTCCGGTGGCGCGAAGCTCGCCGCCACCGGATCTGGAGACGCCTTGATGCCCTGGATCCTCGGTGCTGCGGGTATGGGACTCGGCGGTGTACTACTGCTGCTGGTCCGTAGCTCGCGGGCTCTTAAAGCGTAGCCGCGCTACGAGGTTCAATACGAGCACGACAACCGCGCCCCACGCGAGCCCGAAGATCGCCGAAAGGCCGCTGTCGATGAACCAGGTCACGATGGCTGGCGCGTGAACGGAGTGCGTGATTGCGCTCACGATGCCGTAGGGGCCGGGCACGCCGACCTCAGCGAGATTCGCGAGCAGGATGTGGCCACCAACCCAGAGCATCGCAATCGCGCCGACCACGGTGAGCCCACGGAACACCCACGGCATCGCCTTTACGAGCCACGTACCCAGCACCTTGAGTGCGCGCGGCCGGCGTCGGCGCAACCAGAAGCCGGCGTCATCCATTTTCACGAGCAGTGCCACGGTGCCGTACACGGCAACTGTCATGAGGATCGCGACGACGATGAGGGTAGCGAGGCGAATCAGCCACGAATCTGCATCGATGTTTGCGAGGGAAATCAGCATGATCTCGATGGAAAGTACGAGGTCTGTGCGCACAGCGCTTGCCACGATCTGCTTCTCTGAAGTCGTGGTTCGCTCGACGACGTCCTCAACTGTCGTCTCGTGGCCTCGCTTTGCGCCGATCCAGTGCCACACCTTTTCTGCGCCCTCATAGGCCAGGTAGGTGCCACCAACGAGTAGTAGCCACGGGAAGACCCACGGTGCCCACGTGCTGAGCAGCATAATGCCGATGATGATGAGCGCTTTGTTGATGAGCGAGCCGCGGGTGATCTTCCAGACAACCGGCAACTCGCGCTTCGGGCTGAGGCCCTGCACGTACTGAGGCGAGACGGCAGCGTCGTCGATGACCACACCGGCTGACTTGGCTGAGGCCTTCGCGGCTCCGGCCACTACGTCGTCGATCGATGCGGCTGCCGCTCTCGCGAGCACGGCGATGTCGTCGAGCAGTGCGAAAAAGCTTGCGCTCACGTTGTGGCCTTTGTTCGGTGGCTGTGGTGGTGGCGTTGGAATGTTGCGCGAGGATCGCGCCACACCCATACCATCTCAACTTTACTGGCGGATGCAGCAGAGGGGGTGCGACGCTCAGAACGTCGGTGGTGGGCGATAGTGTCGCAGCATGGCAAAAAACACCAGCTCATATGTCTGCTCCGAGTGCGGCTGGCAGGCCCCGAAATGGGTCGGTCGCTGCGGTGAGTGTCAGCAGTGGGGCACAGTCGTTGAAGCTGGGGCGCCACGGGCGACACTGGGGAAGACCGTGCGCGCGACAGCTCCCACAAAGGGTCGTGAAGCGAGGCCGATTACAGAGCTTGCGGGCGAATCTGCAGCACATCGGCCAAGTGGCATCAGCGAGCTTGATCGAGTGCTCGGCGGTGGCATTGTTCCGGGTGGGGTTGTGCTGTTCTCGGGTGAGCCCGGTGTTGGCAAGTCGACCCTGCTGCTTGACGTCGCTGCGCGTATCGCAAGCACAGGGGCGCGAGTGCTCTACGCGAGTGGCGAAGAGTCCACGGGTCAGGTGCGCATGCGCGCCGAGCGCACCGGTGCTCTGCACGACACTCTGTACCTCGCGAGCGAGAACGACCTGGCAACCGTACTTGGCCACATCGAAGCAGTGCGGCCCGAGCTTGTCATCGTCGACTCAGTGCAGACACTCGCGAGTGACCAGGTCGAGGGTGGGGCTGGTGGCCCAGCGCAGGTGCGCGAAGTCGCGAGCGCACTCATTCGAGAGGCGAAGGCTCGGTCACTTCCGGTGATCCTCGTCGGCCATGTGACAAAAGACGGCAGTGTCGCGGGCCCCCGGCTCCTCGAGCACCTCGTCGATGTCGTCTGCCATTTTGAGGGTGACCGCCAGAGCGCGCTGCGGTTTCTGCGCAGCCTGAAGAACCGCTTTGGCCCCACCGATGAGATCGGCTGCTTCGAGATGACCAGTACGGGCATCTCTGAGGTGCCCGACCCGTCGGGGCTGTTCCTCAGCCGAGGCAGCGAGCCGGTCAGTGGCACTTGCGCCACGGTGGCGATGGAAGGGCGGCGTGCGCTGCCGGTTGAAGTCCAGGCCCTCGTAGCAACGAGCGCTACGCCAAACCCGCGGCGCGTTACGAGCGGGGTTGATTCGGCACGAGTTGCGATGATCCTCGCGGTGCTCGAACGTCGCGTGGGTGTGCGACTGCACGACAAAGACGTCTACGTCTCCACGGTGGGCGGGGTTCGGCTCGTCGAGCCTGCCGCTGACCTCGCGATTGCGCTCGCCGTCATCTCTGCGGTTGCCGACAAGCCGCTGCCCCATAATCTTGCTGCGATTGGTGAGCTCAGCCTCGCGGGCGAGATCAGGCCCGTTGTCGGTGGGGGCGCAGCGCGCCAGTGAAGCGCGGCGGCTCGGATACCGTGGGCTCATTGACGCCGAAGCGGGCACACTGCGTCGAGCGCGTCAGCTTGCTTGGGGTGAGGCCTGATCCTCGAAAACGAAGATCGAAACCTAACGAAACGCGCGCGCGAGGGATGCAATGGCACGAAGAACCAAACTGCGAGCTAGAATTGAAGATTGTGAGCAAGAACACGGTTGACGTAGTACTCATCGGCGGCGGGATCATGAGCGCCACTCTCGGCACCCTCATTAAGCAGGTGCAGCCGGATTGGTCGATTCAGATCATCGAGGCACGCGAAGAGGTGGCAACCGAATCAAGCAACGCGTGGAACAACGCGGGCACCGGTCACGCCGCCCTGTGCGAGCTGAACTACATGCCCGAAGCGGCAGACGGCAGCATGAGCCCGAACAAAGCGATCGAGATTAACGAGCAGTTTCAGCTCTCTCGCCAGTGGTGGTCATCGCTCGTTACAGACGGTGTCCTTTCGCACCCCCAGAGCTTCATCAATGCCACCCCGCACATGACTTTCGTGCAGGGTGAGAAGAACGTTGACTACCTGCGTCGCCGCTTTGAGATATTGAAGAGCGAGCCGCTCTTTGCAGATATGGAATTCAGCGAAGACGCCGAGAAAATTGCTGAGTGGACCCCGATGCTCATTGAGCGCCGCTCAAAGGACGAAGTCTTCGCTGCGACTCGTTCGGAAAGCGGCACCGACGTTGACTTCGGTGAGGTCACACGCCAGCTCATTGACCATCTCGTCGCTGAGGGGGCCGAGCTGTCGCTCGGTCAGCAGGCCACGAAGTTGCGCCGCCTGAAAGATGGTAGCTGGGACGTCGAGATTCTGCACCGCACCGGATACGCGGTCGACACTCTGAACGCCCGTTTCGTATTCGTTGGGGCTGGCGGTGGGGCACTCTCACTACTGCAGTCTTCCGGTATTCCCGAGATCAAGGGCTTCGGAGGGTTCCCGATTAGCGGCAAGTTCCTCCGCTGCGACAACCCCGAGATCGTGCGCGAGCACCGCGCCAAGGTGTACGGTAAGGCCGCGGTTGGGGCACCCCCAATGTCGGTGCCGCACCTCGACACCCGCATCGTCGACGGCAAGGCCAGCCTGCTCTTCGGGCCATACGCAGGGTTTAGCCCGAACTTCCTGAAAAAGGGTTCGTGGTGGGATCTGCCTGGCTCGATCCGCGCACACAACCTGGGCCCGATGATCCAGGTCGGCCTGAAAGAGTTTGCGCTCGAGAAGTATCTGCTCGGTGAGGTCTTCGCAACGCACGAGAAACAGCTCGATGCGTTGCGCGAATACATGCCTTCGGCGCGTGCCGAAGATTGGCACATGATTACTGCTGGCCAGCGCGTGCAGGTCATGAAGAAGGACCCAAAGAAGGGTGGCATTCTGCAGTTCGGCACTGAGGTAATCACCGGTGGCGACGGCACGATTGCTGGCCTGCTGGGTGCCTCTCCCGGAGCTTCGACAGCGGTACACGCGATGCTTGACGTAATGGCGCAGTGCTTCCCTGAGAAGTTTGAGAGCGAGTGGAAGGCCGAGGTGCTTAAACACATTCCGGCATTCGGCACCGGTGTTAACCACGACGCCGCACTCGCCGCTGAAACTCTCGCAGACACCGGTGCAGTGCTCGGCCTGAGCGGCTCAGCTGACGCCGCCGATGCTGCGGCTGCCGACGCGGCCGCTGTTACAGCGTAACGCCACTACTCATGCGCGGCCCGCAGGTGGCCAGACGATCCCTCGCGATCGCTGCTTTAGTGACGCTGTTTGGTGTTGCGGGATGTGCCGGGGGTGCCGGTGGCACTGTTGAACTCGGTGACGCCGAAGGCCCGAGCGTCGACGAAGCAACCGTAAGCGTGCAAGACTACGCCGCGATCGGGCAGCTTGCTGAAATCGCGGCTCGTGATGCCGAGCCTGAAGGGCCCGTCGGGGCTACCGAGTGCTGGGCTCCCTCCCAAAACCCTGTGCCTGGTGATTCGAGCACCGGTGGCGGTGACCCAGAAGGTGACCCTGGTAAAGCGGGCACCGCCGATGAAAGCCGCGCCTCCGCCGAGGATGGGTTCCGCGTCATCTGTCGCGTGCACTTTGAGCAGCAGGGCACCCAGCGATACCGCGACATGATCTGCATCGGCAACCTTGGACGTGACCCGGTGGCCGAGTACTGCTACCAGTGGGCACACTACGCTGACGCCCCTAAATTCGAGGATCGCCCGGCCTTCGGCGCCTCAGGCCCCGGCTCTCACTGAGCGATATTCGTTCCGCCGAGCCGCACCCTTTTTGTCGATCCACATAGGCTTCACTCATCAAGCGGGGTGCGGCTCGACGAACGCTATGCGGTTCGGTTGGTATGGCTTGGGCTCGAGGCTCCAGTGGACCACTCTCCGCCCCGGCAACCATGGCCGTGGTCCATTGCATTGCCCTGATCCAGAATCATTGAGTAGACCGTCGAAATGTTGGCGGTGTGGGACACGAGGGAGTTTGGATCATGCGCGCAGAGTCAGCGGCACAGGGAGCAACGGCAGAATTTGCTGTGGATACGGCGGGGGCCGGACACGCAGGAGACGCCAATCGCGCGAAGAAGGCTGTGCGCCCAGCGCCCTCGGTGAGGGCTCGTCGGGCGACCAAAGCGACTCTGGCGTTGCTCGTAGTGGCAGGCATCGCCCTGACCGCGGGTTGCTCAGGGCGCGGCGCCGACACTGTGCCAGGCGACTCAGGGGAGGCGGCGCAAGGTACCCCCGTGACGAGCTTCGCGATTGTCACCCCTGAGAAGGAGTCCGACCACGGTTGGAATCAGCAGGGATTGCGTGGCGCGCAAGCCGCCGCCGAAGAGCTTGGTATTGAACTCGAGGATCACTCGAATGTCGGCTACGACAACACCGAGACTATCCTGACTCAGGTGGCAGAAGACGGGGTCGGTTTCGTGATCGCCCACGCCAGCGGGTTCAACGCCGCGGGTCACCGAGTCGGCGTGCAGACCGGGGTGCCCACCCTGGTCGTCGACTTCGAGAACAACGTGCCGGGCAAGGTAGCTACCGCGATCCCGCAACCCCAAGAGGGCGCATACCTCGCCGGTATCGCGGCCGCAATGAAGACCTAAACCAAGAAGGTCGGAATCGTGGCGTCGGCAGAGAACCTGAACTGGGTCCTCATGGCGGGCGGTTTCGCGCAGGGCGTCTACGCGGTCGACTCCGACATCGAGATCGTGCTCGCCTATGTGGGCCCGGCAAACTACGGTGACTCGGCCGGTGGCACGAGCGTCACGAACCAGGTCATCGCTGCGGGAGCTGATGTGATCATGGGAATGGGCGATGGTGCGACGATCGGCTATCTCCAAGCGATCGAGACCGCACAGACCGACTACCCAATCTCCTATATCGCGACAATTGGTGACGTGACTGAAATCGTCGAGAATCCTGACACCGTGCTCACCTCGGTGCTGTGGAACTACACCGACACTTATGTGCAAGCGATCGAGGACATCGAGAATGGCACCTTCGGCACGAAGAGCTATGAGCTCACCGTCGCAAACGGCGGCCTGACACTACAGCAGACACCATCGCTCACCGAAGACATCACCAAAGAAGTGGCTCGCGCAACCGACGCCATGAAGAATGACCGAATCAAGGTGGAGTACACGGCCGACAAGGCTGCGGTGCAGGCACTGATTGACGCAAAGGGCACCGGTAGGTAACCCATTGCATAGCGCCCCACCAGCACTGAGGGTTCGCGACGTTACCAAGCGCTTCGGCGAGGTCGTCGCGAACGCCTCAGTGTCGCTCGACGCTCATGCGGGCGAGGTGCACTGCCTGCTCGGAGAGAACGGTGCGGGCAAATGGACACGATCTCGACCCTTGCGGGTCTGCAACAGCCAGACGAGGGCTCTATAGAGCTCGAGGGTGTTTCGGTCGACCTGCACTCGCCTGCAGTCGCGCATGAAAAAGGGATCGGAATTGTCTACCAGCATTCGAAGCTGATCCCCACGATGTCGGTGATTGACAACCTGATGCTGGCTCAGCACCGGGGGCTCTGGTCGACAGGGCAACGGCCCGCGAGCGCCTGGAAGAGCTCAGCGACTTGCTTGGCGCTGAGATCGACCCAGGCCAGAAGGTCAGCGAGTTGGGGACTTGGCCAGCGACAGCAGCTTGAGATCGCAACGGCCATGCGGGCGCAGCCAAGCGTGCTCGTACTTGATGAGCCCACCTCGATGCTTGCCGCGCAGGGCATCAAAGTACCTCATGAAAAGTATCCGCCGCCTGACTACCAACGGTGTCGCAACAGCGATCTTTGTAACCCATAAAGTCTTCGACGAGGCCCTCACGCTCGGCGACCGCATCACGGTGGGCTGCGCGAGGGAAAGGTGGTGCGTCGCTTCGAAGGAGAAGAACTGCGCCACGGGGACGAGGATCAGAACACCGCGCTGATCCTCGCAGCCATGTTCGGCGAAACGACCAGTGCACAAGGTGACTTTGGCCGCGAACTTCCGAGTGCGAGAGAAACATCGCAACCCGCCACAAAAGAGCTACTGAGCATTACACACGTCAGCACAGCAGCTGCCCACGAAGGCACCCCGCTCAAAGCCGTCACCCTGAAGATTCACGCTGGTGAAATCGTCGGCGTTGCGGGCATCGACGGGCACGGCCAGCGACACCTCGCCGAGGTGATCGCGGGGCAGCGCAAGCCCACTAGCTAACGGTGATGGGCGATGGCCAAGACCTCACCCGAGCTTCCATTCGGCAAAGACAGCGACTCGGCGTGCGTTACGTCACCGATGATCGGATGCATGAGGGGATCGCTAGCTCATTCAGCGTGGCACTCAACCTGCTCTTGAAGCGCATCGGGGAGCGACCGTTCTGGCGATTCGGGCGCATGAACCATGCCGCTGTCGAGGCGAAAACGCCAGAAGCTGATCGAACGTTACGGCATTCGGGCCTCTGTCGACTGAAGCGCCAGCAGGCACGCTCTCCGGCGGCAACATTCAGAAAATACTGCTCGCTCGCGAGCTCTCTGATGAGCCGCGTGTGGTGGTCTTTCACAAGCCCAGCTACGGGCTCGACCTCAAGACCGTGCGGCTCGTGCACCAGGAGATCCGGAGCCTCGCTCATAATGGTTGCGCCGTGCTGCTTATCTCCACAGACCTCGAAGAGCTGATCCTGCTCGTCGATCGGATCGAAGTGATCTCGCACGGCAAGATCGTTGGCCGGGTTCAAAACACCGGTGACCGGGTACGTGAACGAGTGGGCACGCTTATGGTCGGGGGTGTGCTCCGATGACGGCACCTGTGACGCCTGAGAACCACTCGGCACCTTCGGCAGGCACGGCGTCCAAAGCTAGCTCGACCGCAGAAAGCCTTGTGAGAAGCTCGTACCTTCTGCATCGCAAAGGGTCGTAGACCTCCTCTTGCGCACGGTCACCCCGCTGGTGCTCGCGCTCGCTGCAGGTGGGTTCATCATCTTTCTGATGGGCGCCTACTCTCTTTCCTTAATTACCGCTGAGGTGCTGCGCCTTGGCACGCAGGGCAGCGGGCTCCAGCAGACCCTGACCGTGATGGCACCGCTGCTGTTGGTCGCGCTCGGGCTGATCATCGCGTTTCGCGCGCAACTCTGGAACCTCGGGTACGGTGGCAGCTACCTGCTGGCCGCTGCCGTTGTCGCGGGC
>JAUCCH010000030.1:0-40870 GCA_034676385.1 Leucobacter sp.
CGCAATGGCGGACGTTGGAGCCAGGCGCGCGCGAGGCGTGTCAGCGCATCGATGCGATCGAGGATGTCGTCATCGATGGGGACGACCGCCGCAAGCTGGTCGTGTGCGGATATGCCGGGTAGGAAGAGTAGCTGGAGGTCGTGCTCGGGAAGACCGGCATAGGCTCCTTCAGGGCCATCACGGCCCGCAACGAACCTGTCGGCGAGGCTGTTTGAGCCGGACGGCAGGAAGTTCGGCCGTGCTGTCAGAAAGAGGACGGCGGGATTGCTCTGCGGCGACCACACCACCTGTTGCTGTAGGGAAAAAACTTCATGGTCTGCAGGGAAATCGCAACCCCCAGCGCTGCTGCCTGTCGTCAGGCAGCGGCTGAGTCTCGGCGCCAGCATCGACCAGTCTGGCGTAATCGTCCTGATAAGGGCGGTATCTGCGAAGGCACTCCCAGGCCATACTTTTCTATCGGCAGTGTATCGAAGAAATCGTAGCTGCGGTCGTCTCGCCAGTTCGATGATCGGGGAACTCATCCGCATCAACTCTCCCGCGTGGTGCGCGTAAGTCGAGCGTGTGATTTTTCGGGGCGCGACGAGGGTGTTGGAAGCCCGGTGGAGGGCATTGCGTGATGTCGAAAGGGCATCACGCAGGTGCGCAAGCCTCTCAGCGGTGAGCCGGTCGCAGGAGATGCCGATAGCCGGTGTGGTTCATCCAGCGGGCGCGTTCGAGATGGCTGTCATGGATGCGTCGGCAGCGTTCGGGTTCACGGGCGGGATCGAGGTCGAACAGCACCCGCACGGCTTCCTCCCAATGCGCGCCGTCAGCGGCCGCATCCAGCAAGCGCATGTATAGTTTGGCGTGCGATTTGTCGTAATCGGTGGGATCTTGCCCCGATGGCGCGAGGTCCTGGAATTGTGCGGTCATGGTGCAGACTCGGCGAATATGCGGTGCCTGTTTGCATTAACCATGTTTGATCCGAAATGGAGGCAGTGCGAATGATGAGGAACCTGGCTGCCCACAGGTCAGCGTAAGCCTGTAGATCGGTTCGGCTTGTTTCCGCGATCATCGACCAGCATCCTCGCCCTCGGTCGGTCGACAGGAAGACGATGCCGGCAGCTTCCAAGGCCCGTCGTGCCTCATCGCGCGTCCTCTCGTAAAGACCTCGAGGCCACTGGTGGATTTCGAGGCGCTTGAGCGCGGTCAATGATAGGCGGGCCTTGTCAGCGAGCGTCTCCTGTGTCCAACCCAGCAACGCGCGTGCGGCCCGAGATTGTCGGGCGGTGATCATGCATGATCACCTCCCATACGAACCGACGCGCGCGCCAGGACTACGGCTATAATAGTCGTTCTTGGCCCGATTTGCCAGCTCAAAGAGAAGTGGCTGGTGCGGCTCAGTGCGATCGGCAATCGAGACGTTGTTGTCAGTAAAGCGAAGGTTCTGGTGGCCTTGCACTCGAGGCGCCCCGGTGTCCCGACTATTCGGGCACGCATCTGCGATGGGGCCTCGTGAGGAGGCCCCAAGCCGCCGCGGTGCCTCGTTGGGCGGCGGCCGTTGGGCGGGACCAGATGAGGGAGTAGGTGTCACCGTCTTCGTCATCGAAGAGGTTGGCGTAGATCGGGAAGCGTTGAAGCTCGGATCGTCGAGCTTGAGGCCCAGATAGTCGCGGCCCTCGTTGGAGCGCTTGGACCAGGCGGCGCCGATCTCGGCGCGGTGGATGAGGACCCGGTGGCTGGGGGCGTTCTCGCCGGTGGCGCGCAGGTCGGGGACGATGCGCACGCCCTTGGCCTGGACGCTGAGGGTGACGATTTCGCCGCCGAATTCGTTCGAGCCGGTCTTCTTGAAGGTGCCGATGGTCGCCATTGTAAGTCTCCGTTTTCCGTTCTCGAGCCCGCACCATTGCGGCCTCGATGGCGATCGGCAGGACGGAGGTGATCGACGACACATCGCTTGCGACCCAGCAAAGGGCCTGATGGCGAAGGAGGGCTTTCTTGTTTCGCGAGGAATGGCGGCGCAGCCGGCAGGGGAAGAAAGTTTGACGCAGCTGTTGTGGCTTAGGCGCTCGAGGCTAAGCTGGCCTTCGGCCAAATTAGGCCATTGAAGAGGCCGTTTGGAAAGTTGTGGTTGAGGGACGGTCAGAGGGCGGAGAAATGGCGGTCGACCCGCACTGGCAAACCGGGACGTCGCGACCAGTAGACCACAGGCTTCGTATTCCTCCCCGCAGGCCCGCGGTGCTGCATCGCGATGCGCCCCCGCTGGACTAGGAATCGCCACGACGGATGGTCGGTGGTGCAGCCCCGATGTGCGTTACCACCCCAACGCGCTCCAACGAGGGCCGCTTCGCAGGGGCGCGCAGCCGATGCTTCATCCCGCATTCGCAATTGCGGCCTGAGATGACGTGGGCGGTCAAAGGCCATTGCTAGTGGATCCCGCAACGGCGATGGGCGCTGCGGACGTTTAGGCGTGGGCCACATCCCTGGCAGATGGAGCCGGGGTCGCCGCCATTCCTGTGATGCGCAGAAAGGCGATTAACGCCCACCGCGATCGCGCCAATGACGGAGAACACGATCTGCCATGCTTCGGAAGGCATGGTGTGCTTCACGATGCGATGGGTGGCGTGGGGAAACCGGTAATCGATGCTGGGGCGACGAAGGCGCTGGCCATGAGCAGCTTCAGCCACATCGGTCGGACGCAAGGTGATCGAGCAGGATGGCCGGCCGTTAGCGTGAGGGCGGCGGCACCGGCCCCGACGAGAACCGCGCCGGGAATGCCGGCGCCGGTGCCGTGGGCCCAGGCCCCCGCGGTCACGCCGACGAAGGCCGGCAGCGCGAAGACGGCCAGCGTGAACAGGAGCCAGCAGAGCAGGCCGATGGCCGCGATGGATGCGAGTATAGCGAGGATGATCATGGTGGTGGCCTCCGTGAAGAAAAAGGTCTGATGGTCGCGCCTCCACCACCACCACGGCGCGCCTGCGACAATAGCTGAAATGGTGGCCGCGGCGGGAGCGGAAATCGCTGAGGACTTCCGCGCGGCGGCGCCGGTTCGCCCCGGTTATGGGGCGAAGGGATTGATCTCATGGACGATCGCGGCCATGTCGCCGTCATATTCGCTGGCGGGCGTCACCGAGAGGGTGCCGTCGCCGGCCTGAAAGATGATGATGGCGGCCATCAGGGTGGTGGCGAGGCTGAAGGCGAAGGCGTGCGCGTCGTTGAGGGACATCGATCCGGCTCCTGTTTGAGCGGAGGACCATCCCCCGCTGACAGGCGCCCGAAGTGTTCGGACTGAACGCTGCAATCACCGCGCAGGCGCAGCCGAAGCGGCGGCATGCTCGCATAGCCCGACCCTTTACGGGTTGATGGCGTCAGGCGATCAGTCTGACCAAGGATCAGCGCAGAGAAGCGGGGGTGGTTTCGCGTCAGGAGACGCGGAATTGCTGCACCGGCGAGAACGGTTGACGTTCGGCTTGGCCCACCTCTCCTGCCGCTGCCGGTGGCCGATGTCAGCGCCCGGCCTTTTCGAGCCGGATCGATCAAATTTTGTCAGGTGACATTGGCGGCTACGAATGCGTGCTCGGTGTGAGTGACGAACAAAACCCCTTGCGGGAAGTCGCGCGATGTACGTCGGGAGTAGGGACCGCCATTCCACGGCCGCTCGGGCTTTGACGGCGAGATCCGCATGCGGCGCGCGCTCGACATCGAACGGGAGGACGCGGTCTGCGACGTTCCTCCCCCATCCAGTGCTTCGTATGATGAGACGCTCGGGCTCGGCCTTCGCCGCTAGGGAGCGCGCCGAACATGTGCGACGCGTCCGAACATCAGTGCGGCGATGGAGAAGTTACGCAGGCCAATAAGACGAGTGTTTCCTGGACCTGCTTTCCGTCGTCCGATCCTTCGTAGAGCTTCATCCGCACGGCCTCTCGGGAGCGTCGGAATTCCTTCATCGACCCCGATGACGCATAACATTGGTGTCGAGCAGAGATCATTAAGCCATCGGCTCCCGGCGGACGAAGAACGCCTGGTACGAGCCTGTCGCAGGGACTCGACATCCTCATTGGTCAAGCCGAGTTCCACGCGGCGGGTGGCTCCCCGAGCGCCCACTCAAAGGTGGTGCCGCTTGAGGGGGTGCATCAGCATATGGGCGGCCACGCCATTGAAAGATGTCGCGCAAATCCGCTTCGGCGCTGCTCGAGCGCGAAGCCCTCGCCCGCACACTTAGGCCCTATGGGTTTTGTAGATTCCTTCGACTGTGATAGTGCCTCATTGCGAGTTTTATGATGGTGGTGTTACGCATTGGTATAAACGCTGTCTACTTCATTTTTCAAGCGTTAACGGCGTTGGGTAGGCGGCGCTTACGCGCCCAGCCGAACTTCTAGACCGGGATGCCGATCTTCTTGGCTTTGTCGGCCAGGTTGTCCTGGATGCCGGTGCCGGGGAAGTGCATCACGACCATCGGCAGGATGTTCAGCATCTGGTCGTTGGGTTTGAAGGGTGCGGCCTTGCCGTGCTTCGCCCAGTCCGGCTGTGAAGGCGATCTGCGGCACATTCCGGTTCGTGGCCCAAAAGGGATGCGATCTTTTCGGCGCCCTTCGGCGATTCGCCATGGCAGCAGCACCATGTCGTGGTGCTTCTTATGGATCTGGTCGAGCTTGGCCCAGATCTGCTTGTGGTCGTTGAAGTCTCGCTCGCCGGTGAAGGGGATCTTCGGGCCAGCGGGTAGCAGTACTTCGTGTGCTCGGCGCGCCGCTTGGCGGCCAGGAAGTCCCGGCTGTCGATCATCGCCGAGGCGAGATTGCGATGGTTGACCTGTGATCCGCTACGTTGAAGGGAAGCCAGGTCTTGGCGACGAGTGGAGTGCGCAGTGTTCGGCGGCCTGATCGCGCATCAGGTTCGAAGGCGTTCCGGCGGTCGATGAGGGGTCATGGCGAGGTTTATGAGGCGCTCGTAGTTGGACGGACTTCACCTCGGGAGCCGTCCTGTTCGCGCTGCCCGCGCCGTTGCGCCTGCTCGTTGTCGTCCAGTTTCTGTGCGATGTGCTCGATGGCGCGGTGGAAGATATTGACGGTGGACCACAGGAGATAGTCGGAGGTCGAGCTCGAGGCTTGTGTCCTTCATCGTGCCGATCAGAGCGTCGAAGATATCGGCGATGGCGCCTCGACTGTGTTGTCATCCGGTGGGAGCCGCTGGTCAAGGGTTCATCTTCGGAGGGACGGTAGCCATGGAGCTGAAGCTCCTTGATGAGATGGTTGGTCGGTGATGAGGCGTGGTGTGGTTCGTAGTTGTCGTGTTCGCTCATGGGATGCTCCGTCGGTAGGACCGCGACCGTCGCGGCCTTCATGGCGACGAAGCCGCGGGCGGGACGGACCTGCACCCGGAGCGAAGCGTAGGGCCGAAGCGCCAGCGGAGGATGGCGAAGGCCGCCGATTTTTTTGCCACGCGAAGGTGTGGTTGAAAATTGCGCGGCCTGCCGCGTGGGGTGGACGGCGCCGCCGGAAAATCGTCGTCGGCCGCAGCCATTGCCGGGCGGGCCCGTTTGATGGCCGATCGCCCTCTCGAAGGCCGAGGCGCGGTCCCTTTGCCGTCATTGGTGCATCGGTGCGAGCATGGGGGCTGCACCGCCACTTGTCCGCTCCCCGTGCCGGCTAAGCGGCCATGGCCATGAAGCGTGCGACGTCCTCAGGTGCTAGCTGCACTCGCGACGGCTGCCCGAAGATGCATCGATGCCCAGGGCGCGGATATTCTCTTTGTTGAAGTCCCCGAACGCTGGCGAGTATGAGGATGGCCTCGATTCCCTCGGCGTTGGCCCGTTCGATCAGGATGTCACGCGCGCCGTCACCGGCTGGATCGTTGTCGCGGACGATATAGAGCCGCCGGAGCGTATCGGGGAACAGGATGGCGGCCAGATGGGCCGCCGAAAGCGCCGCCAGCATCGCCATATCGGGAAGGACCTGCCGAAGCGACAGAATGGTCTCGATGCCTTCGCCGGCCGCCATCACGCTGCCGGGCGCAGGCATTGCCGGCATGGCCGGACAAGCGCTCTATTCGGACAGCTAAAGGTGGGCTCATCATGTTTGCGCGGGCTGCAGCACTAGAGCTCGCCCCGAAGGGAATCCGTGTCAACGTAGCTGTATCGGGGCTCACGCTCACCCCGAAGATTACCGAGTCGTTCTCGAAGAAGCCTGACCTGGATGCCTACACGAAGCAGCAGTGCGTCCACCATCCCGATCGGGCGGCTCGCGCAGCCGCGTGAGGTCGCAGACCCGATTTACTTTTGGCCTCACCAGCCGCGTCGCACATCACGCGGGCGTGGTGCCGCCAATCGACGGTGGTTATACGGCCGGCTAGTTCCGAATCCGTGATCGGACGGGGGATATGCCCTGGCCGCTATTTGGTGAACCCGTTTTTAAGAACGTACCTAACACCCAACCATCAATCATTGAAAGGCACACTCTATTGTCTACGAACGAAATGCTTACACCGCTGCAACCCAAGTTCATCACCTTCGATATGCTCGGCACGCTCACCAAGCTCGAGTGGCAGCCGACCGCGAGGCGCCTCGTTGCGGAGGACCTCTCAACCGAAGATGCCAAGATGTTTGGGGCAGACTTCAGCGTGTTCCGCGATGCGGGAGATTCTTGGCGCATACAAGCCTTATCCCCAGGTAGTTCGTGACTCCTGGCAGCGGACCTGTAATAAGTGGAAGATCCAGTTCCGTCAGAGCGATGTCGATACACTCATGGATGCGCTCGGCACTTGGGGGCCGCACACCGATGTGGCGGAGCCGTTACAGCGACTCGCGGCGAAGTACCCGCTTGCAATCTACACGAACCACTGCGACAGCCTGGTGATGCGAAACGTGGAGAAGCTCGGCGTCGAGTTTCACCGCGTCTTCACTGCGGAGCAGGGGCAGGTGTACAAACCACAGTACGCCGCGTTTGACTACCTGCTCGATCAGCTAGATGCCGCGCCGCTCGACCTGCTGCACGTCTCAGCGCACCTCTGGGTCGACTGGCTCCCAGGGCAGCAACTTGGCATCAAGAATCAGGCATACATTGATCGCGGCTTCGCCCCCGACATCGTGGGTGTAAATGCCTGGGTGACGACACTTTCGGGGGGTTGCGGACCGCGTGGGCGCGTAAATAGCTGACAACCGCGCCGCGGATGAAGCCCAAACCCTCGGGTAGCTACATGTTCACCGGGTGTTTGGGCTTCACTTGCTCATTTAGGTTCCGATTGCAGTTGGTGGGGTCTACTCGGCGAACTCAAGCAATTTTTCCCAAACTGCGTCCGCGATTTCGATCTCACCGGTCGTCTCGGCCGTCAGCGAAGGGCATCCCCCGCGCTCACCGGGAAGCGCGACGGTCTGACCCTTAATCGGCTTCGCGGACCGAATACTCTCGACCAATTCGCGGCTGCGTGACATGTATTCTTCAGTGCCTGCGAGTAGGCCCGGGTCGATTGCGATGATGACTGATCCGGCACCGTCCTCCGGGTGACCACCCGGGAAGCCCGCGAGGGCGAACGCTGAGCCGAGCAGCTGTACGAACAGAGACAAGCCGAAACCCTTGAAACCCGCGAACGTGGTCAGGGCTCCGCCCATGGCACCACGCCCCTTTCCGAGGATCTCTGCAGCATCCGTGGTGGGCTCGCCCTTGGCGTTAACGCCCACGCCTTCGGGCAAGGGCTGGCCATTTAGCATGGCCTCGACAACGCCGTAGTATGCGGCGGCGGCCGTCGCGGTGTCAAACACAATAGTGCCACCGTCGTATGGGAATGCGTAAGCGAGCGGGTTCGTGCCGAGCTTTGGCTCCGCAGAGCCAAAGGGGGCCACGGCAGCCCAGCCACCGTTTGCCACGGTGACGAAGGCAATATAGCCAGCCTCCGCAACACGGCGTGCGAAGAAACCAATTGAGCCGGAAGAAGTATGCGTATTGTTCGAAGCAACTACACCCACGCCGTGAGAACTGGCGAGCTCAATGGCCTTATCTGCGGCACGAATGCTCGTAACCATCGAGTGGCCACCCGAGAAGAGAGCACCGCACTTGTTCTCTTTCACGAGTTGTAGCGGCTTGACATCCTCAGAACGAGGAACCCCGCCGGTGGCGATTTTAGAGACGCCCTGATTGTTACCCCGAAGCTGCGCATATAGGAGCACATCAGTGATGAGCTGAGACTCTTCGGGGGAATAGCCGAGCTTTTTGACCCCCCGCGAGCACATTGGAATTGAGTTCTTCTATTTTGATCTTCATACTCTGACTTCCTTTGCCCTAACGGTCGCCAGCTTCGTGAGGAACTGGCGACCGTTGGGGACTTGCTGTTGTGTCTGGCGTATGCCGCCGCTAGGGGGCGAGCAGCTTCGTGAACTGATCGAGGCCGAGGTTGCCGCCTGACACCACCGCGCCAACCCGTAGCCCTGAAAACATTTCAGAATATTGCAAGAGGGCAGCGGTCGCAACAGCGCCACTCGGCTCGACGATGGTGTTAGTGTGCTGGACGACCAGTCGCATTGCTGCCCGAATCATCTCGTCGCTGACGGTCAGTGCCTCAGTGAGCTGCGTGCGAATAACCTGCCAGGGTGTGTCTCCGACGAATGGAGCCCTCAGCCCATCGGCAATTGTTGTTGCAGTCACCTTTCTATCCCAGGCGACGACCTTCCCGACGCTGAGGCTCTCATGAAGATCAGCGGCACGATCGGGCTCGACAGCAATGATTCTCGTATTTGGCCGCAGCTGTGACGCAATTGCTGCTATTCCCGATACGAGACCGCCGCCACCCACAGGAACAAGGAGTGCATCGAGGGCTGGCTGATCCTCGAAAATTTCTAAACCAACGGTACCCTGACCGGCCATCACGCTGGACTCGATCAAACGGGTGAATGAAGAGGTCTCCCGTCTCGGCGATGTGTGCCTTGACCGTGGCGCTGAGGCTGTCGCCCGGAACAAGTCGGGCTGTGGCGCCCTCGCGTTCGACGAGGGCGACCTTTTCAGAGTCGGCGAAATCCGGCATGAAAACTGTCGCGGGCACCCCAGCCGCACCTGCTGCGCGCGCAACCGCCCGGCCGTGGTTCCCGGCGGAGTAGGTCACGCACGCAGTGACAGAACCCTGGCCCTGGGCCTGGCGGAGGGTTGCAAGTGCCCCGCGGTACTTAAAGGAGCCCGTGAGCTGAAGATTTTCGAGTTTGAGGGCGACGTTGATGTCACCGAGCGCAAGCTCGACAATCGGGGTGCGACGGACATCGCCAGCGAGCAAACCAGCGGTGGCCCGAACCTCCTGGGCGATTTCCGCGACAACCAAAGGGACTGCTTCTGGCGCCATGGGTCAGGGTGCCTAGCCTTTGCGATCCTGGTGTTCGTACCAAGCACCACCAATCTTCAGGTGCAATCCGGGCTTTCCGAAATAGCCGGGTACCCACGGGTTTTTGATCCCACGCCAGGGGTTTGCAGCCTCGTTGCCCTGAACGACTTCGGCCATCGCGCGACCCATGTAGGTTGCCATCTGTACCCCGTGGCCTGAATAGGCCATCGAGTAATAGATACCGTCGTGATTGCCCGCGTGAACCATGCGGTCCATGGAGATGTCGACGAGGCCGCCCCACATGTAATCGATGCGAGCACCGCGCAACTGTGGGAAAACCTCGTGCATGCGCTTGACTAGGATCTGGCCGCTCTTCTTATCGTTCGCTTCATCGGAGAGCGCGAACTGTGCGCGACCTCCGAACAGGAGACGATTATTGGGGCTGAGACGGAAGTAGTTCAGCAGGTTCTTGGTGTCACTGCACATGCGGCGATTGGGGATGAGCTCGTGCACCATTGCGTTGCTGAGCTGCTCAGTGGCCACAATGAAGCTGCCGACGGGCATGACGCGGCGCTGGAGCCAGCCGAAGGGCTTGCCCGTGTACCCGCTCGTACCTACGACAACCTTCGCGCCGCGGATCTTGCCGCGCGTGGTGGTGAGCTCGTGTGCAGTGCCCGAGCCGAGGCGCTTCAGGTCTGTGACCTCCGCGTGCTCGTGGATCGTTGCACCGGCCTTCACCGCAAGCCCGGCAAGTGCGTGACCGAACTTGGCCACGTGCATGCCGGCGCTGTCTTGTTCGACGATCGCACCGTAGTATGCGGTACTGCCAATCTCTGGGGCCATCTCGTCTCGGGTTAGCAGGTGGACACGGTGACCGGCCACGCGCTCGAGGGCGTCTTTTGTCTTCTGCAGACCGGGCCAGTGTGATTCTTTTGAGGCGAGGATCAGCTTGCCGCTGCGCTCGAAATCAACATCGAGATTGTTCTCTGTGATGATCTGCTCGATTAGGTCGACAGAGTCGCTGTAGAGGTCGATGTACTCTTTAGCCTTCTGCTCACCAAAACGCTTGATCGCGCTGGTGAAACCGATACCGAGGCCGTTGGTGGCCATGCCGCCGTTTCGTCCCGATGCACCCCATACGACGGTATTCGCTTCGACAACGGCGACGCTCAAGCCGGCTTTTGCTGCATGGTAGGCAGTTGATAGGCCGGTGAATCCCGCACCGACCACCACAAGGTCTACTTCTGCAGGAAGGGGTGTCTGAGTGTAGTCACCACTCGGCGTGGCCGTATCAAGCCAATAGGGCGTCATCTTCACGGGCTGGCCTTTCGCTTGGAGGTTGTTCTGTTGTGGGGTTGCTGGTGCGGGGTTCATGAGTCGATCTGTGTGGTCTAGTGCTTGAGCGGGAGACGCCTACGCGATACCGAGCGCGACGTTGATCTCTTCGAGAGAGTTGAAACGAACCGAGCCATACTCGGGAACATGAACTAGGTCGTAGCCTCGGTCGAGGAACGCGAGGTTACGGAAACCGAGGTGGTACATCGGGAAGTGATCGTAGAACTGGTGCGACGAGATATGCAGGAAGTCTTCGGGCTTTGCGTCGAGCTGCTTCAGCATGTAGTCGAAGGCCGCAACACGCGGCTTGTAAGCCTGGGCCTGCTCTGCAGTGTAGACCGCATGGAACGGTGCACCGAGGCGGGGGATAAACGTGTTGAGGTAGTGGTCGTCCGCGTTCGAGAGTGCGACGAGGGGGAAGTGCTCGGCCATCCTTGCGAGTGGTTCGAGTACATCAGGGTGAGCGCCCCACTCGAGTACATCGCGTTTGATTGCGGCGATGTGCTCGTCCTTTGCCTCAATACCGTAGCGTCCGCAGATGCGGCGGTAGGAGCTTTCAAGAACCTCACCGTAGGGGCGGTACTCGAGGATCTCGTCGTAACGGATAAAGCTGAAGTCCTTAAAGAACTGCTCGAGAGCTTCGGGGTCGAGCTGATCCTTCACGAACGGTTCAACGGTCTTGCGCATTTCAAAATAGATGAGCGTGCCGATGATGTCGAAGGAGATGTACTTCGGGCGGGCTAGCTGGGTGGACATGGGATTCCTCCTGAGTTGTGTAGTGTGCAAGAAAGTGTGCCGCAGGGCGCGGAAAAGCTATTCTGCGATACCGAGGGCGCGGTTGACTTCGTCAAGTGAGGTGACCCGCACTGCTCCGTACTGCGGCAGATCGGGTTCGTAGCCACGATCGAGGTAGACCTTGTTCGTGAACCCGAGGTAGTTCATGGGAATGTGATCGTAGATCTGGTGTGCCGCAATGTGCAGGAAGTCGCTCGGCTGCGCATCCAGCTCTTTCAGCATGTGCTTGTAAGCCTGCAGTCGGGGCTTGTAAGCGCCGGCCTGCTCTGCAGAAATGACGCGGTGGAAGGGGGCGCCGAGCCGCGGAATGGATGCCGCAAGATGCCGGTCGTCTGCATTCGAAAGTGCGACGAGTGGGAAGTGCTCAGCCATTTTTGCAAGCGGTGCAGGGACGTCCGGGTGCGGGCCCCAGGTCAGCACGGCTTCTTGGATTGCGGTGACGTCACTATCGCGGGCTTCGATGCCGAACTCGGCACAGCTGCGGCGGTACGAACGCTCAAGTACCTCGTCGTAAGGGTGATAGTCGAGCACCTCATCATAACGGTTGATCCAGAATCCCTTGAGGAATTTCTCGAGCGCCTCCCCCTGCGCGCGGTCAGAGAGCATCGCCTCTACAGTTTTGCGCAACTCGAAGTGAATCAGGGTGCCGTAGACATCGAACGATATGTACTTCGGACGGGGAAGCTTGAGTGTCACCATCGCCTCTTTCGGGAACTTCACATCATCGGAAAGGTCATCAAATCAATTTAGATTCAATGTGAAACAGTATATCAGTTTAGTGATGTTTTGTAGACATGTTTAATGTGTGCAATTTGAATTGAGTGCGAAGAGCCTCGAGTAGTAGTAGCCGGATGTGTCGCTCGCCTACTCCCCGCGAGTGAGTCGGTCGCAGAGTTCACCGTGAACACGGGAGAGTGCGACCTCGATCGCGCCGTGTGCGGGTGAATGGGTGGTGCCGTAGAGCGGGAGTGCAATGATCTCGGGTGGGTCGGCGACCTCATTCGCAAGCTGCTCGATCACGGCGGGAAGCACGAGCGATACTAACGGCATGAGACGACCTACGAGAAGCACAGTAGGGGGGTCGGAGGTGACACAGATGATTCGGAGTACGCTCAGGAGAGCCTGTGTGAACGCATCTCGTACTGTTTGATTGGCCGGTGAAGGGTGCTCCCACAGCTCTGAGACGTGGCTAATTGTGATACCGGCCTCGGTAGAAAACTGGGAGAGGCCGTTTGTGCTGAGCATGGCTCCGAGAGTGCTGTCAATTTGGCCGAACCGAGCGGGTATCAGAGTGAAGTCTCCGAATGCGTCGGTGCGCCCCTGCACGAAGCTGCCGTCGAGCCTGCGGTTTGAAACGGTGAGCACAGTACCCATATTGAGCAGCAGCGGCACGCCGGTGTCTGAGAGTGTGCCACCCGCGATGAGGGCGGTGAGTGCCATGTTTGCGTCACTATCGACGGTGACGTTGGCGCCAATTTGCTCTTGAAGACGCTGCGCAAATGCGTGGCCGGCGAGCGCCGACATTGACAGGGGTGGGTGCGGCATTTCGCCACCAACGACCCGTGTGGGAACCGCAACTGTGACGTGTCGCAGGGGGCTGCCGTCACGAGTCCTGGTGCTGAGAATCTTCTCGGCCAGCCAAGCAATTGCCTCATCTGGATCGGACCATTCTGGCGTGGAGTATGAGACTTGCTGGGGGTCTCTGTGGGCGAGGTCGGTGGTTACGATCACGGTGCGTCGGAGGCCAAACCCGACCCCAATAACCTTGCCAAGAGAGGGGGCGAGTGCGACTTGCTCGGGTCGGCGGCCCCTCCCAGGAACACCGTTGGCTGCTGGTGCGCTTTCTACGATCTCCTGTTCAATAAGCTCGTCGACGAGCCTCGAAACCGTTGCTTTGCTGAGGCCTGAGTCCTCTTCGATTTGTTTTCTCGTTGCCGCCCCGGAGCGCAAGAGGGTGCCGAGGAGAAGCGCGAGGTTTCTTCGGCGTAGGTCTGGGTGGGAGAGTGGCTGCGGCATGATCATGAAGGGTAGCGGCTTGATGCACTACTGCGCTCGGTGTGTTCGGGCTCAGTAGTGGTTAATGCGCCGGCTGGCTTTCGCTGCGCCCATGACGGAGCTCTTCCGCGGGCCCGTGCGTGTGGAGCTCATAACCGTCGAGGGTGAGGTGCCGGTGCAGGGTCTGATGCAGCGTGTCCATGTCACCTACACGAATCAGGCTCGCGATCTCTTTGTGGCCGGGGATCACGCGATCCGGATGCGGGTATGCGTCGGCGAAGTGGCCTAGGCAAATCAGCGCCTCGGTTGCGAGGGTGCGATATGCACGAGAGAGGCGAGAGTTGTTTCCGCTGTCCACGAGTACCTGGTGAAACTCGATGTCGATTCGGCTGAGCCGAACCCAGTCGTGCTGCTCAAGGGGCTCCCGCATGAGCTCTGTAATCTCTTCCAGTCGGGTGGCAACGCGGTCGCGATGGGGCGCATCGTTGCCAGTGACGTGTTCGGCTGCGGCGCATTCAAGTACCTCACGTGCCTCGTAGACCTCAGCCACATCACGTCTGGTCAGCTCGCGCACGAACACGCCGCGGTTCGGGCGTGATATTAACAACCCCTCCTGCACAAGGCGGTGCAGGGCCTCGCGGACGGGGCCGCGAGAAACATTGAGCTGCCCCGCGACCTGGGCCTCATTGATCTGATCTCCCGGCCCGAAGGAACGGTCGATAATGCGCTCGCGAAGCTGGTCTGCGATGATGACTGCGGTTGGTCGGCTATCGATTGCCGAGAGTGTCTGCACTCCGCGCATAGTCTCCTCTTTCGAAGGTTGGAGGTGGTCTTAGCTAGACCCTCACTGATTGTTCACAATGCTACGCCGTAGGGCGCGGAGATTAGCTATGTATGTGTGCAGTCTCTTCGTGTGCGTGGTGGGAGGCCGACTCCAGTTGTAGGGTGCAGTGGTTAGTGTCGAAATGTTCACTGAGGCAGGCGTGGAGCTCGTCGAGAATCTCGTGGTAGTCACGCTTTGCGAATGCTTCGTCGCTCACAATCACGTGTGCGGAAAATGCGTGTACACCAGAGGTGATCGTCCACGCGTGCACGTCGTGCACCAGCTCGACTCCCGGCACTGAGAGCATGTGGTCACGCGCCTGGTCCAGGTCTACGTTCTTGGGTGTTGCTTCTAGGAGTACGTTGACCACGTCCTTCAGCAGGCTGACAGCGCGGGGGAAGATCATGAGGGCGATAGCGATGCTCGCCACCCAGTCAACCCAGTACCACTCAGTAAACATGATCACGATACTCGCGACGATGACCGCGCCCGAGCCGAGGAGGTCACCAAGCACCTCGAGGTACGCGCCGCGTACGTTGAGGCTCTCTTTCTGGCCAGACTGCAGTACGAGTAGTGAGATGAGGTTGGCGACGGCACCAATAATCGCGGCAATGAGCATGATGCCCGACTCAACTTCGACCTCTGAGCCGATGCGCTTAATCGCCTCAACGAAGATGATGACCGAAATGGTGCCGATCATGATGCCGTTAATCAGGGCTGCGAGCACCTCGACGCGTAGGTAGCCAAAGGTGCGCTTCGAACTTGCAGGGAGAAGCGCTACGAGGCTTGCGATCAGTGCGATGAGTACGCCGGTGGCGTCGGTAAGCATGTGGCCCGCATCTGCGAGGAGCGCGAGTGAGTTCGACCAGATCGCACCGACCAACTGAACCAAGAAGATGCTCAGGGTAATTGAGAGGACGATGATGAGCTTCTTGCGGTGCTTGCCCGTGGCTGTTTGGCCGGGCTCTAGCCCGTGGCTGTGATCGTGGTTGTGGCCGTGGCCCGACTCCTCGGGCGCCTCGGGGCGTTTCGGGTGGCCGGAGGAGAATTCATGACCGTGGTCGTGATCGTGCGTGTGGTCATGATCGTGGTCGTGATCGTGTGCGGATTGAGAAGTCATGTCGCTATCGTAACAAGATTGCAGATTGTTGACAATGCTCCCATTTCTGAAAGACTGTGTATGGCGCGGGCGGAGTAGCCTGCGCCGCAGTTCGGGACACTTATGAGAGGAAACAAAGGAATGGCAGTCAAGGCCGTCGTCATTACCGACACCGTCACCTGCGAGGCTGGCGAACACAAGCCAAAAGCCACCGCAACCACTGAGGGCACCACAGAGTCTTCACGCACCGTATGGGAGTCCGCAGAGGGAATTCGCGCAGGTATCTGGGAGGTCACACCCGGTGTATTCGCGAGCACACGCCCTGAGTACCACGAGACTTGCCAGATTGTTTCGGGTCGCGCAACGATCACCGAGCCCGATGGCACTACCTTCGAGGTCGGGCCGGGCTCACTTTTTATCACTCCGGAAGGTTGGGAAGGGAGCTGGACCGTTCACGAGCCACTTCGGAAGAGCTGGGTGACAATCCCATTTGCAGCGCTCGCTAACCCGGTGAAGGTCACCGACTGAGCTAGCACGCAAAATGGGGCGGTGTTCGTAATGAACACCGCCCCATTTTTGATGGTGTGCCGTAGCACCCGATGAAGCTAGAGGGCAGCGACGTACTTCTCAGGATCAGCGTCAAATAGCGGGCCACAGGCCGCGCAGCACAGGTAGTATTTTTCGCCCTTGTACTCGCGCACGAGGCCCTGCGCTTCCGCCTCAGCTTTCACCGCGAAGCTGCCGCGCATAACGGGGCACTCTGCAGTTTCCGCATCAATCGTTGTCTGCGCAGTGGTCGAGGATTGGTTGTGTGCTTCACACATGTGTAATTCCTTTCATTGTTATGGATGTTCCAGTCGCCAGCATCGCTGCCTGAGCGAGAGGTCTTATGCGTCGATTGCGCGGCTTTTGAACGAGCGCAGCCGGAGGCTGTTGCCGACGACGAACACGCTCGAGAACGCCATTGCGGCACCGGCAAGCATTGGGTTGAGCAGCCCGAGGGCAGCGAGGGGGATCGCGCAGACGTTGTATGCGAACGCCCAGAACAGATTTCCCTTGATCGTGCCGAGAGTGCGGCGAGACAGGCGAATCGCATCAGCTGCGCTGCGCAGATCGCCCCGCACGAGGGTAAGGTCTGATGCCTCGATAGCCGCGTCAGTGCCCGTGCCCATTGAAAGGCCGAGATCAGCCTGTGCAAGCGCCGCAGCATCGTTCACTCCGTCGCCAACCATTGCAACTACGCGGCCGTCGGCCTGCAGCTGCTTGATAACTTCGGCCTTGTCGGAGGGGAGAACCTCTGCGATAACACGCTCAATCCCGACTTCGGCCGCGATCTGGTTTGCCACGATACTGTTGTCACCGGTTAAGAGGATCGGGGTGAGGCCCAGCTCCTTGAACTGCACAATTGCTGCCGCACTCGTGGGCTTCACCTGGTCGGCTACTGCCACAAGGCCGCGAAGCTGACCGTCCCACGCGACGAGCACAACGGTATGTCCCTGATGCTCCGCAGCCTCTTTCTTGGCGAGGGTGTCAGCGTCAATCTCTATCGACCACTCCTCGAGAAGCGTGGGCCGCCCGACGACCATGGCGTGGCCGTCGACAATACCGAGAACGCCCTTACCTTCGACGTTCTGGAAGTTCTCGACCTCGGGTAGTTCGATGTCCAGAAGCTCGGTTGCCCCGCGGGCGATTGCCTGCGCAATGGGGTGCTCGGATGCATCTTCGATCGCACCGGCCAGACGAATCAGCTCGTCCTTATCCTGACCGGTCACGGGGGTTGCGTTGACCAGGGACATGCGTCCGCTGGTGACGGTACCCGTCTTGTCGAGGACGATGGTGTCAACCTTTCTCGTTGACTCAAGCACTTCGGGGCCCTTGATCAGGATGCCCATTTGTGCACCACGACCAGTGCCGACGAGGAGGGCCGTTGGCGTGGCAAGCCCGAGTGCGCAGGGGCATGCGATGATGAGCACGGCCACAGCGGCGGTGAAGGCAGACGAAGCGGGGAAGCCCGCGCCGAGCCATGCGCCCAAAGCGATCACGGCAATCGCGATAGCGATCGGAACGAAGATGCCTGAGACCTTATCGGCGAGCCGCTGCACCTCAGCCTTGCCGGATTGTGCGTCCTCGACGAGCTTCGCCATCTGAGCGAGCTGAGTATCAGAGCCAACACGCGTGGCCTTGATGAGCAGGCGCCCGCTTGCGTTTACGGTCGCTCCTGTGACCGCGTCGCCGGGCCCAACCTCAACAGGAACGGATTCGCCCGTGAGCATGGATGCGTCAATCGCGGAGTGTCCCTCTGAGATTACCCCGTCGGTAGCGATCTTTTCGCCGGGCCTGACAATGAACTCGTCACCTACCGAGAGTTCGTCAATAGGGACGCGCACCTCCGTGCCGTTACGAATGATGGCGACGTCTTTCGCACCGAGCTCCATGAGTGCGCGTAGCGCAGCACCGGCCTGCCGCTTCGAGCGCTTTTCGAAGTAGCGCCCTGCGAGAATGAACATTGTGACGCCTGCAGCAACCTCAAGGTAGATGTTGTTTGCACCGTCGGTGGGCTCGATAGAGAGGGTAAACGGGTGCGTCATGCCTCGCTCGCCCGCCGTCCCGAGGAAGAGGGCGTACAACGACCAGATGAACGCAGAGATGGTGCCAAGCGAGACCAAGGTGTCCATTGTTGCAGCGCCGTGGCGAAGGTTCACCCAGGCAGCGCGGTGAAACGGCCATGCCGCCCACACGATTACGGGAGATGCCAGGGCTAGTGAGGCCCACTGCCAGTAATCGAACTGCAGTACCGGTGCCATCGCCATCAGAATGACAGGCACTGAAAGAATGATCGAGCCGATGAGTCGGTGACGGAGGGAGATCAGTTCGAGATCCTCCCTAGTGGGAGCATCCGGATCGACAGCCTCTCCTGCGACCTTCTTGGGAGCTGGAAGTGCGGCCGTGTAGCCGGTTTTCTCAACCTCCGAGATGAGCAACTCGGGATCGTACCCCGCCGGAACAGTGACTTTCGCCTTTTCCGTTGCGTAGTTGACGGTCGCTACCACCCCGTCGAGGCGATTGAGCTTCTTTTCGATACGCATGGCGCACGATGCGCACGTCATACCACCGATTTCAAGTTCGAAGTCGGCACTTGTGACGGGTTCGCTGACGATCTGTGTGTTCGACATGATTGAGGTTCTTCTCTCGACCGTGATTGGGATCAGTGTGCTTCGGAGTCTTCGTGGCCGTCTGCTGTGGCTCCGCCCGAAGTAGTGAGCGCAAACATTGCGCTGTGAGTTTTACCATCGACTTGGAAATCGAAGTAGAGCAGGTAGCGACCCTCAGTGGGGGCCTCAGTGGCAAACGAAACCTCTGGGCCCGAGAGCTCCCCTGGAACCGGCTCTGCGCCGGTTGGGTGCACGTGCAGATAGGCAAGGTCACCATCTCGAAGCGCAACGAGGTGACCGAAAGCGCCGAGGTAGGGTTCGATCTCAGTTACTGGAACACCATCTCGCAGCACCTCGGCAGTAAGGGTGGATTCGCCGCCGACTCCCAGATCACCCTTGAGGTTTACCGTGTAGCCGTCAATCTCTGCCTGGCGTATCTCCGGGGTGCGTGCCGCTGGCTCAAGCTGGCCCGATACCAGTAGAGTGCGACTCAGCGTCACGCCGGACTGGCTCCCTTGGGGAACAAAATCTGCGAACGCGCGGTAGCTTCCTGCGGCCTCCCACTCCCACGGAATCGACCAGATGCCATCGGTAGCCATGGTCGGGTGCACATGGCGGAACTGCGCGCCGTCGCTGCGAACAACAATGAGGTGCAGCTCCTTCTCGTGATCAACCTCATACTCTGTGAGTGCTTTACCGGACTCATTCAGAATGACGAACTCCAGAGTGCCATCCTCGCCCACGCTCCCGGGGGCATGCACGGGCTGCAGTGCGTAGCCGTCGGACGAGAGCGACAGCCCGGGGAGGGCTGCTGAGCCTGCCACGGCCTCCACGGACTCGGCTGCGGCACTGCCGTGCTCCTCACCGTGCTCGGACTCAAGTGCCGCAGAGTGCTCGGCCGCGGCTTCGGCCGGGACGATCGCAGAGGATATCGCGAATGCTGCGCCGAATGCTGCAACGAGGCATGCTCCATAGATTCCGAGACGGGCGGGGGTGTTCACGGGTGCTCCCTTGGGGGTTTGATGTGTTCGGTGGGTGAATGGAGGCTAGGCCGGTACCGCGGTGTAGCCTGCCTCGTCTACCGCAGCGAGCACGGCTGCGTTGTCGACTGAAGGGCCGCTGGTGGTTACTGTGAGATGGCCGGTTGCCGAGCTCACCGAGATCTCGGTGACACCGGCGATCTGCTCGACCTCCTCACGAATTGACTTCTCGCAGTGCCCACAAGTCATGCCTGAAACCTGGAATTCTGTGGTGGCCATGGGATCCTCCTGTGTGTGGTGTGGTTTCGCAGACGACAGGTCTGCGTTCCTTGAAATATACCCCATGGGGGTATAGTCTCGCAACCAGATATCTATCGTTTGCCGCTCGGAATACCGTTCCGCGCCGACGAAATCAAGTGCGGGAAAGGGAAGCGACGTGCAGAGTAGAACGCCCAAAATTTTGATTGTTGGGGGAGGTGCTGCTGGACACGCGGCCGCCTCAGAGCTGCGCCGAAGCGGTGCGGAGGTGGAAATTACTGTGATCGATGGGGAGCCGGGAGGCCCCATTAATCGTACGCTCGTGACAAAGGGGGTGCTCCCCGGGCTCCTTGAACCGTCCCTAATCAACCAGCCGGTGGTCACGGGGGTGGAGCTTCTTGACGGTGAGGCCGCTTCGCTTCTGATCGAGGGCGTAGGGGCCGAAGAAGTCGCGGAGGGCACAGAAAGCCATGATCGCGCACACGATGCCGCCCGGCAACGGTCGCGAGGAGTGAGGCTAGTAGACGGGGCTGAAATCCACGCGGATGCGGTGCTGATAGCGACGGGTGCAAAGCCTCGCGGCCTTCCGGCTTCAATACGGGTAGATTCGCAGGTCGACGTGCACACGGTGCATTCAGTGAGCGATGCAGTGAACCTCCGGAATGCCCTTGCAGCGGCGCGTGAAGGAGAAGTTCCACAGCGTACGGACGGCGTCAGTACTGCCGAGAGCAAAGCGGTTGACGGAAGTGTCGAAGATGCCAATGTTGCCGCTGTAAGCGCCGTAATCATCGGTGCTGGTTTCATTGCTGCAGAGGTTGCGAGTTACTGCGCGGAAGCGGGGTTCAGTGCAGTCGTTATCGGACGTGGAGAAGCGCCATTGGCGCACTCCTTTGGGCGAAGAATTGGCCGCGAGCTCGGGCGCCTGCACTCAGAACGGGCAAACGCCGTATTCGGTTCGGGGGTGTTATCGGTAGAAGCGGGGCCCGCGGATGCAGGGGTGCGTGTGCTCCTAGAGGACGGGCGCACGATTGTCGCTGGGCTGCTGGTTGCCGCAGTAGGTGCCTCGGCGACTGCAAACTGGGCCGGATACGGCAGCGGGATTCCAGTGGACTCGCGCTTGCGTGTCGTTGGGAGTGCGAGTCAGGATCGGGTGCAAGGTTTGTACGCAGCCGGCGGTGTCGCAGTGCATGAGATTGGCGCTGAAGAGGTGGCGATTGATCATTGGAATGATGCGAGGGACCAGGGCACCCATGCAGCGAGGGCGATACTCTCCGACCTGGGGCTTGCGTCAGACCCAGGTGAGTACAAGCCCCGAAGCGACTTCACACTGCAGGCGTACGGTCGGGTATTCGGCGCGTATGGCCACCTCGTGGCTGACACCGAAGAGTCCGAGATCGAGTTCGACGGTGGTGAGGGCGCTCAGCTCTTTGAGTTTATTTCTCCTGAGGGAACTGTCACCGGTATTGCTGGGCTTGACGCAGGGGCTGCAGTACGGGCGCGGGCGGTTCGTCTTGGCGAACCCGTGTGAGGTAGCGTCATAGGGTGGATCTGACCAGACTCAACATTGCATTCGTCGTGCTGCACACCTCGCCCCTCGATGAGCCGGGCACCAAAGATGCGGGCGGCATGAACGTGGTAGTGCTCGGGCAGGCGGCGGAGCTCGCGCGCCTTGGGCACCATGTTCGATTGATCACAAGACGCAGTGATTCGGCTCAGCCCGATGAAGTCGAGATCGAAGACGGACTCGTAGTGCACCACCTTGATGCGGGCCCTTCGCGGCTGCTCGCGAAGGGGGAGCACGAAGCGCTCATCGAACCGTTTGGGGTTGCGCTACGACAACACCTCGAGGATCACCCCACCGATCTGCTCCATGCTGAGCACTGGTATTCGGGTCTTGCGGCGTTGCCCGCGGCGCGCGAACTTGGAATCCCGCTCGTGCAGAGCTACCACTCCATTGCTGCGGCTACGGATGCCCCCCTGGGGGATGGTGAGCGCCCCGAAGCGCCGGGTCGGCTTGAGGGTGAGCGGATCCTCGCCCACGAAGCAGACCTGATCATCACCGTGAGCGAAGCCGAGAAGCGGACAGTGCTCGAACGGCTTGGTGGTGAGCCCGAGCGAGTGCGAGTGGTGTGGCCCGGTGTGGATACGCGCATGTTTCGGCCGTGCAGCGGGAGTGAGTGCGAGGAGCGGACTGCATGGCGGGCGCGCGGTGGCAGGCCAGAAGTGCTTGTCGCGGGTCGGCTGGATCCGTTGAAGCGCTTCGACCTTGCGATTGCTGCGGTTGCTGCGATCGACCCATCTCGTAGGCCGGAACTGCGTATCGTTGGTGCCCCGCCACCCGACGGTGAGACGTATGCTAGGTCGCTGCACGAGGCTGTCGCCGATGCCAAGATGCTCGCGACGACCGCGTTCGACGGTGCGCTGCGACGCTCGGTGCTTGCCGAGCGAATTCGCCTGGCCGACCTCGTGCTGGTGCCGTCGCACTCAGAGACCTATGGGCTTGTGGCGCTCGAGGCTGCGGCATCGGGTGTGCCCGTGATCGCTGCCTCCACCGGTGGGCTCCGCGAATCTGTGGTTGATGGTGAGACTGGCGTGCTGCTCGAGAGTGACGACCCGGAGGTCTGGGCTTCCGTGATCGAGCGACTGCTTGGGGATCCCGCGCTTTCGGCGCGGATGGGCGCGGCTGCTCGAGCACACGCACTGCAGCACAGCTGGTCGGCGTCAACCCGCAAGCTCCTTGCGGTCTATCGGGAGCTGCTTGCGCGCTGATGTGCCCCCATTTCTTGCGAGTGGAGCACTAATTCACAATTGGAGCCCCATTTCGCGGTGAATTTGAGCTACTTATGTGAATTAGTGCTCCACTCGCGGGGTATCGGGGGAGTGCGTCCCGGTTATTCGCCAAGTAGCTGCGCGGCCAGTTGCAGCAGCTGTACTTCACTACCGGCGCGGCCGATGAGTTGCACGCCTCTCGGCAGCCCGTCAGCGTCAGTGCATATCGGCACAGTAATAGCGGGTAGCCCCGCAACGTTCACCATTGACGTTTGTGGGGCCCACTCGCACTGCAGGCGGTAGTCGCCCTCGGGGCCGAGTGCCCAGAACGCTCCCGTTTCTGGAGGTGTGAACGCGAGTGCCGGAGTGAGCACGATGTCGAAGGCGCTCCACTGGGCCGCTGCGTTGCGGGCGAAGTTGTGCAGGGATACCACGCAGGCCTCGACCTGCTTTGGGGTCGCGGCTCGTGCGCTTGCGAGAAACCACTGCGCAAGTTCGCCGAGCTTCGCCTCGGCCTTGCTCTCGCGGTTGAGTGGGATCCTCGTGAGCGATTGAGTCCAGACGGTGGTGAAGGCCTCGGGATAGGACGTGCCGTAGTTGATTGAGGCGTGTTCGGGGTGGTGCCCCTGATGCTCAAGTCGTCGCACGGCCTCATCGAGCGACGCGAGTGCGGCCTCGTCAAACTGGATTGGTATCTGACCCTCGAATGGTGAGTCCAGGCTCACGCCGATGCGTAGGCCGGTGACCTCGTTGGCTCGATCGATTGCGTGAAGTGCCGGCTCATCGGGGCGGCCGAGCAGCGCATCATAGAAGAGAGCGGCGTCGCGGGCGGTGCGAGCCATGGGCCCCGACACCGCCATGCGGGGGGCTCCGATGTCGTCAACTTCTCCGTTCAGAGCATCGGCAGGTACAACGCCTCGGCCGGGCTTGAGACCGATGAGTCCGCAGGCGCCGGAGGGGATGCGGATCGATCCTCCGGCATCGCTTCCGATCGCGGCGGGAATCATGCCCGCCGCGATAGCGGTAGCTGTGCCCCCGCTCGACCCTCCTGCGGTAAGAGACGGGTCGAATGGATTTCGGGCCGGTGGCGCGATCAGGTTTTCGCTGTAACCGGCGATACCGAATTCTGGCACCTGGGTCTTGCCGACGCAGATGGCGCCTGCGTCGCGAATGACTCGTGCGACCGGATCATCCTGCTCAGCAATCAGGTGGGGCAGGGCGGCCGAACCGTGCGTCGTGGTGAAGCCGCGCACCTGCAAGAGATCTTTGTGGGCAGTCGGCAGGCCAAGCAGAGGCGGTAGGGCGTTGCGTTTACCGATTGGGGTGGTTGCGACCAGGCGATCCACCGCGTCTGCCTCTCTCAATGCGAGTTCGGCACGCACTTCGATGAATGCGCCAAGCGGAGGTGCTTGATGTGCTGAGTCCGGTTGTCGCTGGCCAGCACCGGTAGCCGCAGAAGAACCGTTGCTCAGCTCGGGATTCGGTTGCGCCGCCTTTTTCGAGTCGAGCCGCGGAGAGCTATCTAGCTGCGCAATTCGTTTGAGTGTTTGCTGCACAAGTTCGCGTGCGCTCCAGTCACCCCGCCGCAGGCCCTCGCGGAGTTCGTAGGCGTGCAGTTCGGTCATGCCTCAACTCTACGCATCGTCGGCGAGGCACGAATCGCACAGTTTGCATGAAAGTACGGAAGGAATCTGAAGAATCGTGTGTAGTTTCGTGCGAATTGTGTAGTTTTTGCGAACTGTGCGGTTTCGTGCAGGGGAAGTGGTGGTGGTCATTGCGGCGAGGATCGCACGAACGAAAGCCAGGCAGGTCAGATTGGCTGCATACGGCTCTTGTTGCGAACGGTTCCCAAGAACAGGTATAGTGATTCTCGTTCTCATTAAGCAATTGTGCGAGACCGCACAATCTGACCACGTGTATCCGGGCGCTATGAATGGGACGCCGGATTAGAAAGCACACCAGTGAAGATCTCTGGACTCATTACTGCCCTGGCGCTGAGCTGCGCCGCGACCCTTGCCCTTACCTCCTGCACGAGTGTCACCGCGGATCCCTCGACTCAGCGTGGCCGTCTCAAAGTAGTCGTCACCACGACCCAGCTCGCCGACTTCACCTCAGCTATCGGTGGCGATGATATCGAGCTCAACAGCCTGCTCGCCCCGGGCGGCTCTGCGCACCACTTTGAGCCGACCCCCGGTGACCTGTTGCGTCTTGGGCAGGCAGATGTACTCGTGATCAATGGTGCTGGGCTCGACGAATTTGTCGACACTTCTATCGAGGCCTCGGGCTTCTCTGGCACGATCATAGATGCGAGTGAGGGTATCGATCTTGACGTGGCTCGCGCGATTACGGCGGAGACGCTCGAGGGGCAGAACCACGCGGGTGAGCACTCTAGCGAGGGCGCACATACTGACACCGGCGGGCACGAGCACGACGACGCACCTGCCGGTTCGACTGGGCACGATCACAGCGAGGCGGAAGCGGGCCACGCAACCAACACTGACGCTGACTCGCATAGTGCTGCGGCGGCTAGTGAGGCACAACACGACGACCACGACCACGGTGATCTGAATCCGCACCTCTGGACCTCTCCTCGGTTCGCGCAGGACATGGTGCAGCACATTGCCGATGAACTCGCTGCACTCGATCCCGAACACAAGAGGGACTACCGCGACAGGTCGGCCGAGTACATTGCAAAACTGTCGATCCTCGATGGTTGGATCGGGGCACAGTTCAATAGAGTTCCAGCCGAGAATCGCGTGCTCGTCACCGGTCACGACTCGCTGCGCTACTACCTGCACGACTACGAAATCGCATACGCGGGATCGCTGTTGCCGAGCTTTGAAGACAATGCAGAGCCCAGCGCTGCCGAGATCGATGCTCTGGTTGCGGCCATTAAGCAAAGCGGCGTGAAGGCAATCTTCGTGGAGTCCTCGTTGAGCCCGAAACTCGCAAAGACTGTAGCGAAGGAGGCAGACGTCACGGTCGTTGATGCCGACTCCCTCTATGCAGACTCACTTGGCCCGAAGGGTAGCGGAGCCGAAACCTATATAGATGCCACGCTGCACAACACCAGGTTGATCCTCGCAGCATGGGGTGTGACCGTAGACCCGGAACCGAGTGAGCTGGTGGGATCATGAACGAATTCGCATCGACGGACCGGCAACCCGCGGTCTCCCTGCGGGGTGCGGCATTTGGCTATTCGGGACGAAGCCGCGTCGCCGACCTCACCCTCGACATTGAAACGGGAAGTGCTGTTGCCCTGATCGGCCCTAATGGCTCCGGAAAGTCGACACTGCTACAAGGTATTCTCGGGCTTTCCGAGTTGACTAGCGGAAGCATTGAGGTGCTCGGCACCAGCCCATTGGCCGCGAGAACGCAGGTCGGTTCGCTACCGCAGGCCAACACTCGCAACTCCGAGCTGCCGGTTAGCCTGCGGCAGGTGGTTGGCATGGGCCTTTATCGGGCGCTCGGCCCCGTCCGACCCTTCGGGCGGGCGAGTCGACGCCTGGTCGATGAGGCGCTTGAAAAAGTGGGTCTCTCCGCATACTCAACCCGCCTCTTCGGTGAACTCTCGGGTGGGCAGCAACAGCGGGGGATCCTCGCACGAACCCTCGTCTCAGACCCGAAGCTTCTCCTTCTCGACGAACCGTTCAACGGCCTTGATCGGGAGAACCGTGACACGCTCCTCGGCCTTGTGCGAGAGCTCCAGGCCGAGGGCCGCACGGTGATCGTCAGCACCCACGACCTAGAGATCGCTCAGCAGGCTTGTACCCACGCACTGCTACTTTCTGCGGGCCACACGGTAGGTCAACCGGGCCATCCGGCGAGTTTCGGGCTTGTCAATGAGGCACTCACGCTTGAAGCGGTTGAGCATACGTTCCAGGACGCAGCGGTCGAGATCGACGGGCGCACGATCGTGACTGGTGCGCATGAGCACGGGCTGCCGGAATCGACCCATCAGTCGTCGAACCCCTGGAATATTGACTGAACATGGATATCGGCATTCTTGAGGCACTGCAACTGCCGTTTATGGCGCGCGCGTTCGCGACGCTCGCTGTGCTTTCGGTAGCCGCGGGCGTCGTAGGTCTTGGCATCAGCTTTCGCGAGATGGAGTTCGTGAGCGATGGGTTGGTGCACGCGGTATTTCCAGGCCTGGTAATTGGTGCAGCCATCGGTGGCAGCGCCGGCCTCCTGCCCGGGGCCATGGTCGCCGCGCTCGCCGCAGCGGTCATTTTCACACTGCTCGACCGACGCGGGGGAGCGGGTAGCGATGCGGCAATAGCTGTCGGCCTCACCGCGCTTTTCAGCCTCGGCGTTGTGCTCGTTTCGAAGCAACAGGGCTATGTCTCGCAGCTGCAAGATCTGCTCTTTGGGCACCTGCTCACGGTGACGCAGGCCCAGCTCTGGCAGATTGTGGTCGTCTCGGTGCTCGCGGTTGGCATCATGCTGCTGACCGGTCGTGCACAGCTGTTTCGAGCGTTCGATCCGGCCGGGTTTGAGGCGGCAGGCAATCGAATCCTACGCACCGACCTTGCCCTCGCGACGGCAACCGCATTGCTCGTCGTCGCGGGCGTGCAAGCGCTCGGAGTGCTGATGGTGGTGGCGATCCTGACGGTGCCGATGGCGGTAGCTCGACTGCTGACGCGGCGCCTCGCGTGGCTCGTACCCATCGCAATCATTGTGCCCCTTGCCTCTGGCGTGATTGGTCTATGGTGGTCGTTTGTCTGGTCGGTCGAGCACGATCTTTCAGTCTCGCCCGGTGCGCTCGTCGTCTTAGTTCTTGTGGCCGTGTACTTGCTCGCGGTTGCGTTGCAGTTTTTCATTCGACGTCGAGGATCAAAGCCTTCTGAGCAAGTCGACGCATTGCTTGGTAGTGCTCATGCGCCTTCGCTCTCGAGCAATACGCCGGGCCAGGTGAGCGGATCATGAGCTACTTCGTGCTTGCATCGCTCGAGATCGCGCTGCTCGGCCTACTCAGCGGCATCGCGGGCACGCTGATTGTGCTGCGCCGTCGTTCCTTCTTTGCGGTGGCGCTCAGCCACGCGACCTTCCCTGGCGGCGTGGTCTTTGCGGTGCTCGGCTACAACCTGCTCATCGGGCAGGCGCTCTTTGCGCTCCTCCTGGTGCTCATCATGACCGTGCTCTCGCGGGTTCCAGGCCAGGGCAAGCAGGTCGCGAGTGGCATTGTGCTTGCGCTTGGTTTCGCGCTCGGTACCTTGCTCACGAGCCTCAACCCCGGCCTCGGTGTGCCGGTCGAGGCGCTGCTCGTGGGATCACCCCTCTCGGTGAGCGTTGCCGACATTGTGGCGACAGCCACGGTGCTGGTGCTCTCGCTCGCCATCGCGCTGCTCTACGGTCGACGCATTCTGTTCCACACTTTCGACCCGGCTGGCTTTGCGGCAGCTGGGTTCAAATCGTGGCCCGTTGAACTCGTCGTGACCGGAATCATTGCTGCTGGAGTCGTTGTCGCGATGCCCGCGGTTGGTGCGATCCTCGGGGTCGCGATCCTCATCGCCCCGGCCGCTGCGGCACGGTTGTTGACGCACCGCATTGAATGGGTGCCGCCACTTGCGGCGATCCTCGGCGTAATTTCTGGAATTGCCGGCCTCTGGGCATCCAGGCAGTTCGATCTCGCTGCGGGAGGATCGATCGGCCTTGCGACTACGCTGGTGTTCGTAGTCGCTCTGCTCGTGCGGAGAGTCAATGTGATTGCCCGGATCGGGCACCCCGTGAAGGAGGAGCTCGCATGAGTGCACCCAGACGGAATACCTGGCAGCGCGAGGCAGTGCGAGCGCGGCTTGCGGAAGCACAGGGGTTCGTGAGCGCCCAACAGCTCTATGCCGTGCTACGCGACAAGGGTTCAACCATCGGCCTTGCGACGGTGTATCGCAACCTCGCACAGCTGGCCGAATCGGGTGAGGCTGACTCGCTGCAATCGCCTGAGGGCGAAAACCTCTTCCGGTCGTGCTCGACCGGGCACCATCATCACCTAATCTGCCGCAGCTGTGGTGATACGCGAGAGCTCGAAGCCAGCGTGGTCGAAGACTGGGCAAGACAGGTGGGTGCAGAGCACGGGTTCAAAGACATCGATCATGTCGTCGACCTGTTCGGCATCTGTGGTCGGTGTCGGGGAGAGACCTAGCCGCCATGCTCGGGGAGCTGTTCGGTGGCGGGTTTCCTGCCGATGTGCCGCGCTACCTTGACCCCGTCTCCGGCGAGCAGCACGATCTGGCAGTGCCGCGCTGGCGGTCGGACGCTGGCCGCCCGCTGCTGATCAGCCCCGGGCGAGGCATTACTCCCGAAGACATTGATCTTGGTGAGCGAAGCCTGTGGCGGTACCGGAGCGCTTTTGCGCTTGATATCGTCTCGCCGATCTCGCTTGGCGAGGGTTGCACCCCGTTGCGAGCGGTTTCGTGGGGTGCGGCTTTGCCCCTGTTCAAACTTGAGTGGTTCTCACCAACGGGTAGCTTCAAGGATCGAGGAGCCAGCGTCATGCTGTCGGCCCTTCGGCAGCAGGGCGTGCGGGCAGTGCTTGAGGACAGCTCGGGAAACGGTGGTGCCGCTGTCGCGGCCTATGCCGCGGGCGGCGGGCTTGAGGCAACGATCTTTGCGCCTGAAAGCACGAGCCCAGCGAAGCTCGTGCAGACGCGTGCATACGGTGCGCGCGTCGAGCTCGTTCCAGGGCCGCGGGAGGCGTCGCAGCAGGCCGCGATTGACGCGGGCAATTTGGCGGGGGCAGCGGGACTGCAGATATTGCGGGAACTGTGGGTCATTCAGTGGCGATCGATACTTCAGTTGTGCCGAATAGTGGGCGCGATCCTCATCCCGCGTTCTACGCCAGTCACAACTGGCAGGCGTACTTTCTTGAGGGCACGAAAACCCTCGCCTACGAGCTGTGGGAAGATCTCGGGTTTCGCGCGCCCGACAACGTTATTGTGCCTGTTGGTGCGGGCAGTTCGCTGCTCGGTCTTGCGATCGGGTTCGGCGAGCTGCTGCGCGCTGGGCAAATTTCACGGCTGCCCAGGTTGTTCGCGGCGCAACCCCTGAATTGCTCGCCCGTCGATGCCGCGTTCCGTGGGGAGGATCCGTCTGCGCGCCCGGTCGAGCCGACGATCGCTGAGGGCACGGCGATCCGCTCGCCACTCAGGCTTCCCGAGATCCTCGCTGCACTTCGTGTAACGAACGGTGGAACTGTCGCTGTGCCGGAGGCCGAGATCATGGTTGCTCGGGCGCGGCTGGCTCGGAGGGGGCTCTTCGCGGAGCCAACGAGCGCAACTGCTGCGGCTGCGTTCGACAGGTTGCTCGAAACCGAAACCATCGGACCCGGTGAGACGACCGTAGTCGTGCTCACCGGGTCGGGGCTCAAATCGCCTGCTGCGTAGCCTTTCGGGCTAGGCGCGCCTCGCGCTTCTCGACCCTGCGGGTCCGGCGATCCTCGCGCTTTTGTGTCTTGCGCACGTACCGGCGCTCAACAAGCGTGTAGAGAATAGGCACGAGTACCAGGGTCAGCAGAGTTGAGGAGATCAGACCACCGATTACGACGATCGCGAGCGGCTTCGAGATGAAGACCCCGCCACCTGTGAGCCCGAGTGACATCGGGATGAGCGCGAAGATAGTCGCCGCGGCCGTCATCAGGATCGGACGGAGCCTGAGGCGTGTACCGTGTTCGACGGCCTCGTCGAGTGAGGCTCCGGCATCGCGGAGCCTGTTGATCAAGTCCATGAGCACGATCGCGTTCGTGACCACAATGCCGATGAGCATCAACAGGCCGATCATCGCGGGCAGCCCAAGCGCCGTGTTCGTGAGCAGCAGGCCTAGCAGCGCACCGGTCGCAGCGAACGGAATCGACACGAGTAGCACGAACGGTCCGCGGAAGCTGCGGAACGTCGCGACCATGACAAGGAGCACGAGCAGGATCGCCGCGAGCATCGCCGCACCCAGTTGCGCGAAGGCTTCGTCTTGTTCGGCGCTCACGCCGCCAACCTCGAAGGTGACTCCGGCGGGAAGTTCAACCGTGTCGATCGCCTTCTGCACCGCGAGGTTCGCTTTGTCGAGTTGGCCTTTCTTCGGGGTGACCGTGAGGGCTACCTGGCGGTCACCATCGGCGCGGGTTATTGTCGGGGCGGTGAGCTCTTCGGTCACCTCGGCGATCGTTGAGAGAGAAATTGCGGTGCCGGTGACCTCCATGGCGGCCTTCTGCTCGTCGACAGCTTTCTTCTGCTCGGCGATCGCGTTTGCAGCGTCGCCCTGGGCAGATCGCAGTGCCGAGATCTGCTGGTCGATGCCAGAGATACCGGACTGTGCTCCCATGAGTGCGCCTTCGAGCGCGGCGATCTGCTCGGCGCGCTGCTGCTGTGCCTTCGCTAGGGCTGCCTCGTCGGGATCGAGCGACGGGCCAGGCACAATCGGAGTGCTGTAGAGAGCCTGCAGTTGGGCGGTCAGCTCACTAATCTGGGCCGAGAGTTCATCGCGCTGAGCGCTCGCTTCATTAATCTGCGAGTTGAGTTGGGCAGTTGCCTCAGACTGTGCTCGCTCGGCCGCGGCCTCTGCATCAGCGGTCAGCTTGTCGGCTGCGATCTTGCGTGCTGCGGCGGTCTGCTGCGGAGTAACCGGCAGCATGAGCGAGCCGAGCTCTTCGGCGGTCTTGCCGGATCCTGGGGTGCGCACCATGATCGTGCGATCGCTGCCGTCGAGCATCAACTTACCGACGGTCTGGCCTTCGAGCGCACTACGGATGGCCTGTGCGATGGAGGTCGGGTCGTATCCAACTTTCGCCGCATTAACCTCGTTGAGCTTCACGCGCACGACCGGTTGCTCACCGGCCAACTCGCTGCGAACAGACTTTACGCCGCCCGCGCCCTTGAGCTTCTCTTCGAGCAGTTCGCTTGCCTTGCGCAGAGCCACGGGATCATTGCCGCGAATCTGCAGGTTGATGCCGTCACCAGCGGCACCCGCGAACGAGTCCTGGGTGAGTAACTGTACCTCGCCGATGTTGCGCACGCGCTCCATGGCTTTCTCGATGCGGTCGCCGGTGAGTTCCGCGTCAGCACCGTCTTCGAGCGTGACGTCGTATGTGGTCTGGGTTGCGGTACCCGCGCCACTGATGGGGATGTTCGTGAGTACGTCGTGCACGCCCTCGACGTCGGAGAGCGCACGTTCGACGGGCTCCACTGCCTTGACGAGGTCGGCCTCGGCTGCCTTCGGCGGGGTCTGTGTCAGTTGCAGACTCTCAGCCCCAGAAGACCCGAGGAAGTCGGTGCGGATGAACGAGCTCATGCCGAGTGTCGCGACCAGCAGTCCGATTGAGACCGCGATGGTAATGACCGGGTGCCGGCGCGTTGCCGAAAGGGCCGGCATGATCGCCCGCTGCGAGCGGTCGGGAGTGGTGTGAATCTCCGCAAGGTCGTCGCTCTCGACAGCATTGTTGTCAGCCGCGTCATTCTGAGCGGCGGTGCCTTGCGCGGAAGCCGCGCCCTCAGCGCTTTGCGATTGCCCTGGCTCGACCGGGGTGGCCTGGGCCTTTGCCGATCCTCGATTATTCATGAACCAATACGCCATCGCGGGTACAACCGTCAGCGCCACAACCAGCGAAGCAAGTGAGTGCGATCGAAACGGTGACCGCGAACGGGCGGAAGAGTTGTCCCGCAACGCCCGAGACAAGCGCGATAGGGGCGAACACCGCGACCGTGGTGAGCGTCGAAGCGGTGATCGCACCCGCAACCTGGCGTACCGAGGCGACCACGCCGTCGATCGTGAGCGGCCCGTCGCCTCGCCTACGGCTGATATTCTCGATCACCACGATCGAGTCGTCGACCACTCGGCCGATCGCGATGGTGAGCGCGCCGAGCGTCAGGATGTTGAAGGTGTCTCCGGTCCACAGCAGGCCGATCAGCGTGATCAGCAGCGAGAGCGGGATCGAAATTGCTGCGATGACGGTCGAACGCCAGGATCCGAGGAACGCGAGGATCACGAGCACCGCAAAGAGCAGGCCAAGGCCGCCCTCGACTGAAAGATCATGGATCGACTGCTCGATGTACGGCGCCTGGTCAAAAACGGTCACGAACTCGGCACCCGTGGAAGGGGCGAGCCGATCAAGTTCAGCGTTCACACCGTGTGAGATTTCGACAATGTTCGCTCCGGAGGAAGGCCTGACTTGCAGGGTCAGGGCGGGCTTGCCGTTTACTCGCGAGATGCTTCCCTGCGGCATCGCCTCCATGTGGACGTCAGCGAAGTCGGAAATGCGAACGACCTCTCCCTCGCCGTTCGTGACGGGGATGGCCTGGAGATCCTCGATGGAGGTAATTGCCTGACCAACCGTGATCGACATCTTGCCCTCGTTGCTTGCCGCCTCACCCGCTGGCATTGCCGCACCGTACGTCTGCAGGAGCCCGGCAATTGCGGCAGGTTCGACCTTGAGGCGCTCGACGTCGGCGGGGCGCAGGTCAATGACGATGCGCTGCTCTTCCTGACCCGCCAACTCGACGCGCTGCACGCCGGCCACGCTCTGCAGCGCGGGTACGGTCTGTGAGATCTGTGCGCCAAACTCTGCATCGTTCTTCGCGCTGCCCGCGCTGATCATCATGGCGGGGATGCCGTCGGTGCCACCCGAGAAGACTTGACTCTGCGTATTTGCCGGAAGCACCGGCTTCAGCCCATCGATCGCGCTCTTGACCGCACTCAGTGTCTCTGCGTCATCGCTGCCGAACGCCCACTCAACCTGCAACTGCGACATGCCCGACGAGGTCGTCGAGGTCACGCGCTTCACACCCGGAACGGCCATGAGCGACTGCTCGGCTGGCTCGGTGACTGTGCGCGACATTTCCTCGGGGGCGAGGCCCTGCGGAGTCGATCATGATGAACGCCATCGGCACCTGCATTGACGGCATCAACTCTTGCTTGAGTGCGCTCATCGAGAACAGGCCGAACAGGGCAACCGCAGCGGTGATGAGGCCGACGATCAGTCGGTTCTTCAAGCTGGCGCGGGTGAGAGAAGTCATGGGACCTTCCGTGGCAGGTGGCGCTGGGGCCGGGCTTGGTGGCCGATCGCTGCGCGCCGACCCTAGTGAACGGGGATGGCAGCGATGCCAGTGTCATGCCGGGTTTCGGCCGATGCTTCCAGTTTGGCGAGGATCCGGGCGCCGCACATCATCCCCAGGTACCATTTCCGCTCATCCCGAAGGGGGATTCTGGACCAAAGCGCTCAGGGCAACGCGTCGCGTTGCGCGCTGTATGTCCCGAGCCCGCCCTCGGGCTTGGTTGAGTGGAATCGTGCCGAACCAGGTGCTCGTTGCCCAACAGGGTGTGTGTGCATCACGCAAAGTACGCCCCGTTCAACAAACGGGGCCTGGTTCGATAACCACGCCGGGTGAGAGGCTAGGCAGCACCCGTGATATTGGGCAAGAGCGATGATTATGGAACGCGACGAGGATCAACCCACACGAACTCAGGGTGCTTCGCGGTGCGGCCATCCCCGCTCGACTTGCCGGTGAGGCGTCGCTTGATCCAGGGCAGCACGTGTTCGCGTGTGTAGCGGAGTTGTTCGCGAGGTGTTGGTTCTGGTCGAGGATCGGCGTCGAGTACCCAGTCCTCTGGGTGGGCGTAGCCCAGTGCGCGCAACACGTTTGAAGCAACCCGGTGGTGGCCGACCGGTGCGAGGTGCAGGCGGTCGGTTGACCAGTACTCGCGTCGGGCAAGTATGGGGTCACTCCAGTTGTCGCATATGCGGACACCGAGGTTTGTGGCGAGGCTGGCTACTGCTGCGGTCAGCTCGTCGCCCTTCGCCTTCACCGACTCACCGCGAGGAATTCCCACTGTTGGATTAGCGCCGGCAAGGATCAGGGGCTCGGTGTCTGTCTCAAGAATGCGTCGCAGTGCCTGCCCGGTCTGGTCGATGACCCACGGCATGTCGGTGCCGGGGCGAAGCATGTCGTTACCGCCGCCGTTGAAGCTGATGAGCGTGGGGCCGAGGGCAAGCGCAGGTTCGAGCTGTTCGGCGATAATCGGTGCGAGAAGGCGCCCTCGGATCGCGAGATTGGCATACTGCACCGGCTGGCCCGTGGCGTCCGCGAGGCCCTGCGCAACGAGGTCTGCCCAACCGCGTACCGAACCGTCTGGCTGCTCGTCGCCCACGCCCTCGGTGAAACTGTCACCGACCGCGACGTATCTGATTGCTGCCCGCTCGCCCCGCTGCTGTTCTGCCACCTCACAAGACTACGCCGACAACGGCTTGGTGATCCTCGACTCGAATGAAAATATGACCTGCCAGGTACAAGTGATCTGCAATTTACAAGCCGAGAAGCTACGCACATTGCTTGTAGAACGCAGATCACTTATCTTGTGAGCTATCAAAGGGAAGAGATAGCGCAAAACTGGCTGGAATAACAAAGAAGGGGCCGCAATCCTTTCGGACCACGACCCCTTCTGAAGCCTAAATAAGCTGAGTAATTACCAGCTCGACTTAGTGATGCCGGGCAGCTCGCCACGGTGTGCCATGTCGCGGAAGCGAACACGGCTGATGCCGAACTTCGACAGGACACCACGGGGGCGGCCGTCGATGACGTCGCGGCTGCGTACGCGAACCGGCGAAGCGTTGCGGGGCAGCTTCTGCAGGCCCACGCGAGCTGCCTCGCGGCTCTCATCGGTGCCGTTCGGGTCGACCAGAGCCTTCTTCAGCTCGAGACGCTTCTCGGCGTAGCGTGCAACGACTTCCTGGCGCTGCTTGTTTTTAGCGATCATGCTCTTCTTAGCCATGTTTAGCGCTCCTCTCGGAATTCGACGTGCTTGCGGATAACCGGATCGTACTTCTTGAGCACGAGGCGGTCAGGAGTGTTGCGACGGTTCTTCTTCGTCACGTATGTAAACCCGGTTCCCGCGGTCGAGCGGAGCTTGATAATCGGGCGTACGTCTTGTTGCTTAGCCATTAGAACTTCACCCCACGCTTCTGCAGGTCGGAGACCACGGACTCGATGCCACGGGCATCGATAACCTTGATGCCCTTAGCCGACAGGGTGAGGGTCACCTTGCGGCCGAGTGAGGGCACGAAGTAGGTCTTCTTCTGGATGTTCGGATCAAACCGACGCTTGGTACGTCGGTGCGAGTGCGAGATGTTGTGACCGAAGCCGGGAACGGCTCCTGTCACCTGGCACACTGCTGCCATGGTGTTTCCTCCAATACCGTGAGGCCGAGATGACCTCACCCAAGATCTCTTGTCTGCATCAGCCTCTGCTCGAACGGGTGCTGAGTTTCGCGCCGAAGCGGCCTGTGCAATGGGACTTCGCGCAGCCAAGGATAAGAGCTTAGATGATCCGGGGCACATGCGCAATATCGGATTCAATTGAATTTTGCGAGTATCGGCAAGCTTCAGGCTTTGATGGGTATGGAGCGGCCGCGGCGCTCGACTAGGGTCAAAGAGACAGCGATCCAATTGCGAATTGTGGAGTTACTAGTGTCGACACCCAGAATTCCGGGAATGAGAACCCACTTGATGCTGCGGCGGCGCCTGGCCCTGAGATCGTCCAGCCACAGTATCGACAGCCAATTTAGGGCAGCGGGTCTACCCCGATCAACAGCAGTATGTGGCACCTCAGCAGTACGTCGCACAACCGCAATGCGCGACGCAACCGCAATACTCGGATCAGCAACAGTACCCACCGCAACAACCGGTGCCCGGCAGTCCCCATGCGGCATATTACGCACCGAGCTACGCGACAACCTACGCACCGCCACCCCACATGCCGCCGAGCCCAAAGCCAAAGCGCATGTGGATCCTCTGGGTATCGATTGCAGCCGGGCTGGTCGTGATACTCACCCTCGGAGCAGTTGCGTATGAGCTCGGCAGGATACTTTCAGGGTTCACGCCGCAACCGAACCAGACGGAACTGACTTCGCCGGAACCCTCGCTGGCAGCTGACGGCGAGCTCTACCAGAAAACCGACGAGCACCTCACTGGGATGATCAAGAAGTACCAGGCAATGAGCATCGACGAGATCGCGGCGCTATTTCCGGGTGGCGCGGGCGGCTTACGACGAGACCTATGTTCGAGATTTTGAATTGCTGCTCCAAGATCTCGACCGACGGCTCACAGAGATTGGTGGGTTTACCGTCTACGAGGATGTCAATTACGACGTTGAGATCCGCCGCATTTTGACGGACTCCGATGAGCTGGAGCGGTCGTTCCTGCACCAAGAGACGTTTCCGCTTCGGGGTGAGCGTGACTCTCGCAGACGGCACTTATTACGAATCTGACGGGCGCTACTTCCCACAGGGCACTCCGGAGTTCAACGCAGCACGCGAGGCGTTTGCGCAGAATTTTGTGCCGTACCTGGATGGCGACGGCAGCTATGCCGCCGCGGGCGAAGAACTTGTTGCGGCTCTTGGTATGAACCTGAGCTACGACTTCCAAGAGATGTTTTCGTATTGCCCGGCCGATGGCTTCACAATTCAAGATACGGGAGGCATCGGCGCCGCATACTGCCCTTCAGTGAGGGACACCATTTACGTGAATGCGCAGGGCAACAACTATCCCAATACTGTGTATGACCTCTATTACATTGCCTTACTGAAACACGAGTTTGCGCACGTGCGTACCGCTGGTATCTGCGCAACCAGCCAGCCGGGAGTGACGCTGGGCGACGCGCACTTTGAGGCGACTGCAAGCTCCTATGCGGCGATGTTCCTCGGTGCCGATCGCGATCGTATGGCTTGGGCAGCGGCAGATTACCCTGCGTACACGATGACCGAAGCGACTGACAATGCTGCGCAGCTGATTCACGACGGCTCCTGCGGCTAGGCAGACCGGAAAGCCTGCGATGTAACCGACAACTATCCGCTCGATGGGATGATGGAGGGTATCACCAACTCCGCCGTCCGCACTCGCAATTTGGCGATGCTGCTGGATCGGCTACTCGATGGCGGCACGATAACCCGAGCCGATCTTGTGAAAGTGACTGGACTTAGCAAGGCGACGGTTGCGCGGTTGGTGACCGAGCTGGAACTCGCTGAACTCATCGAAACTCGCGAAATCAACCCTGCTGAAGGGCCGGGCCGCCGTTCTCGGGGCTTGGGGTACCGAGTTCCGCGGGGCACGTACTCGGGTTCAGTTTTGGTCTGCACAGTAGCCACGCGGTAGCGCTGGATCTCTCAGGTCGCACGTTGGGCACAAAGCTTGAGCAGACACCGGCCTTCGAGAGCGCCGAACAGGCGACAGAGTGGGCGGGAATCCCTCATCTCAGGCCTCGGTGAGTCGCTCGCGGATAGCGGGTCACCCCTGCGGCTCTGCATCGCCCTGCCGGGCCGGGTTCGCGATGGAGTGCCAATCTCGATGCTTCCGGAGCCACTCGTCACGATCTCAGACGGCTCGCTTTCGTCGGCGCTCGGGAGCGCGCTGGGTGTCGAGGTCATGCTCGAGACCGATGCCGACATGGCGCTGGCAGGGGTGACATCGCTCGGCTATGTTGACGCCGGTGAAGCAGCTGTGCTGTTCACGCTCAGCACAGCGCTCACAGTTTCGACCCGTACCCGGCTGGGGCTTGTGCAAGCCCGAACCTCGGCATTTGGCGACTTCGCGGCACTGCCAGTGACTGTGCCTGTTTCCAAGACAGGAGCCGGTGGCGACGGCGACGGCTCAACGGTGCCCGCTGGGTCGCTGCTTTCAGTGCGCGGGATTACCGATTACGCGGCATCGCAAGGCGTCGTGCTTGAGCGAACATCAAAGCTCTGGCTGAGCGAGGATCCCGCAATTGTGCGTGTGCGCCAGGCATTTACCGCGGCGCTAGAGTCTGAGATCCTCGTCGCTGCAATTACTACCGACCCAGAAACTTGCGTGTTAACCGGACGACTGGCACCACTGGCCACGTTGGTGCTTTCGGAGCTCCGTGACCGCTTGGTCGCCCGATTGGCCGAACCGCCCACGCTGCTCGTTCCGGGCGCAGACGACAACGGGCTGACGACGGCGCTTGGGGCTGCGCACACGGCGCTTGTCATTGAGCGCACGCAGTTCCTGGGTCGGGTGCGCGAAACGCAGATTTCGTAGGGAGCGGGCGAAAGGACTCGAGAGGCTGCGCAACTGACCCCTCTGGGCCATTCGCGCAGCCTCTCGTTCTGTTTGTGCTGCTTCTGCCGTACGGCTGCCGGTGCTAGCTGAGGTGCAGTTTCGCGACCTCGGCCAGTGTCTCCAGCATGCGCGCGGTATCTGCCTCATCAAAGGCGAGCGGTGGGCGAACCTTGAGCACGTTCACATCCTTCGCCGCGCCGCTAATGAGCACGCGGCGCTCACGCATCGCATTGATGATCTGACTTGTGCGCTCGCGGTCGGGCGTGCGACTGTCGCGGTCAGTGACCACCTCTACGGCGAGTACAAGCCCGTCGCCGCGCACGTCAGCGACGTGGGGAGACTCGGCGAGCAGCTCGCGCACGCCGTCACGCAGCATGGCTCCAATGCGGTCGACACGCTCCGGCACACGCTCGCTCTCAAGCACGTCGAGCACTGCGGCACCCGCAGCGATCGGTACCGAAGAGCCGCCGAAGGTGTTGAAGTAGCGCACGTTCTCACCGAAGTCGCGAGCGACCTCGGGCTGGAACACGACGCCAGAGAGCGGGATGCCGTTGCCCATGGGCTTGCCCAGGGTGACGATGTCGGGCACGACGCCCTGGTGCTGGAAGCCCCACATTGACGAGCCGAGGCGCGCGAGACCCGCCTGCACCTCGTCTGCGATGAAGACGCCGCCGACGGCGTGCACCTCGTCGATGACGGCCTGCAGCCAGCCCTTCTCGTTCACAAAGATCCCATCGCTCATGAATGACAGGTCGAAGATCAGGCCCGCGACACCGAAGCCGTGGCGGTGCAGTTCGCCGATGGCGCGGCGCACCTCTGCAACCATGTGCTCCTTAAGCGTGAGGCCTTCGGGAACGAGCTTCGGGTCTGGCGGATCCATAGTGCGCACGTTTGCACCGAGCGGTGAACCTGCGCCGAGCGTCGGTGAGATCGTTGTGACCTCGCGGGTCAGCCCGTGGTATGCGTTCTTCGTGACGATGAAGCCCTCGTTGCCGGTGTAGTGCCGGGCAACGCGCATAGCGAAGTCGTTCGCCTCCGAGCCGCTGCACGAGAGGTAACGCGCTGTAGCTCTTCGGGGAAGAGGTTGATGAGGGGCGTCAGCGTAGTCGACCAGTGCGGTATGCGCGTAGCGAGTGTTGGTGTTGAGCGTGGCCGCCTGCTTTGCAATGGCCTCGGCAACGTGCGGGTGTGGGCGTGACCCATCGACGACACATTGTTGTATGCGTCGAAGTCGTCATTGCCGCTCTGCGTCGAAGAGGTACGCGCCGCGGCCGCGCACGAAGCCGACTGGCTCGTTGTAGAGCAGCATGTAGCCGGGTCCTACACGTTCAGGCGACGCTCAACAGTGGCGCGCATCGCGGGGTCGACGTGTCCAGGGAGTTGGGATCGAAGCGTGCGGGAACGTCCTTTGCACCGAGCGAGACCATGATTCTCCTAATTGGTTTTGTATATAAGTAGTACGGGGCGTGTAGCAGGCGGGTGCCTGCCCAAACTTGTTACGGCTTCTGGGCGAGCTCGCGCGCGGTAACAGGTAACTCTGCCCCCGCGTCGATGCCGTAGTCCAGGGCATTCTCGAGGCGGCTCCCGATCTTTGCCGAGCGTGCATCTGGATATACTCGGCGCGCTCCGGCACGTGCGCGATGCGCCAGTTCGTGACAAGGGCACGGAGTGTGACCCGTGCGATGCTGGCAACTGCGAGCAGCCGGATCTCTTCCTCGGTCAGCGGTACCATTTGCTGGTAGCCAACGAGCATGTCGCGGGAGACTAGCCACGGGTTGGGCGGGTGCTTGGCTTAGGTGGTTTGAAGAGCAGGGCGGGGGCTCAAAGATACGAGGGACCGTGCTGGACCTAGCAGAAGTCGATCACGCCGGTGAGGAAGTCTCGGCGCCTGGGTCTACGACCGCATTGAACGCGCTTGAGGTCACCGTGGATCACCTGCGCACGCAGGTCAGCGCGCACGGGTCGAGGCGTTGGCGGTACAGGTCAAAGACTTTCTCGGCCATCGCGGCGGTGTTCGGGGTTGGTTTGGTATTCAAGAAGGGGTTCGAGGATCATGAAGCGCCCGATGTCCCAGACCAGTGGGCGATCGATGCCCTTCGTGCTCAAAGCCCTGCAGCGCGATGTCGACGCGCCCGAGCATGGCTCCCACCTGCGCAAGCTGCGCGGTGGCTGGGTCGGACTCACCGAGCATCGTGCCCGGAATGAACTCAGGCACGCGGAGGGTGCCGACATGTGCGCCCTCGTTCTCGCTGTCGTGCAGGAGGAAGTGGTTTGCGCGCCGTTGTTGGTGCGGAAGCACCGACTGTACGGGAATGCTGGATCGTTCCGCTGAGTTCG
>JAUCCH010000031.1:0-9119 GCA_034676385.1 Leucobacter sp.
ACCCATGACTTCACCGGTCGAGCGCATCTCGGGTCCGAGCAGCGAGTCAACGACGAGCCCCTCGTAGGTGCGGAAACGTTGGAACGGAAGCACCGCCTCCTTCACCGCGATCGGCGCATCGACCGGCACGCGCGAGCCGTCGCGCTCGGGCAGGAACTGCTATCGATCAGCTGCTGAGATCGTCTCACCGGCCATGATGCGCGAAGCCGCCTTCGCCAAAGGAATACCGAGTGCCTTCGCGACGAACGGAACGGTACGCGATGCGCGCGGGTTTGCCTCGAGCACGTAGAGCACGCCCTGGCCGATTGCGAACTGCACGTTGAGCAGGCCGCGCACGCCAATGCCCTCGGCAATACCGCGGGTAGCCTCGCGTACCTGAGCAATCTGGTCGTGTCCAAGAGTCACCGGGGGCAGCGTGCAACTGGAGTCGCCCCAGTGCACACCGGCTTCTTCGATGTGCTCCATCACGCCGCCGATGTACAGCTGCTCGCCGTCGTAGAGCGCGTCGACATCGATCTCGATGGCGTCATCGAGGAAGCGGTCGATGAGCAGAGGGCGGTGGGTCCTGCCGACCAGTCGCGATGCCCTTCGATGCGCTCAAAGTAGCCGTGCATTGAATCGGTGTCGTAGACAATCTCCATGCCGCGGCCACCAAGCACGAACGAGGGGCGCACGAGTACGGGGTAACCGATTTCCTCGGCAATGCGGATCGCATCCGACCTTGTCGATAGCCGTCCCGTTGCGAGGCGCAAGCAGGCCCGCGCGCTCGAGGACGTCCGCAGAACGCGCCGCGCTCTTCCGCAAGATCGATTGCCTCGGGTGTGGTACCGAGGATCGGTGATGCCCGCGTCGCTTCAGAGGCTGTGCGAGACCCAGCGCGGTCTGCCCGCCAAGCTGCACGACCACGCCCACAAGTTCACCAGACGCCTGCTCCGCGTAGATAACCTCGAGCACATCTTCAAGCGTCAGCGGCTCGAAGTAGAGGCGATCAGAAGTATCGTAGTCGGTCGAGACCGTCTCGGGGTTGCAGTTGATCATGATCGTCTCGTAGCCGGCCTCAGAGAGGGCGAACGAGGCATGCACGCAAGAGTAGTCGAACTCAACGCCCTGGCCGATGCGGTTCGGGCCCGAGCCCAAGATCACGATCTTCTTGCGGTCGCTCGGGGTGACCTCGGTCTCGAGGTCGTATGAGGAGTAGTGGTACGGAGTGAAGGCGGGGAACTCGCCGGCACAGGTATCGACCGTTTTGAAGACTGGGCGCAGGCCGAGTCCGTGACGCAGGCCGCGAATCTCCGACTCAGATACGCCACGAATACCAGCGATCTGCGCGTCCGAGAAGCCGTGATCTTTGGCCTCGCGCAGCACGTCGAGTGTGAGCTGGGGGGCTGCCTTGATTGTTTCGGCGACCTCGTTGATCAGCACAATCTGGTCGAGGAACCAGGGGTCAACTGCGGTCGACTCGAAGACCTGCTCGATCGATGCACCGAGGCGCAGCGCCTGCTGGATGTCGACAACACGGCCGTCTGTCGGGCGAACCATCGACTTCAGCAGCTCTTCAACCGTGCGGGTCTCCTCGCCCCAGTGGAACGAGGTGCCGCGCTTCTCGAGCGAGCGCAGCGCCTTCTGCAACGCCGTCGTAAAGTTACGGCCAATCGCCATCGCCTCGCCAACCGACTTCATAGTGGTGGTGAGGGTGTCGTCTGCGGCCGGGAACTTCTCAAACGCGAAGCGCGGGGCCTTCACCACGACGTAGTCGATCGACGGTTCGAAACTTGCCGGCGTTGTGCCCGTGATGTCATTCGTAATCTCGTCAAGGCGGTAGCCGAGAGCGAGCTTCGCCGCGATCTTGGCGATCGGGAACCCGGTGGCCTTTGAGGCAAGCGCCGAGGATCGCGACACGCGCGGGTTCATCTCGATGACGATGACGCGCCCGGTCTTCGGATCGATCGCGTACTGAATGTTGCAGCCACCGGTCTCCACACCGACGCGACGGATGATGTCGATACCGATGTCACGCAGCTTCTGGTATTCGGGGTCGGTCAGCGTGAGCGCGGGTGCCATCGTAATCGCGTCACCGGTATGCACGCCTACTGCATCGAAATTCTCGATAGAGCACACCACGATGGTGTTGTCCGAGTTATCGCGCAGCAGTTCCAGCTCGTATTCTTTCCACCCGAGGATCGACTCCTCAAGCAGCACCTCGGTGGTAGGGCTGTAGTGCAGTCCGTCACCGGCGATGCGCACGAGCTCTTCCTCGGTGTAGGCGAAGCCCGAACCGAGGCCACCCATGGTGAAGGACGGTCGTACGACGAGCGGGTAGCCCAGATCCTTCGCGAATTCCTTCGCTTCTTCAATCGTGGTGGCGATGTACGACTTCGCGACGTCAGCGCCCGCCTCAAGCACGATGTCTTTGAAGATCTGGCGATCCTCGCCGCGGTTGATTGCCGCGATGCTCGCACCGATGAGTTCGACGTTGTACTTCTCGAGGATTCCGAGTGCGTCGAGTTCCATGGCCGCGTTCAGCGCAGTCTGACCACCAAGCGTCGGCAGAATTGCGTCGGGCTTTTCCTTCGCAATGATCGACTCGATGACCTCAGCGGTGATCGGCTCGACGTAGGTTGCGTCGGCGAAGTCAGGGTCGGTCATGATGGTCGCGGGGTTTGAGTTCACGAGGATCACTCGCACGCCCTCTTCGCGAAGCACGCGGCAGGCCTGAGTGCCTGAGTAATCGAACTCGCAAGCCTGGCCGATGACGATCGGACCCGAGCCGATGACGAGGACGGACTTAATATCTTGGCGCTTTGGCATTAGTTGTTCTCCTTGGCGCCGGTGCCGGTAGCGGCTGTGGCGCGGTTCTTCACGAGCTGGCGGAAACGATCGAAGAGGTAGAAGGCATCGTGCGGCCCCGCTGCGGCCTCGGGGTGGTACTGCACTGAGAACGCGGGGATATCAAGGCACTCGATACCCTCAACGACCTGGTCGGTGAGGCTGTAGTGGCTGACCTGCACGCGGCCGAAGCCAGCGGGCGAGTCATGCTCACCCTCGATGGGTAGTTCGACGGCGAAGCCGTGGTTCTGCGCGGTGATCTCAACGCTGCCGGTCTTCTTGTCGAGTACGGGCTGGTTGATACCGCGGTGACCGAAGGGCAGTTTGTACGTGCCGAAGCCGAGCGCACGCCCGAGCAGCTGGTTGCCGAAGCAGATGCCGAAGTAGGGTACGCCGTCGCGCAGCATGTCTTGCAGCAACTCGACCTGCTTGTCCGAGGCTGCGGGATCGCCAGGGCCGTTCGAGAAGAACAGTGCGTCTGGGGCGAGCTCACGCATTTCTTCGATCGTCGTCGAGGCTGGCAGCACGGTGACGTCGAAGCCGTGCTCTGCAAGGTACTGCACGGTCGAACGCTTGATACCGAGATCAAGCACTGCGATGGATCCAACGCGCTCGGTGCTTGTGTCTGCCGGAACCTCATAGCGCTCAGGCGTGGTTACGAGTTCTGAGAAGTTCTTGCCCTCCATGCCTTCTTGGTCGCGCACGAGAGTGAGCTGCTCGTCGGCACTCAACTCGTAGTCACTACCCGAGAAGACTCCGGCACGCATCGCGCCAGCAGAGCGAATCTGGCGGGTGATTGCGCGGGTGTCTACCCCTGAGATGCCCACGACGTCGTATGTCACGAGTTCTTCGTCAAGTGAGCGCTCGGCACGGAAGTTCGAGATGCGTCGTGCTGGGTCGCGCACGATGAAACCCGAAACCCAGATCTTGCGCGATTCCATGTCGGTGTTGTTGACCCCCGTGTTGCCGATGTGCGGCGCAGTCATAAGCACGATCTGGCCCGCGTAGGAGGGGTCGGTGAGGGTCTCCTGGTAGCCGGTCATGCCGGTCGAGAAGACGGCCTCGCCAAGGGTGCGGCCAGTTGCCCCGTATGCGCGGCCTTCGTAGCGCGCGCCGTTCTCAAGCACGAGCACGGCGGGTCCGCTTGGTACCGCACTTGCGGGCGGCACAGTTGGGGGTGCGTTGGTGGTCATTTCGCGTCCTCCTGGGAAGTTGGTTCTTGCGCTGCGGATTGCTCCGCTGATGAATGAGAAATTTGCCTGATAGCTTCGGCAAAGCGGTTCTGTTCGGCTTTGCTTTCGAAACGGAAGCTGGATTCGAGAATTCGAGGATCACCTGGCCCCTCGCTCTGCGGCAGGTCAGAGGATGCGACCCAGAGCATCAGGCCGAGGCCGTCATGCTCGACGGCCTTACCCACGCGCCTTCCGGCGGTTGCGCTCCCCCGAAGCTGCGAAGCGTCGAAGTGCGTGGGATCCTCGCCAACAACCTCGACCGTAACCCCGTCTTCGTGCACCCGAATTTCGGACTGGCCCCGGTATCGAAGCCCCGGCGCGGCTACCCGCACGAGCGGCTCACCCACTGGCGTGGTCGAGACGTAGAGCACTCGCGTGAACTCGGCGATCAATGGCCCACTCGGCGCGACCATCGAACCGCGAACCCCGGCGTCTCGACGTGACCGAGCTCTCCAGCCAAGCCACATCACGAGCAGTATGACAACGACAATCGCAACCGCGATGACGGCAAAGAGGGTCCGACTCACCGGGTAACCTCTGCAGCACGTGCCGACGCGGCAACCGTCTGCCGGTCAACTAGCTCGCCATTATCAAGCGTCAAGTAGCCGCGGCGCACCGTGTAAGCGACTCGCCCGGGCAGCTCCATTTCGAGGAAAGGCGAGTTGTGGCTCATCCCCTTCAGATCGGCAACACTGAACACACTTGAGGCGCCAGGATCGACGAGCACAAGGTCGGCGGGCTGGTCTGCTTCGAGCGCTGTCGGGTGCCCTTCAAGCCTGCCGATCTCGGCGGGACGGTGTGAGAGTAGATTTTCGAGCTCTGCCCAGCTGGTGTGTCCCTCTTGGATCAGCGAAAGGATCGAGATCGGCATCGCAGACTCGAGGCCCACCATGCCAAACGCTGCCGCGTCCCACTCGCACTCCTTCGATTCGCTTGGGTGCGGGGCGTGGTCGGTTGCGATGATATCGATGACACCGTCGGCCACTGCCTCGCGCAGCGCCCGTACGTCTTCGTCGCGGCGAAGGGGCGGGTTCACCTTGAATCGTGGGTCGTAGCTGCGCGCCTTTTCTTCAGTGAGGATCAGGTGGTGCGGGGTTACCTCAGCGGTGACCTGCACGCCACGGGCCTTTGCCCAACGCACTACCTCAACCGACCCTGCAGTCGAGAGGTGGCAAATGTGCAGTCGGGCACCGATGTGCTCTGCGAGCAACACGTCGCGGGCGATGATCGATTCCTCCGCGACCGCTGGCCAACCCTTCAGTCCAAGCTCGCTTGAGAGCGCGCCCTCGTTCATTTGAGCGCCCTCGGTGAGCCTGGGATCCTGCGCGTGTTGCGCTACTACCCCATCAAACGTCTTCACGTATTCGAGCGCGCGGCGCATGAGCAATGAGTCATGCACACACTTACCGTCGTCGCTGAATACTCGCACTGCGGCGCGCGACTGTGCCATCGCACCGATCTCGCTGAGACGCTCCCCCGCGAGATCCTCGGTGACCGCACCAATCGGGCGCACGGTTGCATAACCAGCCTCATCACCGAGTGACTTTACTTGTTCAACCACTCCGGCGGTGTCTTGCACCGGCAGCGTGTTCGCCATTGCGAACACCGTGGTGAATCCGCCCGCAGCAGCAGCGCGGGTTCCGGTCAGAACAGTCTCGCTCTGCTCAAATCCAGGCTCACGAAGGTGAGTGTGGAGATCGACCAGGCCGGTCATCGCGATGAGGCCGTCGGCCTCAATGACTCGCTCGCCATCGCGGGGCTCTAGGGTATTGCCGGCAGCTCGCTCGACAATTCGCCCACCAGAAATACGTAGATCTGCCGCTGGCGCGGCTGCCGTATTCGCACCTCGCTCAGTCAGGTCTGCGGCGATCCTCGCCCCTCGAATTAGCAAATCTGGGTTCGTCACGCGGCAACCCCTTTCTCTCCGGAAAGCAATAGGTACAGGGCGGCCATGCGTACCGACACACCATTCGCGACCTGCTCAAGCACGGTCGAACGGGAACTGTCGGCGGCGGCCGAAGAAATCTCGAGACCTCGGTTCATCGGGCCGGGGTGCATGACTAACGTGCGCTCGGGCAGCATCGCGAGGCGGGTGTCGTCGAGACCCCAGTTGCGTGCGTACTCGCGCTCGTTCGGGAAGTATGCTGCGTGCATACGTTCGCTCTGAATACGTAGCATCATGACCACGTCTGGCTTGTCTTCGCGTATCGCCTCGTCAAGCGAGTGCCGAACCTTCACGGGCCAGGTACGGGCACCATACGGCTGCAGGGTCTCGGGGGCCACGAACGTCACGTGAGCGCCCAGGGCAAGTAATAGCCAGAGGTTGGATCGCGCCACACGAGAGTGCGCGAGGTCACCGACAATCACGATCGAGATACCGTCGAGGTCGTGACCGCGACTCGAGTCACCGAATAGCCTGCGGCGAATTGTGAAAGCGTCGAGCAAGGCCTGAGTCGGGTGCTCGTGCGTGCCGTCACCGGCGTTCAGCACACCGGCGTCGATCCACTCGCTGCGTGCGAGTCGCTCGGGGGCACCGCTAGACGGGTGGCGGATCACGACGCCGTCTGCACCGATAGCCTGCAGCGTCTGCGCCGTGTCTTTCAGAGACTCACCCTTGCTGACCGAACTACCCTTCGCGCTGAAGTTGATCACGTCTGCGCTGAGGCGCTTCGAAGCGGCCTCGAAGCTGATCCTGGTGCGCGTACTGTCTTCGTAAAACAGGTTGACGATGGTCTTGCCGCGGAGCGTGGGAAGCTTTTTCACTTCACGCTGCTGAGTGGCCGCCATGTCTTCAGCGGTATCGAGGATCAGAAGCGCATCGTCTTTTGCGAGCGTGCGCGTATCAAGCAGGTGCCTCATGCGATGGTCACCTCGCGCCCCATCGTGTTCGAGCAGGTGCACAGAAATACGCTCATGCTTCGCACTCGGCAAATTCTTGCCGATGTAGTCAGCACGAATCGGTAGCTCCCTGTGTCCGCGGTCGATCAGCGCGGCGAGGCGCACAGCCTTCGGCCGGCCATGGTCGTTCAGCGCATCGAGCGCCGCGCGTACCGTGCGACCCGAGTAGAGCACGTCATCTACGAGCACGACTGTTGCGCCGTCGATACTTGCTGGCATCTCGGTGCGCTGCGGCGCCCGGGTTGGGTGCTGCGCAAGATCATCGCGATACATCGTAACGTCGAGCTGCCCAACCGTTACCGGGGTGCCTTCGATTCGTTCGATTGCTGCTGCAATACGGTGCGCCAGAACTACTCCGCGGGTCGGAATGCCCACGAGAACCAGATCTTCGGCGCCCTTGTTGGCCTCGATGATTTCATGCGAGATGCGGGTGAGAGCCCGCGCAATTTCGGCACCTTCAAGTACCGTTCGCGCTGTCAAATCACCGCCCCCCTTCTGCGCCTCACTGGACGCCGTTAAAGAAGTGCTGCTTACGCGTTCTATCTTAGCGCACCTTAACTGCTCCAAGGCTCGCCCCCGCGCTACAGCATCAGAACCCAGTCAAGGATGGCAGCCCCAGTTCGCGCTCGACCTCGCGAAGCCTGGCACTCACGACCTGCGTACGCTCGTCCGAAAGCCCTGCAGCTGCAGCATGCTTTGGCCAACGAGCGACCGCGGCACGTACTTCCCCCAGGATCCCACGCGCATCGGGCACGTCGAACTGGTCTGCCAAACGCAACAGATCGCCAGCTGTGATCCTCGAAAATTTGCCGTTCACAGACATGAGGTGCTGCCGAAGCCACTGATTATTCGGATTGAAAGCAAACGTCACGTCATACGCCGGGAGAGATCGACCACTCCCCCTCTTCGTTTCTTAGGAAGGAGTGATTCTTCGTGTGATCATCATTATTCGAGCCCAACACATTCAGGCACACACGCCGGAAGAGCTGTGCGGCGGCGTCAACACCGAGATCATCTGCTGCGAGAAACAGTGTGGCGTAGTCATGGGCAGCAACCTCGTTAAGTCTGCTCCCACGAGCGCGCACAGCGACTGCATGTGCAGACGCTCGCCAGTCAATCCCGGCCGATCAAAACGACGCGTCATGAAGTGAGCACGACCAGATTCTTCCAACAACCTGCACTCGCTCATCACCACGCCAGCCTCGCCTGCCATCAGCCAGTACGCGTACTCGGTGCGGCCATATTCACCGCCTGCCCCCAACTGTGTGTCGCTGCCTACGCCATCAAATTTCAATAGCCACTGCTCGAAGCCGTCAGGTACGGAGATGCCACCGGCCCGAATTTCATCGGAGTCGCGGTCCCACGCAATGATGGCTTTCGCCCCAGCACCACCCGCAGAGCTTCCCACCTGCAAAAGTTCTTGCATCGCGTTGGTGCGGCTACTCTCAGCAAGCGAGCCGTGCACGGCCGCCCTGGCCGCTTCAACCAGTCGACCGAGTTCAAGCGAAGTGGCCACTGCCCCCGGTGATCAAGCCGGGTGAAAGGTGAGCGCACCCATGGCATGTTCGCCTACATAAGCAAGCCGATCAATCGGCCGGATCTGCGCGGCACAAATACCCTCGCCAGCGAGGGCTGCAGAAATGACAGAATTACCGAAACGGTCAGGTGCCGAATCTGCGATCATCGGTGGCAACCCGTGGAAAGTCTCCCGCGGTAGCTGCGGAAAGCTCCAGACCCTTCCCCTTGCGGAAACGGGCATAAGTAACGGCGAGAGTTCGCCCCCCTGCCAATCAGCGGCATACTCGAAGGCTGCCAGACCACCACTGCCAGCAGAGAGCGCCCCGACCGTCTTTCCCCAGGCCCGAACCTCGAGAACATCGACCTGCGTAAATGCCATCGCTATCCCCCATCTCGAGCCGAGACTTGGCGCGAGCGGACCCTCTTTACCTGCGTCGCTTCACGTGCCTGCTGCTCCCGGAGCAACGCCATCGGGCCAGGGCCAAGATCTGGTGCGAGTGTGTCGAGCCAATCACTAAGACCGAGGGCTCGAACGACACGGATGAGCGTAGCGAGGCTTGATCCCTCACCACGCTCCAATGAGCTGATCGAGTTTTGGTTCACGTTTGCGAGTTTTGCAATACGTCTGAAACTGAGTAGACGACA
>JAUCCH010000032.1:0-9897 GCA_034676385.1 Leucobacter sp.
ATTTACATGGGCTGACCCCTTGGGGTTGGCCCTTTTTTGCTTTGTTTCCCTATTTGTTTGGGACTCTGCGCTGTCTCCTCTGTATCAGAGGAAAAGCGCTTTGCTTGGCTCCGATAGAATGTCTGAGAGACTCGAGTGGGTTGGGATGGAGGCCGTGGATGGGGACGCTAGCGACGCTTCTGCTCGCACTCTCGTTCTCTGCACTTATCATCCACCCGATCGTCAGGCGCCTGCACAGTAATGGCTTCCTGATCGCCGCAGTTCCCACAGCGGTAGCTTTCATTGTGCTGTTGCCCCTCGGATTATCTCAGCCCGTCACAGCTGAGAGTGTTACCTGGCTGCCCGAACTCGGGCTAGATCTCACATTCCGGATGGATCAACTTTCTTGGCTGTTCGCGTTGTTAGTCACCGGGGCCGGCACTCTCGTGCTGGTCTACTGTCGAAACTATTTTGACGATGTCGAAGAGGGGCTCGCTCGCTTTGCATCCGTGTTTCTCGGATTTTCAGCAAGCATGCTTGGGCTTGTCCTCGCCGACAACGTGTATTTGCTTTTCATCTTCTGGGAGGCGACATCTGTTTTCTCGTTCCTCCTAATCGCTCACTCCTTCAGAAGACGCACGAGCCGCTCGGCCGCTTTACAAGCTCTCATGGTTACGACCGCAGGCGGCCTGGTAATGCTTGTGGGCCTGGTGATTCTCGCGACGATCAGTGGCACCCCGAACCTCTCTGAGATTCTCGAGCAGCCTCCAACGGGGACACTCGCGACCGTCTCAGTATTCTTAGTGCTCGTCGGTGCACTCTCAAAATCGGCAATCTTTCCATTCCATTTCTGGCTTCCCGGTGCGATGGCCGCTCCGACACCGGTCAGCGCGTACTTGCACGCTGCCGCGATGGTAAAAGCTGGCGTCTACCTGATCATTCGTATGGGCACTGGGTTTGCCGATGTACCCGGCTATCGAGAAGTTCTCGTGATCCTGGGTGCAATCACCATGCTCAACGGTGGGATACGCGCACTTCGCCAGCACGACATCAAGCTCATCGTGGCACACGGTACAGTTAGCCAGCTTGGCTTGCTGGTGATGGTGATTGGCGTTGGTGAGCCTCGGGTTGCATTTGCCGGACTCGCTCTAGTCTTCTCGCATGCGCTTGCGAAGGCACCACTCTTCTTAGTCGTTGGTATTATTGATCACCGCACAGGCACCCGTGACCTCAGACGATTGAGCGGGCTCTGGAGACGAGTGCCTGGTCTTACCGCAATCGCTGTTCTTGCTTCCTTCAGCATGATGGGCGTGCCTCCGCTGATTGGGTTTGTCGCCAAGGAATCTGCGTTCACAGAGCTGCTTGATGTGGGGGAGACTCTTCCGATCGCGGTGCTCGCCTTCGCCGTCGCTCTGTTGGGCAGCGTACTGACCGTGACGTATATGCTCCGCTTCCTCTGGGGTGCTTTCGCGACGAAACGTGATGTGCAGCTCTGCACGATCGTGCACAGTGATTCGCGGTCGACTTTGGTTACACCGGGGATATTTGTTGCGTTTACTCTGCTAGGAGGAATCTTCGCCTCAAGGTTTGACGCGTTGCTGCAGCGTGCTCTACCCAAGAGTGGTGCTGAGCATCTTGCGCTCTGGCACGGACTTACGCCCGCCTTAGGCGCATCGATGCTTGTACTGGTGGCAGGTACCCTGCTTGCAGTGGTGCTCATTAACGGCAAGCGCGCGGTTCCTGCGATTCCTGAACGTTACTCGGCCTCCCACATCTATTGGCTGTTCACCCACTGGCTTGACCTTGTCGCTGTACGCATCACCTCGCTTACCCAGAGAGGATCTTTGCCTTTCTACCTGGCTGTGATTCTGGCGGTCACTGCTGCAGCTCTTGGAGGCACACTTCTCGTGGTCGGTGAGTTGCCTTCCGGGATGCCGCTCTTTACCTCCCCGGTACAGATTCCGATTGCCGCCGTGATGATCCTCTCAGCGATCTTTGCCATGCGCGCCCAAACCAGGTTCCAGGCGGTGGTGCTTGTTGGGGTGACCGGGTACGGCATGTCTGCGATCTTTGTGTTGCACGGGGCTCCAGATCTCGCTCTGACCCAAGTTCTCGTTGAAACCGTCACACTGATAGCGTTTGTGCTCGTGATTCGACGACTTCCTCAGCGAATTACGCTCCGATCTACGGTTTGGAAGCGTTGGATTCGCGCGATCATTGGGGTTTCCATTGGCTTAACGGTCGGGGCGCTCGCGCTCATTGCGCTTGATGCTCGAGTAGCTGACCCTATTTCTCTTTTGCTGCCAGAACTCGCCTATACAGGTGGGCACGGCTCTAACGTTGTGAACGTCACACTGGTTGACGTTCGTGGGTGGGACACACTTGGAGAACTCTCGGTAATTCTTGCTGCGGCAACAGGCGTTGCTTCGCTCATCTTCTTGAGCACTCGCGTCGATACTTTGCCGAAGATGCGTCGCCGCGAAGCCAAGGAGCAGGTGGCCGCCCTCATCAAGAGGATCGAGGATCCCAACGATCCGGCAGAGCGTCGGTCCTGGCTCCTGGCTGGCCGGAATCTTGACCCCTCCAGGCGGTCGATTCTGCTTGAGGTCGTCGTGCGTCTCATATTCCACGCGTTGATCCTGCTTTCCTTCTACCTTCTGCTTGCCGGGCACAATGCGCCCGGCGGCGGTTTCGCTGCTGGGTTGGTGGCTGGCCTCGCGTTGGTAGCTCGATATCTCACGGGTGGCCGAGACGAACTCGGGCAACAGTCCCGGTCGATGCTGGCCGGATACTTGGGGCAGGTCTCGCACTTGCCTCTACCATGGCGATTCTTCCACTGTTTTTTGGGCAGGCGGCACTCGCATCAGTTTGGGTTGATCTAGACCTAGGCATACTGGGGACGCCTCCGCTCGTGAGCTCGACCCTCTTTGATATCGGGGTATACCTCGTCGTGTTCGGGCTCGTTCTTGATGTGCTTCGTAGCCTTGGGGCTGAAATTGATAAGCAAGAAGAAAGCGATCTCGAGACTGCGCTACATGAGACCGCAACCGGGCAAGGAGGATCGAGATGACACTTTCGATGCCGCTCGTTCTTGTGGCCGTCATGGTCGTGATGTTCTCCGTTGGGGTCTACCTATTGCTGGATCGAAGCTTAACCAGAGTGCTACTTGGGTTCTTGCTTGTCGGCAACGCGACGAACCTGCTCATCTTCCTGGCTTCAGGAGACTTCGGTGCCGCACCCATATATGGGGAAGCGGAGCCCGAAGAGATGAGTGATCCCCTGCCCCAGGCATTTATCTTGACCGCCATCGTGATCACATTCGGTGTGACCGCATTTATGCTTGCCCTGCTTTACCGGAGCTGGCGACTCGCGCGCGAGGGTGAGGGTGAAGACGCCGTGCTTGACGATGAGCACGATCTCGAACTCGTTGAGGCAGAGACACTCACTACCGAAGAAGTTACGGACGAAGAGCTCGAAATGGAGCCCGAGTTTCCGGATGAAGATTCAGATGACGATAGCGAGGAGGATCGATGATTTCGCTCGTTCCACTCGTGGTCCTTATCCCTCTCGGCAGCGCCGCACTTGCACTTGCGCTGCCTGGCCGCCGGCGAGCACAACAGCTCATTACCGTTCTGGCGCTTACCGCCGTGGTGGCGTTGAGCTTCAGCTTTATGTGGCTTGTCGACCAAAACGGCACGCTGGTAATGCAGGTCGGAGGCTGGGCGGCTCCGTTCGGAATCTCCCTCGTGGTGGATCGCCTCAGCGCACTGATGCTGACGGTTTCAGCAGTTGTACTGCTTGGGGTGCTTTTGTTCTCGCTCGGTCAGGGCCTGGCCGATGGCGACGATGAGACTCCGGTTTCGATCTACTACCCGACGTACCTGGTGCTCGGAGCGGGCGTGTGCAACGCCTTCATTGCCGGGGATCTGTTCAACCTGTACGTTGGATTCGAGATTTTGCTCGTGGCCAGCTACGTGCTGATTACGCTCGGAGGAACGGGCCCACGCATTCGTGCCGGTGTGACCTATGTTGTAGTTTCGCTTGTCTCGTCGATCCTTTTCCTGGTTTCTATTGCGCTGGTCTATGCGGCTGCGGGCACGGTCAATATTGCGCAGCTGACCCTTCGCATCGCTGAGCTGCCAGCCAATATCCAACTCCTGCTTAATCTTGCGTTACTGATCGCATTTGGTATCAAGGCAGCAATTTTCCCGCTTGCCTTCTGGCTACCCGACTCATATCCGACCGCGCCAGCGCCAGTGACTGCCGTGTTTGCTGGGCTGCTCACAAAGGTTGGCGTATACGCCATCATCCGTGCCCAGACTCAGCTGTTCCCGTACTCCAGTGTTGACGGACTGCTGTTGGTGGTCGCTGCGTTCACCCTTGTGGTCGGAATACTCGGCGCGATTTCCCAATTAGACATCAAACGTCTACTTTCCTTCACGCTCATAAGTCATATTGGCTTTCTCATTTTTGGTATCGGGATGGCAACGAGCGCGGGCTACGCTGCCACGATCTACTACATTTCACACCACATTATTGTGCAGACCACGCTGTTCCTTTCAGTCGGGCTTATCGAACGCCACGGTGGTACCACCTCGCTGACCTCACTCGGTGGCATGCTGCGGGCGGCTCCGGTCATCGCGGTGCTCTTCTTTATCCCGATGCTGAACCTTGGCGGTATTCCGCCATTCTCCGGCTTTATTGGCAAACTCGGCCTGTTCACGGCGGCGGCCGAGCTCGGTACCCCTGGTGCCTACTGGTTGATGGGGGTGGGTGCTCTCGTTTCTCTGCTGACGCTATACGCGCTTGCCCGGACCTGGAGCCTTGCTTTTTGGCGCACGCGCGCAGCCGCAATCGGTGGATCGAATGCGCCAATCCCGGACACGCCTGAGGGCTTGATGCTTCAAGGGCGGGAGGACGCGCTCATTGAGCGGCTGCATGATGCACCCGACGCTCTCCCGTTACAGGAACAGCGCGAGACCCCCACGCTCATGATCGCGGCGACCGCTGGAATGGTAGGGGTGAGCTTGCTGCTGACCATCTTTGCTGGCCCCCTTTATGGGTTTGCTACCCGGGCGGGCGAGCAGCTTGCCCGGTCTGAGCTGCTTGTAGAGGCAGTGCTCGGTAACTCGGATGAGATAGGAAACGGGAGCGGCACAACTGAGGCAGAGGGATATGATCCTATGGGACCCAGTGGGGGTGACAGCACTTGAGCGCACAAACTCGCCGTCGCGAAAGGCGAGAACGCCGCCTGCTTCGCCTACATGAGCTGCCGCTGCTCATTGGGCTGCTTCTTACCTGGATGCTTCTGTGGCGTGAATTTTCGTTGCTCTCGCTCCTCAGCGGTGTTGCGGTTTCAATTATTGCGATGAGGATCTTCTACCTTCCCCCAGTCATCATTGCGGGAAGATTTAACGTGTGGTGGGCATTCCGCTATCTTGTGTATTTCCTTTGGCATCTTGCTCTCGCGTCAGTGCAGATCGCCTGGCTGGCGGTGCGTTCAGGTCCGCCTCCGCGCACTGCGATCATTGCGGTGCGTCTGAAGACTCGCTCAGACTTTATTCTCACGCTGGTGGCAATGACGATTTCCTTGATTCCGGGATCGCTCGTGGTCGAGGTCGACAGGTTTGGGTCGACTCTGTACCTTCATGTGCTGAATACTCCGACGCAGCGTGAGATCCAGCGCATGCGGATGCAGACGAAGTACATCGAGCAGTTGCTCATTCGTGCGCTCGGTTCGCGAAAAGAAATTGAGGCGATTCGATGACTCTGTTTACCGCGATCGCAACCGGAGCTGTCATCCTTGGTCTAGCGCTCACCGCATTTGCCGCGCTAGTGCGCATCGTGCGGGGCCCGACCATTCTTGATCGTATGGTGGCCTCGGACGTGCTGCTCACTACTCTTATGCTCGCCATCGGCAGCCACATGGCGCTGAAGGGAAGTACCGAGAATATTCCGATCATGGTGGCAATTGCCGCGACTTCGGTGCTTGCCACCATTGTCGTGGCAAGATACGTGCGCCGACGTGCGGACACCGTGGGCACTCAATCACAAGGTACGCACTCAGGAACGGGGACCGGTGATGTTTGAGACTTTGCTCGATGTTCTTTCGCTCGTGTGCCTCATCGGAGCGGCTGGGTTTTCAGTGGCCGCAGGTCTTGGCCTACTGAGGTTTCCTGACGTGTTGAGCAGACTCCACGCTGCGACAAAACCGCAGATCTTTGGACTGCTGCTAGTGATTGCAGCGATCGCACTGCATGACCGATCTTGGATGACTTTGCTCGCGCTGCTTCCTGTGTTTGTGTTTCAGTGTCTGACCGCCCCGATTGCCGCGCACATGGTTGGTCGAGCCGCATATCGTACCGGTCAGCTAGATGATGAGTCTCTCGTGATTGACGAACTTGCGCCGGCCGTGGAACGGTCAGAACGGCAAAAGGGATCCGGGCTGTAGCGCCCGGATCCCACTTGCCTATGTAACGCTCGGTTGCTTTCGCCGAGCCTAGTTACCCACTAGGTAGCGGCTGTATGCAGGAACCGTGAGGAACGTGGGGAAGGCCTCGCCGAGTGCGACATCTTCGAAGAGTTCCGCGGCATCGTCGAAACGATCACCCTCAAAGCGGTCGGACTGTTCAATCTGAGTCTTCAAGAGCTCACGTACCCATTCGCTGGTGATGCGAGTGCCTTCTGCAGTTGTCTGGTCCTGGTGGATCCACTGCCAGATCTGTGAACGACTGATTTCCGCGGTAGCAGCGTCTTCCATGAGGTTGTCAATTGCGACGGCGCCGAGGCCTCGCAGCCATGCCTCGATATAACGGATGGCTACTGAGACGTTGTCACGTACGCCGGCATCCGTGATGGCTCGGCCGATGCGTACATCCAGCAGCTGTGCCGCGGTAACCTCGACATCGTCACGCAGGCGACCCACCTGGTTAGGGTGTTCCCCGAGCACTGCATCAAACTCCGCCTGAGCGATGGGAATCAAATCAGGGTGTGCGACCCAGGTGCCATCGAAGCCGTCGTTTGCTTCGCGCTGCTTGTCTGCGCGTACCTTCTCTTCTGCGCGAGCGGTCACCTCAGGGTCGCGGCGGTTTGGGATGAACGCACTCATGCCACCAATTGCGTGTGCGCCACGCTTGTGGCATGTCTTCACCAGTAGCTCGGTGTATGCACGCATGAACGGAACCGTCATAGTAACTTCGCTGCGGTCAGGGAGTACAAAACGCGCACCGCGGCCGCGGTAGTTCTTGATGATGGAGAAAATGTAGTCCCAGCGGCCAGCATTCAGACCCGCAATGTGGTCACGCATGACATAGAGGATTTCCTCCATCTCGAATGCTGCGGGGGAGCGTTTCGATGAGCACCGTGGCGCGGATCGTGCCGTGCTCGATTCCAAGATATTCCTCGGTGAAAGTGAAGACGTCATCCCAAAGCTTTGCCTCTTCGCTCGATTCGAGCTTGGCAATGTAGAAGTAAGGGCCGCTACCGGTTTCAATCAGGTGCTTCGCGTTGTGGAACGCATAGAGGCCGAAATCGACGAGGCTACCCGAGGCAGCGCCGGACTGCCCATGGGCGTCGGTGTAGCGGATGTGCTTTTCAACCAGGTGCCAGCCTCGCGGGCGCATCACAATTGTCGGGGTTCGCTCCGCGGTCACCTCATAGGTCTTCCCTTCGGGGCTCGTGTAGCTGAGCTGTCCACGGATTGCATCAAACAGTGAAAGCTGCCCGCCGATGACATTCTGCCAGGTTGGGCTGGTTGCGTCTTCCTGGTCAGCGAGCCATACACGTGCGCCGGAGTTTAGGGCATTGATGGTCATCCTTGGGTCGGTAGGACCAGTGATCTCCACCCGACGGTCTACCAGGCCGGGGCCCGGGCCAGCTACCTGCCAGGTTGTGTCCTCGCGAATTGACAGAGTGTCTTCACGGAACTTCGGATCTCTGCCGTTGCCGATCTCGTAGCGGCGGCGTTGCCGGTCTGCGAGGCGTTCATGCCGCTGGGCGGCGAAACGGCGGTGTAACTCATCGAGAAACTCGATGGCCGCAGGGGTGAGAATTTCCTCTGATCGAGACATGGGCCTGCCCAGTACTTCAATGCCGGTGTCGGTGAGCGTTGCAGACATGAGTTGACCTGACTTTCTTTTCTAGAAGACGTTCCACCTACAGTGGGGGAGTATCTGGATGTGTTTCTATCTTGAGCCACATGATGGGGCTTGCCTGGTGAATTTTGCGGTGAAATTCCCGAGTATTTCTGCTTTTTGAAATTCTCTTTATCTGCGAAGATGGAAGCATGGTTCCATTTGATACATCTGCCCCGGCGCCGACAGCGTCTTTGCCTACGATCGTTTCGGTCGAGGGTGATACTGCCGACGCACTGACGCTCGGGCGTCGGGTGCGCGAGCGGCGTACTCAACTCGGCATGAAGCTTGAGCAGCTTGCTGCGGCAATCGATCGAGCCCCTTCGCAGATTTCTGCTATCGAGAACGGGAAGCGGGAGCCCAGCCTTCCCGTGCTGCGGGCTCTCGCTAGTGCGCTGAGCTGTACGATTGACGAGTTGCTGATGGATGAAGCGCCCAGCGAACGAGCGGCACTACAGATTTCGGTCGAGCGTGCCCAGCGTGGTGCTGTGTTTACGGCACTTGGGATCCAGCCAATTCGAGTATCAAAGGCTACCCCTGACGAGACGCTGAAAGCGGTTCTTGGCCTACATCAGGAGGTCGAACGACTCCATAAAGAGCGAGCGGCAACCCCTGAAGAAGCTCGACGGGCCAATACTGAGTTGCGCTCAGAAATGCGAGTGCGGGGCAACTACTACGAAGAGCTTGAGCGAGAGGCTCAGCAGCTGCTTTCTACTGTCGGCTATGCGGGTGGACCTGTCTCGCAGCAGTCAATCTCGAATATTGCCGAGAAGCTTGGGTTCACGCTGCATTATGTGGGAGACCTTCCTCATTCAACGCGCTCGGTAATCGATCGAAGGAACAACCGTATTTTCTTGGGATCGAATCTGCCCTCCAGAGATGCGCGTGCCCCGATCCTGCGCGCACTTGCGAGTATCGTGTGCAGGCACGAGGAGCCGCGCAGTTATGGTGAGTTTCTTCGTCAGCGGGTTGAAGCGAACTATCTTGCTGGTGCGGTGCTGCTACCGGAACAGGCAACGGTCAATTATCTGGGCGAAGCGAAAAAGCAGCGCCAGATTTCAATGGAGGATCTGCGCGACGCCTTTGGTGTTTCCTACGAGATGGCAGCTCACCGATTTACCAACCTCGCCACCACTCACCTGGACCTCGATGTGCACTTCATTGAAAGTTCACTAGTCGGGCACCCTGGTCAAAGCGTATGAGAATGATGGGATGAGATTTCCCTCTGACGCGCTTGGGAACCTTGAAGGTGCCATGGTGTGTCGAAATTGGACGGCTCGCACCGTGTTCAGTCAGCCTGACCGGTTCAATCCTTGGTACCAGTACACCGATATGGCTGAAGGCGGTACATATTGGTGTACGTCTCGGCTCGAGACTGCGAAAGAAGGACAGTACTCCGTGAGCGTGGGTGTTCCGTTCAGTGGGGTGCGGTGGTTCCGCGGCCGCGAAACCCCTCATCGGTCAAGTCGCTTCTGCCCGGACGAGCGCTGTTGTCGACGGGCTTCGGATGAGATGACGCGGAAGTGGGAAGACTCCTCTTGGCCTGAGGCTGCAACACCCGCGAGCCTGCTCGCGGCACTGCCGACAGGAACCTTTCCGGGAGTTGACTCACATGAGGTGTATGCGTTCCTGGAGAGCTACGAGCGAGGCTAGTTTTTGTTTATAACACCTGTGTAGTCGAATGGCTGTGCGGCGCGCCGGTTCTGGGATGCGCCGCCGCTCTCGCTGCGATAACGTAGAGAGACCCGCAGCTGAAAAATCTGGCGCTGCTTGAGACCCGGTGACG
>JAUCCH010000033.1:0-14486 GCA_034676385.1 Leucobacter sp.
GTGAGCGCCACCACCCCCGCCGACTACGGCGCGGGCCTGGAAGTGTTCGTCGGCGGCGCCTGGGTGGCGGCCACCAATGCCACCATCCCCGCCGGCAGCACCAGCGTGCAGGTGCGCACCCCGATCGCCAATGACGACCTGGCCGAAGGCAACGAAACCTTCACCCTGGCCGCCACCGTCACCGGCGGCAGCACCACCAACCCCAGCGCCACGGGCACGGCCACCATCGTTGACAACGACACCCCGAGCTTCCGCATCGACGGCCGGACGGTCAATGAAGCGGCCGGCACGGCCACCTTCACGGTCACGCTCAGTAACCCCAGCGCCAGCACGGTGACGGTTGACTACGCCAGCGCCAACGGCACGGCGGTGGCCGGCGCACCGGGCGTCGGCAGCCGCCGCACACCGGGCCCGACTTTCGTCTGAGTTTGTGGGGCAGAACGCTCGTAGTTACTGCAGGTCGGGAGTCGTACCTGCGTGCGAACGACAACTTCTTTGAGTTCCGTGCCTTGACAGTGATTTTTTGTGGCTGGTTGGGTATGGCATCGAGGACGCGGTGCTGGTTATGCGCCCTGCTGCAGGGGGATCGGGGAGTGACGGGCGCACAAACCACGCAACTCTCTAACATCACCCCAGCTGGTGAGGCCTGGGCATCCCTCGTGTCATGCCGATGCGAATCACGGGGAACTCTGGGTTGGGCCGCTTGCTGGCCCAAGCCGAGGTTGAAGCTGCGCTTGGCGTCACTACCCGGCCGCTCAGCGCCTTTTTTCTCGCGGACAGCTCACGCGTGGCCGGTGCAGCGATTGTTGCGCAAGGTTTGGGGCCCGAACCCCATGGGAGACTTCGCTCACCCCGCCTTGCTCGCGTGCTCTCTGAGCTCAGACAGATCAAAGATGCGTGGGAGATTCCAGCAGATGCGCAGCGCGAATCTTGCCACCATCTACGGCTTTGCCGCCGTGAGCCGGGAGATCCCGCGCTCCATAGAATTCGGTGGCGAACGCTGGCTGCAGGGTACCTTCGACAGGCATGCCCCAACCGTCGGCCAAGCGCCCGGGTACGCGACGATCGTGGGCTCGGGTGCACACGCACCCATCTTGCACTGGGTTTGTGCAGATGGTGAAGTGCATCCAGATGAGCTATTGCTGCTCGATATGGGGGTGGAGATGCGCAGCGGCTACACCGCAGACATCACACGAACACTTCCCGCGAGCGGCAAGTTTTCTGATGCGCAGCGCATGGTGCACGATTTAGTAGAGAAGTCGCACCGTGCGGGCCTCGCCGCGGTGCAGCCCGGGCGCCCATGGGTTGACTTTCACGCGGCCTGCATGGAGGTGATCGCGCAGGGACTTGCCGACTGGGGCAGTGCTGCCGGTTTCGGTCGACGAGGCGCTTTCCCAACATGGCCAGCATCATCGCCGGTACATCGTGTGCGGGGTTGGCGCCACCACCTGGGCCTCGACGCGCACGATGGCGAATCTTTTCGGTCCAAAAAACTGATCTCGGCGGCACAATTCAGACGGGAATGTCACTATGGTTGAGCCGGACTGGACTTCCGACGCCGGGACTAAACGGTTCCCCCGGAGTTCAGGGGTATCGGTGTGCGAATTGAGGACGACCTCATCGTGACCGAAACCGGCAATGAAGTCATTTCAGACGCCCTTCCGATCGATGCATCTGGGCTGGAAAGCTGGATGGTAGCCGGAATCCGCGAATTAAAATGCCTGATCGCAGCGAAGTTTGCGCTGTGGTTAGAATCGTGCGAAAGATAGACCGGTTTGCGCGAGTGCGTCAGGCTTCTGTGCCGATTGGCACAGCGTCACATTTACAACACAAGGAGCACCATGGCAGTCAAGATTGGCCTGAAGCGTCTCGGCAAGATCCGGGCACCCGACTACCGCATCGTTGTTGCAGACTCGCGTACCAAGCGCGACGGTCGCGTCATCGAGGAGATCGGCAAGATAACCCAAAAGTTGAGAACCTTTCGTTCATCGAGGTCGACAGCGAGCGTGCGCTGTACTGGCTCAGCGGGGGTGCACAGCCCACCGAGGAGGTCGGCAGCTCTCCTGAAGCTGACCGGCGACTGGGGCAAGCACACTGGCGTCGGCGAGACCGAGTCGCGCGTGCAGGTTCCCGAGGCGAAGGTAGCGTTCGAGGCTGACACCAAGAAGAAGCCCGTGCCGCGTCCGAAGGCTGAGAAGCCTGCAGAAGCACCCGCTGAAGAGGCTCCCGCTGAAGCTCCGGCAGAAGCAGCTGAAGAAGGGCTGCTCCCAGGCTGAGGGCTAAGCATGGGCCTGTCTCACTTGCGGAGGTGCTTGAGCACCTGGTAAAGGGCATTACGACCCTGCCAGACGAGGTGCAAGTCGCAAGCCGCGAGACTGCAAAGGGCGAACTGCTTGAGGTTCGAGTCGCTCCAGTCGATCTTGGCCGAGTGATTGGTCGAGGAGGGCGCACAGCTCAGTCGCTGCGCACCGTGGTTGGAGCGCTCACTGACGGGCGTCGCGTGCGCATTGACGTGGTCGATACCGACGCTGAGGGCAGTAACTAGTGGCGGATAAGCAGACACGCGTCAAAGCTCCCCTTCCCGAACTGGGGAAGGGGAGCTTGCGCGTTGGGGGACTCACCAAGCCGCACGGACTGAAGGGCGGCCTGAAGGTCGAACTCTTTACCGATAGCCCCGATGAGCGATTCGCTCCGGGGTCACAGCTGCACCTACAGGTGCCAGAGGATTCCCCGTGGTTTGGCCGTACGGTAACGGTGCGCGAACTGCGTTGGTTCAACGGTGTGCCCGTGGCGTTCTTCGCAGAAGTAGCCGACCGGAATGACTCCGAGAGTATCGTTCGCGCGATCCTCTGGATTGATGAAGAGACCGTTGAACAGAGCGTTGAAGAAAACGCTTGGTACAACCATGAGCTCGTAGGTCTTGCCGTACACCGCGACGGTGTGCACATCGGTGACGTGAGCGAGGTGCAGCACTTTCCTGCTCAAGACCTGCTCTCGGTTAAGACCGAGAAGGGTACCGTGCTTGTCCCCTTCGTGGAAGCAATCGTGCCGAACGTTGACCTTGAAGCCGGAATCGTTACCGTGACGCCGCCGGCAGGCCTTTTCGAGGAACTGCCCGAGGAAACACCCGCCACCGAAAGCGAGTAACGCGGATGCGTATTGACATTGTCAGCATCTTTCCGGCGTACTTTGATTCGCTCGAGCTTTCGTTGCTCGGCAAAGCGAAGGATCGCGGCCTGCTCGATCTTCGAGTGCACGATTTGCGCGATGCTGCCCACGACAAACATCGAACTGTAGATGACACCCCAACAGGTGGCGGTGCGGGCATGGTGATGAAACCTGAACCGTGGGGGCAGATGCTCGACAGCATTCTTGACGACCCGGGTTCAAGTGCTGACCCGCTCATCATTTTCCCCTCGCCGGCGGGTGAGGTGTTCAATCAGCGCATGGCCAGAGAACTCGCGGAAGAGCAGCAACTCATTTTTGGCTGTGGTCGATATGAGGGCCCAGATCAGCGAATTTTTGATGAGTATGCGGAGCGAGGCAGACTGCGGCTGGTCAGTCTTGGTGATTACGTGCTGAACGGGGGAGAAGTGGCTTCGATCGCGATGATCGAAGCGATCGCGCGGCTGCTTCCCGGAGTGGTGGGAAACCCAGAGAGCCTTGTCGAAGAATCGCACGAGGATGGGCTGCTCGAATACCCGAGCTATACCAAGCCTGCAATCTGGCGCGGACGTGAAGTGCCACCAGTTCTTTTGAGTGGAAATCACGCCGCAATCGCCAAATGGCGCCGCGAACAGTCGGTTGAGCGCACCAGGCGTGTCCGGCCTGATCTTCTTCCGCCAGAAAAAATGTGGCATAATAGATCTTTGTGCCACGGTGCGGTACTGCCGCGAGGGTCCGCACGACCGTGAGCGCCACTTTCTTTTGACACAGTGAAATTTGCGATCCGACTTGCGGCGGGCGCAGAGAGAGACAATCATGCAGAAGCTCGACCACGTCGATGCCGCGTCGCTCAAGAGCGACATTCCCGAATTCCGCGCAGGCGACACCGTCAAGGTGCACGTGAACATCATCGAGGGCAGCCGCTCACGTATCCAGGTGTTCCAGGGCATCGTGATTGCACGCCACGGCGAGGGCGTTCGCGAGACCTTCACTGTGCGCAAGATCAGCTTCCAGGTTGGTGTGGAGCGTAAGTTCCCCATCCACTCGCCTGCTGTTGATCACATTGAGGTTGTCAGCCGTGGCGATGTTCGCCGCGCCAAGCTGTACTACCTGCGTGCCCTCACCGGCAAGAAGGCAAAGGTTAAGGAGAAGCGCGACTGGTAAGTCCGCTTCCTCCGTGCATTCTCAGGCTCTCCCCGGATAGGGTGAGAGCCTGAGGTGTCTTTCGCGCCATAATTGAAGTGCCGCACATCCCGTTAAGCGAATCCAAGTATCGGAGCCAGATGAGTCACAACGCCGCAGACCGCCGAACGGGAGCGGCGAGCAGCATTATGAGGTTCTTTCGCGACCTGCTGATCATCCTGGTGGTGGCATTCACCATTTCGTTCTTCCTGAAGACTTTTCTGGTTCGAAGCTTCTACATTCCGTCTGGCTCGATGGAGCACACGCTCGAAATCAATGACCGGATCATCGTGAACCAGTTGGTTCCCGGCATGGTCGACGTGCAGCGCGGCGACGTCGTCGTGTTCCGTGACCCGGGTGGATGGCTGAGTCTTCCCCCGAGCACGAGAGTGCCCGTACCGACACCGCTTGAACAAGTGATGCAGGTGATGGGCCTTGCCGCTGATACGAGCGCTGACTATGTGGTCAAGCGTGTGATTGGTGTCGGTGGCGACCGTGTAGCCTGCTGCGATGCCAATGGTCGGGTTACGGTGAACGGCGTGCCACTCGATGAGCCGTATGCAGTGGTTCCCCAGGGCACGAGTCGAGTGTCTGACCTGGACTTTGATGTGGTGGTTCCCGAGGGTTCCGTTTGGGTGATGGGCGACAATCGCTACTCCAGCATGGATTCTCGCTACCACCAAGACGAGCCCGGCCGCGGATTCGTCTCAGAAGAAGAGATTGTTGGCAGAGCCTTCGTCATCAATTGGCCGTTCACTCGCTTTGGCTGGTTAGACAACTACCCGAGCACCTTCACCGGTGTCGCAGAGGCCGCTGCAAGCCAGCCAAAAACCGACACCTCTGCCGAAGAAGGCGCCTCGGGCAGTGAGTGAGTCCAAAGATCCGACGCTCGAGTTTGAAGACTTGTGCTTTGCTGCGGGTGCGGGGCTGGTGATCGGAATTGACGAGGTTGGCCGCGGTGCGATCGCGGGTCCCGTCGCCGTGGGCGTACACGCGGTACCCGTAGGAACTACGGAGTTTCCTCGGGGGCTCCGCGACTCAAAGTTGTTGAGCGAAAAGAAGCGAGAGGCTCTCGCGCCACTGGTCAAAGACTGGGGCTACGGAGCCGTTGGGTATGTGAGCGCTGCCGAAATTGATGAGCGTGGGATCACCTGGGCGCTTGGTGAAGCAGGCCGCCGGGGGTTGCTCCGCCTGCATGAGATCGGCTTGCCCGTGGCTGAGGCAGTGATCCTCGTCGATGGATCACATGACTGGCTCACACCTGTGCTTCGCTCACCGCTAAGCGTGCAAACTATGGTCGGCGGCGATCGTGCCTGTGCGAGCGTTGCTGCGGCATCCGTGCACGCAAAGGTGGAGCGCGACGCGTTGATGCGAGCGGCCCACGAAGATGCCCCGTACTACGCCTGGGCGTCGAACAAGGGGTATGGTGCCAAAGCTCACTACGAGGGCATCACATCGCACGGGCTCACCGAGCTGCATCGCAAGACCTGGATCAAGTAGGGAGATAGGCTGAACAGGTGAATATGCAGAGCCTGAATGATCGGCCGATTGGGGTGTTTGACTCCGGAGTCGGAGGGCTGACTGTTGCCCGCGCTATTCGCGATCAATTGCCGAACGAGTCGCTCATCTATGTTGGTGACACCGCGAGAACACCGTACGGACCCCGCCCCATCGCTGAGGTGCGGCAGTTTGCACTTGAGATACTCGACGGGCTCGTCGATCAGGGCGTGAAGATGCTGGTTATCGCCTGCAACACCGCGAGCGCCGCGATGCTGCGTGACGCGCACGAACGCTACGACGTGCCGGTGGTCGAGGTGATCGGGCCGACCGTGCGTAGCGCGATTTCGATTACCCGTAACAACCGGGTCGGGCTTATCGGTACGCAAGGGACGATCCAGTCGCGGGTCTACGATGACCTGTTCAGCATGCGTCCAGATATTAAGCTGAGCTCACAGTCGTGCCCGAGGTTTGTGGAACTCGTTGAGGCTGGCAACACGAGTGGGCCTGAGGTCCTTCAGATTGCTGAGGAGTATCTGGCTCCGTTGGTTGCCCAGCAGGTTGACACACTCGTGCTCGGATGCACCCACTATCCTTTCCTTCGAGGAGCGATCAGCCAAATTGTCGGGCGTGATGTCGCGCTTGTTTCGAGTGATGTTGAGACCGCAGCTGAGGTGTACCGGGTGCTTACTGATTATGGGCTGCTGCGCGGCTCGAGTGCTGGTGAACCCACGGTGCGATATGAAGCAACCGGGGAAGACACTGCCGAGTTCGTCGAGCTTGCGAGGCGCATGCTCGGCATCGGCATCGATGCGGTGGATCACCTGCCGACCGGCGCGATCCACCTGCCAAATCTTTAAGAACGATCCGAGCTAAGGAACCGAATGAGCGAGAACTCTGAGACCGACTTCGTGCGAGCAGACGGCCGCACGCCGCAGCAGATGCGTGAGGTTACGATTGAACGCGGGTGGAGCGCGCAGGCAGAAGGCAGTGCGCTGATCTCATATGGGGCAACGAAGGTGCTGTGCACCGCCTCGTTCAGTCCGGGTGTACCGCCGTGGCTCCGTGGCCAGGGCACCGGCTGGGTCACCGCCGAGTACTCGATGCTGCCGCGATCGACCAATGAGCGCATGGCTCGTGAATCGGTCAAAGGAAAGATCGGTGGGCGTACCCACGAGATCTCTCGCTTGGTTGGCCGGAGCCTCCGTGCCGTTGTTGACATGAAAGCGCTTGGCGAGAACACCATTCTCATTGACTGCGACGTGTTGCAGGCGGATGGTGGTACCCGTACCGCCTCTATTACCGGCGCGTACGTTGCACTCGCAGAAGCAATTGAGTGGGCACGCGGAAAAGGCTACATCGCGAAGAAGGCCATGCCGCTGACCGATAGCGTTGCTGCGGTCTCTGTTGGCATCGTGGGTGGCGTGCCCATGTCAGACCTTGCCTACGTGGAAGACTCGAAGGCTGGCACCGACATGAACGTGGTCGTCACCGGCCGCGGTGGATTTGTTGAGGTGCAGGGTACCGCCGAAGGTGCCACTTTTTCACGTGATGAGCTCAACAGCTTGCTGGATCTCGCGATCGTATCGACGGACGAATTGCGTGAGCTGCAGCTCGCATCACTCCAGAACTGAGCTACGCGCATGACCCAAATAGTTCTCGCCTCGCACAATGCGCACAAACTTGAAGAGTTGAAGCGGATCCTCGGCCCTCTCGTGCCCGGTATCGAACTGATCGGTTACGACGGTCCAGAACCGGTCGAGAACGGGGTCACGTTCGAGGCGAATGCCCTGATCAAGGCGCGAGCCGCCGCCCAGCACACTGGATTGCCTGCGATTGCTGATGACTCTGGCATCGCGGTCAACGTATTGGGTGGCTCACCAGGAATCTTCTCGGCACGCTGGGGAGGCCCGGAGCGAAGCGACACCGCGAACGTAGATCTCCTGCTTTGGCAGTTGTCTGATCTCGCCGATGAGCACCGAGGCGCAGCATTTATGTGTGCCGCAGCGTTGGTCGTTCCAAGCATTGGTGCAGGCTCTGAAGCTCACGCCGGCGCGGACGAAGTTTCAGTACTCGCGGCCTGGCCCGGAACAGTGCTTCGGGAACCGAGAGGTGAGGGCGGGTTCGGATACGATCCCATCTTTTGTCCGGAGGGCGAGACCCGGTCCTCGGCAGAGCTCACCCCCGAAGAGAAAGACGCACTGTCGCACCGTCGGCGCGCGTTCACCGAACTATCGAAAGAATTGCTTGCGCGCTTCGCGTGAGTAGTGGCTGAAAGGCAACCTCATGAGTGTCAACGAACGGGGTGGCCTTGTGCGACCCGATGTGAGCGAGACGGAAGCCGCACGCATCGCCTTTGAGTGCTTTGGTATCGAAGTAGTCGCGAGCGAACTTGGCAGCAACCAAGACAGAAACTTCTTGCTCACCGAGGCGGATGGCACCAGAAGCGTGCTGCGCATTGACAACCCCGCGTTCACTGATGAGGCGCGCAACGCCCAGCACGCTGCGCTTGATGCCTACCGGGCGGCAGGCGTGGCAGTTGCGTCCGTCATACCAGGGCTCGATGGCGAACTCACCCAAAGGTGGAACGGCTTAGCCGCGAGGCGTAGCGAGTTCGCTGCGGGGGAGCCGATGCTGGATTGCGGGTACCTTGCCCCCGTTGTTGTGGCTGAATTTGGCACCCTCGCCGCTGCTTCCGTGAATGCGCTGGCAAACCTGACCCACCCGGGGCTTGAAGTTCCGGGTATTTGGGACATGCGAGTCGCCTACGACGAAACAGTGCGACTCGCGCCGTCAATCGAAGATGAAGCTCTGCGAGCACTTGTGCTTGAGTCAGCTGAGCAGGCTCACGCCGCGATGGCCCCCATCGTGCGAGCACTCCCGGTGCAGGCGATCCACGGTGACCTCACCGACGACAACGTCATGGGGTTGCGCGGCGACGACACGAGACTTCACCCGCACACCGTGCTTGACCTGGGCGACCTCAGCTACGGTTGGCGAGTGGCCGAGCTCGCGGTCACCGTGAGTTCCCTGCTGCATCACGAGCCGGATCGCCCGCTGACGGCATTGCGCGCGGTGCGGTCGTTCCACCACGACGCACCCTTAGCTACGGCCGAGGCACGTGCGCTTTGGCCGCTGGTCACGTTGCGTGCTGCGTTACTCGTTGCGAGCGGATGGCGTCAACTGCAGATCGATGGTGACAATGACTACGCGCAGGATCGCATGGCCGGCGAGCAATCGATCTTCGACGCAGCAACTCGTTACCCACTCTCTGAGATGACTGAGCAGGTGCTCGCTGTGCTTGGTTATCAGGGTATTGCGGTCGAAGGCGGTCTGAAGCTTACAACTGCGCCTCGGGGCTCCGGTGAAGCGCCACTGAGGTCGCTCATCCCAAGCCTCAGAGGTGATGTGGGCTTGCTCGATCTAGGAGTCGAAAGCGAGTCGCTTGATGCGGGAAAGTGGCTTTCTGCCGCCGACAGAGAATCGTTTGGTGACCCTTGCGCTCTCAGGCACTGCTGAAGCAGTGGTCTTTCCGTACGGCATCTACCGCCTTACCCGTACAACGATTGATACTGACGAATCGAATGCAACTTGGCCAATTGATACCGAAATTCGGGTGCGAGGCGGCGGCCAGCTCGAGGTCTGCGCTCCTCACGCAGGTCGTGTGCTTAGCGCACAGTCTGGAACGGTAGTTCTTGATCTTTCGAGCGACTGGAAGTTGATTGTTCGAGGAATCAGCCCAAGCGTGACACCGGGAACAAACGTTGAAGCTGGCTGCGTGCTCGGGCTCTTGCCCGCCTCGGAGCTTCCGCGACCTCTCGTTGTTGGGCTGCGTCGCACCGATGCACCTGAAACTCTGAGCGCGAATGCGTCGACCTCCACATTTGTCACGCCCGAACAGGTGCCGGCATGGCGCCGTCTGAGCCACGACCCGGCCGTGATCTTCGGCCTAGAATCGCAATCTCAACGAGACCAAGCCGGCGACGAACAGCTTCGCCGCGAACAAATCTTCGCGAGTGCGCAGGAACGCTACTACGAAGAACCGATGCAGATCGAGCGTGGCTGGCGGCATCACCTGGTCGATACCACAGGCCGATCCTACGTCGACATGGTCAATAACGTGACTGGGCTTGGACACGGGCACGTGGGCGTCGCCGACGCGGTAAACCGGCAGGCGCGGATACTCAACACCAATTCTCGTTTTTTGTATCGGGAACTTGCCGAATACAGTGAGCGGTTACTTGCGATGTTGCCCCAGAATTCGGGGCTTGACACGGTACTGCTCGTAAACAGCGGATCTGAGGCGGTTGACCTCGCGCTGCGCTTGGCGCAGGCGGCCTCGGGTCGCAAGACGGTAGTGGCGCTGCGCGAGGCATATCATGGCTGGACGATGGCGAGCGATGCCGTTACGACGAGCGCATACGACAACCCATTCGCTCTTGAGAATCGTCCCGACTGGGTGCACGTTGCCGACGTGCCAAATCGCTTTCGGGGAACGTACCGCGGCGATGCCGGTGACGTTAGCGTCGGTATGAAATACGCCGAGGATCTCCATTCCGACCTTCGAATACTCACCGACGAGGGTCGCCCCATTGCGGGCTTCATCTGTGAATCTGTGTTGGGTAATGCCGGGGGAGTCATGTTGCCAGAGGGTTACCTTGCAGAGGCGTACCGTCTCGTGCGGGAAGCTGGTGGGCTGTGCATCGCAGACGAAGTGCAGGTCGGGTTTGGGCGAATGGGCTCGAGCTTCTGGGGGTTTGAGCAGTCAGGGGTGACCCCCGATATCATTACGATAGCCAAGCCGATGGGCAACGGATTTCCGATCGGTGGGGTGATCACCTCGAAGCGGGTCGCGGATGCGCTCGCCTCACAGGGACAGTTCTTTTCGTCTGCGGGTGGAAACCCACTTTCCTGCCGTGTAGGCATTGCTGTGCTTGACGCGATGGAGAGCGAAGGGCTGCAGGAGAACGCGCGCGTCGTGGGCGCGCGCCTGCTTGCGGGCTTTGTGACGCTTGCTGAGAAGCACGAGCTCATTGGGCCGATCCATGGTGAGGGCCTATACCTCGGCGTTGAGCTCGTGCGCGACCGGCTGAGCATGGAGCCCGCAAGCGAAGAGGCCGCAGCGATCTGCGAACGGATGCGGGAGCTGGGCGTTGTGGTGCTCACCACCTCGGAGCGCTCAAACGTGCTCAAGGTGAAGCCCCCGCTCTGCCTGAGCGTTGAGAGTGCCGACTTTGTGGTTGCGCAGCTCGACCGGGTGCTGACCGAGGGTTGGTAGTCGGCTGCCTGGCCTTAGCGTTGGAAGTTCGTCCTCCAAAGTGTGCGTATGCACGTCGAATCGGCAAACTGAGTGTGGGATGAATTTTGGGTCGCGAGATCGTACTAGGATAGAGGGGTTCGCGCGAGTGGCGGAATTGGCAGACGCGCTGGATTTAGGTTCCAGTGTCTTAGGACGTGGGGGTTCAAGTCCCCCTTTGCGCGCGAACAGAAACCTCCGTTGGTCCCTGGTACGCACTGGGATCGCGGGGGTTTCTTGCTTCGCATGAGACTGGAGTGGTGCAAGGGCGAAGCAAGACTAGGCTTCCCTGCTGGATCGATTCCGATTACTCTCAAGGCATGGCCGGACGAACTGCCGAGATTCTAAACCTCCATTCCGAGGGTTGGACTTGCGAGCGCATTAGCGAGCGCTTGCGAATCTCAAGCCGAAAAGTAAGCCGTATTGTCATGAGGTCACTGACGTTCTCAATCGTCGAAGACTATTTGGATGACAGCAGACTAGAGACCTAAACTTCTGTCCCGTTGGAAGAAGTCATCAGTTGTCTTGAACTCGAAGACGCTCCCGCCGGATTCAAGGTGAAGAGCGTTCCTGGATCGCTACCTGACCGACGCGCAGGTAACTTGATGGCCGAACGCCTAGTGTTGAGACGTGCCACAATACTCAGCTGCAGACCCATCACGTGCCCAGGTTCCCGTCAGCCTTCCTCTTGAGGAAAGGATCGAAGCGGCCATCAAACTCTATGGTGAGCCGACAGTCGTAGCTCGATCGCTCTCACTGTTGGACGGCAAATATGAGGGTGAAGACTTCCTGCTTTTCGTGGGTGGCGAACATGCGCAGGGAATTCTCAACGGTGCCCCGGTGCTCTACTGGCCTGAACTGTGGGGCCTTCGCGCCCTGCAATATGTCTGGGATGACTCGGCCATCTCACCGGTACTTCTCTCTCTGAATAACCCTGCCTGGCGCGTGCGTGAAATGGGTTGCCGCGTCATCGCTGCGAGAGGGCTGCCCGCAGCGGACGAGCTGCTGGCTTTGTCGGCAGACGAAACGCCACGAGTGCGTGCTGCTGCTGCGCGAGCACTCGGTTCGGTGGGCTCGATGGAGAACTTAGAGGGCATTCGGGCGCTCACAAAAGACCCCATGCTTGAGGTGCGTCGAGCCGCTCAACAGGGCATCGATACGTTACGCGCACGGTTTCCGCAAACTCGGTAGTAGGCCCTCAACCCATTCCTATAGTCGGAGAGTGGCTGAACCGTTTGGGTCAAATGGGCGTCATACAAATGTGCCAGATGGCCGCGCAATGCGGCTGACGCCTCGAAGTAGTGCGGCAGAGACCACGGCGCTTGTAGTGGGGGAGTCGGGGAGCGGCTTGTTGGTAATCGAGAAGTCGTACTCCCGGAACTCCCGCTTGCTCGTATCCGGTGGTTTGTCAGTATTGCCCGAGGATCGGCGACGAGCTGTACTCGCACTTCTTCCCACATGCCGGTTGCGGCCGCGATCGCAACGCCCACATTGAGCGAAGCTGGGAACAGCTTGATGGCCTCTTGCACGCTGCCGTCGAACAGCGCGAATGGCTTGTCGGTGTTGCGCAGTCGTTCCGCTTGTTCATGCGACATCCAGGGCTGCACGAGTGTGGAGGCCAGCTTTGTTGAGGTGAGGGAGACACTGTCGAGTCCGTGATTTGCGGCTGCGGCACCGAGAATATCGAGGCCTCCGATTGCGCCGGCTGTGAGGTAGCAACGACCTGGCCCTGCCTCCATGATGGCTTTGCGCAGGTTCGGCTCGGCGAGGGCGCCGAGGGACGCTGGTAGCAGATCGACTCCGCCCTGGATGAGCTTTGGGCCCAATGAGCGCAGCCGTGCCCCAGTTGCGCACTCTACGACGAGGTCGCAGTCGGTCAGGGCCTCATGGACAGTAATCACTCGATATCCGCGCGATGCGGCGCGTTCGGGGGAAGAGGTGATAATTCCGGCGAGGATCGCACCAGCAACCTCGCCACTGTCGAGCGATTTGCTCACGCGCGCACCGATCGCGCCGTATCCCAGCACTGCTACCCGAATAGTTCGTGACTCACCCATATCGTTAAGCCTAGGCGTGTGTGGAGATAGCTGCTTTTACGACTCAGGTGCCGTTGGGTCGAGCGAAACCTCAAACATCAGCGCGGTGGCGCGAGCGGACGGTGTCCCCGCGTCAAGATCAGCACCACTCCTGACGAACAGTGTGATCACATCTGTGTGGCGTTTGAACACCGCACCAGCGAGCGGAGTCTGGCCCCGATCGTTCTGCTTATTCAGGTCGGCACCCACATTTACAAGCGTTTCAACCAGGGCCGCATGACCATGGTAGGCAGCGAGCATGAGCAAGGTATTGCCCTTTTCGTCGCTGAGATCGACGGGGACACCCTGGGCGATCGCGCTCGACACAAAACTCACGTTGCCGCTTCGCGCACCGTCGAAGAGCTGGTGCGCAAATTCGATTGCGTCGTCAGGCAGGCCCGCATCAGTTTCAGTCATGCTCCCATTCTCTCTAAGAAACTCCGGTGCCATAATCCGCCGTGAGAGGATCAATTCATGACGCAACAGGCTGATCCACCCGCGACGAGCTGATTTCATTGGCGGCTCGTGCAGAAGCAATCGCGCGCATCCTGCACAGGGGTCAGGCTGACAAGAGCGGTGATGATTACATCGAACATCCCAGGAGAGTCGCGACCCGGTTTGATCCTCTTACTGAGCCAACGGAGCACGCGGCCGCGTGGCTGCATGACACGATCGAGGACTGCGAGATACTTCCCGAAGATTTGCGGGAAGCCGGTATCCCTGACGACGTGGTCGATACTGTGATTTTGCTTACTCGGATGCCCGGTATCTCTGCTGAGTCTTACTACCGCTCGATTCGCCGCGATGAGGTCGCATTGTGCGTCAAGCTTGCTGACATTGATGACAATACCGACCCGTCACGTAACGCAAGATTGGATCCGGCCACGCGTGAGAGGTTGGCAACGAAATACGCCAATGCGCGAGTTGCACTGCTGGGTTAACCGCGGTCCTACGCGAATCACGGCCAGCACGACAATGTGCGGGTGCTCAGGTGACAGGTGCGTGAGGCGGCGGCAGCCCGACTAAGCTAGATAGAGCATCCCAAAGACGTAGAAGGAGCCCTCGTGCCACGTACTATCAAGCTCCGCAGTCATTCCCGGCGACGGGATCGGGCCCAGGTGATTCACAAAGGCAAATCGCGTGCTCGACGCGGTGCTCGAGGGCGGCGACGTGGTGCTTGAGCGCACCGAATTCAAGCTTGGTGCGGAGCGTTTCCTCGCGACCGGCGATACGCTTCCCGAGAGCGAGCAGCAGGCTCTCGCCCACACGAT
>JAUCCH010000034.1:0-45565 GCA_034676385.1 Leucobacter sp.
GAGCTGTTGCGTTCGCTGGCGTGCTAGTTGCGATCATGAGGTCGGGGGAGGTGCGCGCATTCCTGCTCAATCTGGTCGAACAGGCACTTGGGTCCGCAGGGTAAACCTGCGGCGCTCCCTGGCCGATGAACGTGGTTCCGTTACTGCGGAGTTCGCGATTGTGCTGCCCGCAGTATTGATGGTGCTTGTGCTCTCAGTGGGCTCAATAATGACTGCCACTCAACGGATGGTTCTGAATTCTGCTGCGGTGGAAATCGCTCGGCACGAAGCGCGGGGTGACGCGGCTGCGGCGGCTGCGGTGATCGGTGGGTTAGGGCATGGGGCAAGTGGAGGGCCGAGCATTGTGAGATCCACGGTGGGGCCATTGCACTGCGTGACACTGAGTATGAATCCAGCCAGGGGCTTGCTTTCAGCAATCTCGATCTCCGGACGCGGGTGTGCGGCGAACAGTGAGACCGGGCAATGAGCGGTCCGGCGCTGATCGCTGTCGCTGCTGCCACGCTGGCAATCACACTTCCGGTGGTGGGCGCAGCGGTGGCTCTCGACGCATCGGCGAGGGCCGCCGGAGCAGCAGATGCGGCTGCCCTTGCCGCTGCGGATGCGGCTCTTGGGTGGATCGAGGCTGACCCATGCACGATCGCCAGGACGGTCGTTTCGGAGATGAATATCGCACTTGAGAGTTGTGACGTTAACCTGGAAAGCGGACAGGTTCGCATCAGAGTGAGCGTGCAGACTATGTTCGGAAGAGTAGCTGCGCGTTCACACGCAGCGCCACCAGTGGCATAGAGTGGTGCCCCAGAACCGCATCACACTTAGATATTTGTTGAGAAGGAGCGCTGTGGGCGCGAAAAACTCGTCATCGTGGAGTCCCCCACCAAGGCAAAGACCATTGGGGGCTACCTGGGAGACGACTACGAGGTCATCGCTTCAGTCGGACATATCCGAGATCTCGCCGAACCCTCAGAGCTTCCCGCTGAGCTAAAAAAGGGCCCGTTTGGCAAATTTGCTGTCGACGTAGACGAGGGCTTTGCGCCCTACTACGTGGTGAATGCGAATAAGAAGAAGACCGTCACCGAGCTCAAGCGAGCCCTAAAAGATGCGGACGAGCTGTGGCTCGCAACTGATGAGGACCGCGAGGGAGAGGCGATTGCCTGGCACCTGCTTGAGGTGCTGAAACCGAAGGTGCCAGTGCGCCGGATGGTCTTCCACGAGATCACCAAGGATGCGATTGAGCAGGCAAAAGCCAACACTCGTGACATCGATTTCGCTCTTGTCGACGCGCAAGAGACGCGACGTATTCTCGACCGGCTTTACGGTTACGACATTTCGCCGGTGCTGTGGCGCAAGGTAGCTCCGAAGCTTTCTGCCGGACGTGTCCAGTCTGCAGCGACCCGCATCGTTGTTGACCGCGAACGTGAGCGCATGGCGTTTGTTGCGGCTGAGTACTGGGATCTCACGGCAAACTTCCGACCTGCCGCAGACGCGGTCGATCCCAACGCAATTTGAAGCACGACTGGTGCGCCTTGACGGAGAGCGCCTCGCTACTGGCTCGGACTTCAACGACCTGGGCCAACTGAAGCCGAAGTCTCAGCAGGCTGGGGTCGTGCTACTGCCTCAGGCGAGGGCCCAGGCGCTCGCCACCGCCCTCGCAGAAGCTCCGACCTCCCACGTCATCTCGATCGAAACGAAGCCACACACGAGGCGCCCGGCTGCTCCGTTCACGACTTCGACTCTGCAGCAGGAAGCCTCGCGCAAGCTCCGCTACAGCTCGAGGCAGACGATGTCGCACGCACAGTCGCTCTACGAGAACGGCTACATCACTTATATGCGTACCGACTCGCCCACGCTCTCGAAGCAGGCGATCTCGGCGGCTCGTAAACAGGCTTCTGAACTGTATGGTGCCGCCACGGTACCTGACGCCCCACGTGTCTACACGGGCAAAGCTAAGGGTGCGCAGGAGGCGCACGAAGCGATCCGACCTGCTGGCGATACTTTTACCAGGCCGAGCGACCTCAAGGGCAAACTTAACCAGGGCGATTACTTGCTCTATGAACTCATCTGGAAGCGCACTGTTGCTAGCCAGATGGCTGATGCCAAAGGCTCGACCGACACGGTCACACTTGGCGCTTCAGTTGTCGACCCATCTGCGAAGAGCGGGGGTGCATCTGCAGAGTTCACCGCCAGCGGCACGGTGATCACCTTCCCCGGTTTCCTGCTTGCATACGAGGAAGGCAAGGACGAGAAGCGCGGCGCTAAGGAACAAAGCGTGGAGCTTCCTCAGCTCTCAAAGGGCCAGGTACTCGAGGTGGTAGAGCCCGAAGCCAAGGGTCATGAGACCACACCACCACCGCGCTTCACTGAGGCCAGCCTCACGAAGCGTCTTGAAGACCTGGGCATCGGTCGTCCGTCGACCTACGCGGCGATCATCGGCACGATCAGTGATCGCGGGTACGTGACCAAGAAGGGCCAGGCGCTTGTACCGAGCTGGATTGCCTTCTCGGTCGTGCGTCTGCTTGAGGAGCATTTCTCCGCCCTGGTGAGCTACGATTTCACCGCGGAAATGGAGAACGATCTCGACCGTATTGCTGCCGGTCAAGAAGAACGATCCGCGTGGCTGCATGAGTTCTACTTTGGTAGCGATAATCACCCCGGTCTGCGCGGTGTGGTCGATAACCTCGGTGAGATCGATGCGAGGGCGATCAACACTATTCGCATTGACGATGAGATTTCACTCCGTAACGGCAAGTATGGCCCCTACCTTGAGGTCTATGACGACAAGTGTGAGGTTGGCGAAGACGGTGCACTGAAGCCGCGAAGCGTCAACATTCCAGACGGTATGGCGCCTGATGAGCTCACGCCAGCGCGCGCGCATGAGCTGGCCGATGCCGAGCCTCTCGAAGACCGCATTGTCGGCCTGCATCCGACGACCGGTAAACGAATTGCTGCGAAGAATGGTCGGTTCGGACCGTACGTTACTGAACTGCTTGACGAGGGTGAAGAACTCCCGAAAGGTCAGAAAGCCCGTACGGCATCGCTGTTCAAAACGATGGATCCGGCGACGATCGATCTCGATGCCGCTGTTGCGCTGCTCGACCTGCCCCGCGTGGTAGGTGCTGATGCCGAAGGTGTCGAGATCACCGCTCAGAATGGCAGATACGGTCCGTATCTGAAGAAGGGCACCGATACGCGTTCGCTCACAAGCGAGGACGCGATCTTCACCATCGATCTCGCGGGGGCCGAGGAGCTGTTTACGCAGCCAAAGTATGGGGCTCGAAAAGCTGCGAGTTCGCTCAAGGAATTTGAGGCGGACCCGGTAAGCGGCAAGCCGATCAAGGTGAAAGATGGTCGGTTCGGGCCCTACGTCACCGACGGCGAGACAAATGCCACAATTCCACGCGGTGACAGCGTCGAAGAGATTACTTTCGAACGTGCGGCCGAGCTACTGGCGATTAAGCGCGCAAAGGGTCCAGTGAAGCGCAAGGCCCCTGCGAAGAAGGCTGCCGCGAAGAAACCTGCTGCAAAAAAAGCGGTTGATCCGAAGCGGTCCGAGGCTGCGAAGAAAGCCGCAGCAACTCGTGCCGCAAAAAAGGCCGCTGAGGCGGCCGCTGCGGAACAGTAGTGATGACTGGCCTCTTCATCACGTTTGAGGGCGGTGACGGCGCGGGTAAGACCACGCAGTCGGAGCTGCTAGCTAGCTGGCTGCAAGGCCGGGGCTATGAGGTTGTGCATACTCGCGAACCGGGCGGGTCAAGCCTTGGCGACTCGGTGAGAAACGTGCTGCTTCACGGTGGGCACGTGTACGAGCGAGCCGAGGCGTTGCTCTACGCGGCGGATCGCGCACAAAATATCGCGGAGGTAGTGCGCCCTGCGCTCGCGCGTGGAGCCGCAGTTGTGCAGGACCGCTACATTGACTCCTCGTTGGCGTACCAGGGCGCTGGTCGGCCAATGCCACAGGATGAAATTCGCCACCTCAACGAATGGGCGAGCGAGGGCCTGTGGCCCGCGCTTACTGTGCTCCTTGATGTGGATCCTGAGATCGCGATTTCTCGACGAGCGGCGGCGGGGCAGCAGGCTGATCGCCTCGAACGGGAGGCAGCTGCTTTCCACCATCGAGTTCGTGAAGAGTATTTGAAGCTCGCGGCAGCTGAACCAGAGCGGTTTCTTGTTCTCAACGCTTCGCTGCCGATCGAAGAGCTGCACGCGCTTATTGTGGAGCGCACAACTCCTCTGGTCGAGGTCTAGGGCCAGGGTCGGAGCAGAGTCTGTGCCATGGGTGATCCACTAGCTTCAGGGCCTTCAAGCCCCTCAAACCAAGATCACGCACGTTGGCGTGTCGTTCTGCCATGGCATGTGCCTGAGCGTCAAGCAGTAACGACATGGTGGTGGGGCTGGTTCCCCAACATCCCAAGAAACTGGTTTGGCAGGCCTGATGATTACGCGATCGCTGCTGCTTCGTGATCGCTCACTAGTTTCAATCCGATTACACAGGCAACGAGGCCAAGCAACAGCAGGATCTTGAGCAGGCTGGCCGACTCGGCTCCGGTCACCATTGCATAGATCACAGTCAGTGATGCGCCGACCGCCACCCACACGGCATAGCCAGTGCCGGTCGGAATCTCGCGCAATGCGTAGGCTAAACCGCCCATACTGATGGCAAGTGCCACAAAGAATGTGACGGTTGGCCAAAGCTTTGTGAAGCCATCTGATTTGCCAAGAGCAGTTGCCCAGACGGCCTCAAACATGCCAGAAAATATCAGAATAAACCAAGCCAACATGGCGAACTCCCATGGCAAGTCTTGTCGCACACGGGGTACTTGTCCGTCGTCCCGGAGCCTGATTTCCGGCTCATAACAAGCCTGTCAGCCGTGCCTGGGCAGATCCTGTGCAGCGGCCCCTAGCTCCAGACGGGCTTCATGCCGCTTACCGGCTGCCTGCAGCCTGCACAGCGCCAGCAAAGTGCGCAGAGCCTGTAAAAATTGGCAAAATTCACGGGATTGGTGCAGATTGAGGGCCTAATGCAGATCGTGGTCTGGGCGACAGACACAACACAGCCCCCACCAATCCACCGCAATAGTGCGATTAGATCGACGGGGGCTGTGGTCACTGCCCTAAAGCTGTGCTTTGCTTCCTCGAAGTGTCAAGACTTGCGAGCTACTCCGAGATGCCGGGGCCTGCGGGCTGCTGCAGCGAACGCTCGAAGCGAGCCTCAGCCGAGTTCGCAGTCATAGTGTTCAGGTCGGGCTCGATGACCGGGCCGAAATGCTCGGGCAAGGTGCCACGTGACGCGCTACGGAGCTCGGCGAGCGGCAGGGTGAAGCGATCCTGCACCTCAAGCGCAGAGTCTGAGCCAGGGATGTCGGTCACACCGATGCGCAGCACTGGGTACCCGCGGCCGTCACAGAGCCCGCGGAACTTCACGTCTTCCTCATGCGGCACAGAAACGAGCACGCGTCCCTGCGACTCCGAGAACAGCGCGGCCACGGCATCGACACCGTCGCGCGACATGATCTCGTCGATCCAAACGCGGGCGCCAACGCCGAAGCGCAGCACGCCGTCGGTGAGCGACTGCGCGAGACCACCCTCACCCAGGTCGACCGCAGCTGACAGCAGGCCACCCTGTGCCGCCGCGTGCAGCAGTTCAGCGAGGGCGCGCTCGTCGTCAAGGTTCACCTGAGGTGGCAACCCGCCAAGGTGGCTGTGCACGGTTTCTGCCCAAGCCGAGCCGTCTAGCTCGTCGCGGGTGGTGCCGAGCAGGTAGAGATGCTCACCCTGATCTTGCCAGCCTGAGGGGACGCGTCGTGCCACGTCGTCGATGATGCCGAGCACACCTACCACTGGGGTTGGGTGAATCGGGGTCTCACCGGTCTGGTTGTAGAACGAGACGTTGCCGCCGGTCACCGGTACCTCAAGCGCGAGGCATGCGTCAGAAAGGCCTTCGACGGTCTTTGAGAACTGCCACATGACCTCGGGGTTCTCGGGGCTGCCAAAATTGAGGCAGTCAGTCACCGCGGTCGGCACGGCGCCAGTGGTGGCGACGTTGCGGTACGCCTCGGCAAGTGCCAGCTGTGCGCCCGCGTAGGGGTCAAGGTAGCAGTATCGACCGTTCGCATCGGTTGAAACAGCGACGCCCAGGCCGCTTTCTTCGGACACGCGAATCATGCCAGCGGCGTCCGGGAACGAGAGCGCAGTGTTGCCACCGACGTAGTAGTCGTACTGGTTTGTGATCCAGTCGACCGATGCCTGGTTTGGTGACGAAGCGACAGCGAGCGACTGGGCCCGCAGATCCTCGCCTGAATCTGAGCGGGTAAGACCCGAAGCCACGATCGACGAAGCCTGAAGCGCATCGATCCAGCTGGGGAGCACAACCGGGCGGTCGTAGACGGGGCCGTCGACGGCAACGGTTGACGGATCGACGTTCACGATCTCTTCGCCGCGCCAGTTGATGATGAGGCGGTTGGTGTCAGTGACATCGCCGAGCACGCTCGTCTCGACGTCCCACTTCGCGGTGACCGCAAGGAACTCGTCGAGCTTCGATGGCTGCACGATGGCCATCATGCGCTCCTGGCTCTCGCTCATCAGAATCTCTTCAGCGGTGAGTGACGGGTCGCGCAGCAGCACGCTGTCGAGTTCGATGAACATGCCACCGTCGCCGTTGGCTGCAAGCTCTGACGTGGCGCACGAGATGCCCGCAGCGCCGAGGTCCTGAATGCCCTCGACGAGCTCGCCAGCGAAGAGCTCAAGGCAGCACTCGATGAGCACCTTCTCAGCGAAAGGGTCACCAACCTGCACGGCAGGGCGCTTGGTTGGGCCGTCTTCCTCGAAGCTGCTTGATGAGAGCACCGAAGCGCCACCAATACCGTCGCCGCCCGTGCGGGCACCGAACAGCACGACCTTGTTGCCAAGGCCCGATGCATTTGCGGTGTGCAGGTCTTCGTGGCGGAGCACACCCATGCCGAGCACGTTCACGAGTGGGTTGGCCTGGTACACCGAATCAAACACGGTCTCGCCGCCGATGTTTGGCAGGCCAAGGCAGTTTGCGTACGACGAGATGCCCGCGACCGCACCGTGCACGACGCGTGCGGTGTCGGGGTGGTCGATCGCACCGAATCGCAGCTGATCCATCACGGCAACCGGGCGGGCGCCCATCGAGATGATGTCGCGGATGATTCCACCGACGCCGGTTGCGGCGCCCTGAAACGGCTCAATGTATGAGGGGCTGTTGTGGCTTTCAGCCTTAAACGTGACAGCCCAGCCTTCGCCAATGTCGACGACGCCGGCGTTCTCGCCCATGCCGACAAGTAGGCGTTCCTTCATCTTGTCGTTCATCTTCTGGCCGAACTGGCGCAGGTACTTCTTCGACGACTTGTAGGAGCAGTGTTCGCTCCACATCACGGAGTACATTGCGAGCTCACCAGAGGTCGGGCGACGGCCCAGAATCTCACGGATCATCGCATACTCATCAGACTTCAACCCGAGCGCCTCATAGGGCTGCTCCAGGTCGGGCGTTGCGACTGCGTCAGCAACGGTATCGGGGCGGGGTTCGGTGGCTACAGAAGGCATCTCGGTCACCCCTCAAGCTTACCTTTGGTTTATGTGGGCGAGGATCGCATGATCAATAGAATTCCGGCTGTCGGGTAGCGATTCTCAGGCGGCCACGCCAGACTGTCATATATGAGCATGCAGAATGAGTCAGAAGGTGCCCAGAACAGTGGCACGCAGCCCGTCGCGGACCAGCTGACACCCATAGCCCTGCCCGAAGCTCCACAGGTTCAGGTGCCTACTGTGCAGGCTCCGATGCCGCCGGAGCAGTCGCACCTGCAGCCGCACCACCTCGCGCCTCAGCCTGCGGGAGATGCTGCACCGTCACGCAAGCTCCCAACCTTCCTCAAGGTCAGCATCATTTTGCTGGCGGCGCTCTCGATCGCGGCCATCGCGCTCTTGTTCATCGGAGACTTCGAGGGCAAGTTCGAGCGCGTCTTCTCCACCTTTGTGGCGTTTGCGATCTTCGTGGCGCTGACCGCCTTCGACACCCGCCGTGGCTTGCGCAACGAGTGGTATCCGCCGGTCGCGCTGCTTGCAAACTCCTACATCTTGGCGCTCCTGCTGATCGTGGTCTGGATGACCCCTTCGGGTTGGTCGCTCGTCTGGGACATCTTCTGGAAGAGCCTGGTCGTGATCGTCGCAACCCGTGCCGTGGTGGGCTGCGCACAGCTGCTGTTGAACATGGCAGAGGGGAAGCCGAAGGCGCTCGGAATCTTCGCAATGATCACGAGCCTGCTGGCCACAGTGACCGGTATCCTCTTCACCGCTCCCATCGCGATTGACGTGTTCAACGTTAAGATTCCTGATCTCTACTGGAGGTTTGCTGTCGCGGCCCTGCTGCTTACCGGTCTCGGTCTCTCGATTTCACTCCTGCTTCGTTGGTCGTATGGTGCTGCCGATCGCGAAACCGCACGTCGTGCGCGAGATGCGGCCCGCGCAACGGCAGCTCACCCGTATGAGGCTCAAGGCTTCCCCACCGTATCGGTGGCTGGTGCTGCACAGCCGGTCGCCCCGGGGGCGCCCACCGCGGTCATCGCCCAGGCTCCGGCCTCGGCTCCGATCCTTCATTCACCCGCCTACCCGGTCGCTGGTGCACAGGCGCAGTTGCCCTGGCCGACGTACCCAGATGGTCGCCCGTTGCCAATCGGTGTGGATGGGCAGCCTGACTTCTCGGCGCTGCAGCGGTGAGCCTTGTCGAGTGCTGAATTGGGCGCTCGGTGCTGTTCTTCGTTGCGTTAGCGTGGACCGGGTCGAGAGACGGTGCTGAGGGCGGCGTAAGAGTGACACCCAGAAATGCCTGTCACTCCGAGTTCCAACACCCACACTAGAATTCCTTGGTGAGTAATTCTGTCGTGCCTGTGATTCGCTTGATTCGTGATGACGAAGTGGATGCCGTGGCGGCCCTCACTGTTGCGGCATACACTTCGGCGTACGAGATCAATGAGAGATATCTTGAAGAAGTTGGCCGGGTTGCAGAGCGGGTCGCTACCCAGCAGGTCTGGGGCGCCTTTGATGCCCAGACAGCCGAGATTCTTGGAACCGTAACTACGCCGCTGCCGGGGAGACGCCTGAGTGACTTCGCCCAGGCCGAAGACATGGATTTCCGATTGTTGGCGACTGCTCCAGTGGCAAGAGGGCGTGGGATCGGGCGGGCGCTCGTGGAACACTGCGCTGAGCAAGCGCGATCTCGAGGTGCTTCTCGTCTGGTGTTGCACACGGGTGAGTTTATGAATCTTGCCGTGGGGCTCTACGAAAGCATGAGCTTTGAGCGGCTCACTTCGGTAGAAGAGAATTTTCCTTATCCGCCGGGTGTGTGGTTTCCAGTGCGCGTGTACGCCATGGAGCTGTAGGGCCGAACACAAGTGTGGGGCGGTGCCGCATCGCGCAGCACCGCCCCACACTCTGAAAGTATTTGGCTACACGCGGGTAGCCAGCGACTCCAGCACGCTCGTGAAGAAGCGCAGCCCATCGGTACCCGCGCGCATGGCCTCGGGAGTGTCTGGGCCGAAACCAGCTTCGATCGCGTGCTCGGGGTGCGGCATGAGACCCACCACGTTGCCACTTGCGTTCGTGAGGCCCGCAATGTCGTCGAGCGAGCCGTTGGGGTTCGTACCGCGGTAGCGAGCGAGCACGAGGCCTTCACTGTCCAGGTACTTCAGCGTTTCTGCATCAGCGATGAAGCCGCCGTCAGCGTTCTTGAGCGGGATAACGATTTCCTCGCCTTGCTCGTACTGGTTCGTCCAGTCGGTCGAGGCATTCTCAATAACTAAGCGCTGGTCGCGACGAATGAACTGCTGGTGTGCGTTTCGAATCAGGCCGCCTGGCAGTAGGTGGGCCTCGACGAGCATCTGAAAACCGTTACAGATGCCGAGCACGGGCATGCCCGCGTTCGCAGCCGCAACGATTTCAGTCATGATCGGGGCCACAGCGGCGATTGCGCCGGGGCGCAAATAGTCGCCGTAGCTGAAGCCACCGGGCAGCACAATCGCATCAACGTTCTGAAGATCGTGATCGCCGTGCCAGAGGGCGACAGGCTCGGCGCCAACGAAGCGGATCGCGCGCTGCGCGTCGCGGTCGTCGAGGGAGCCGGGAAAGGTGACGACGCCGATGCGTGCCATTACTTGGCCGCCTCGTCGCCGAAGTCGATGCCGACTACGTCTTCAATCACGCTGTTTGAGAGCACCTGCTCGGCGAGCTGGCGAACTTCTTCTTTCACCTCATCGGTGATGGGGCCTTCAACAGACAACTCGAAGCGCTTGCCGATGCGCACATTCTCGAACCTGCCGTGTCCAAGGCGGGCGAGTGCGCCCGTTGTGGCCTTGCCCTGTGGGTCAAGCAGCTCGGCCTTGGGCATCACGTCAACAACAATCGTAGGCACGTATTTCTCCGTGTTCGCGTATTGGGAGTGGAACGCCTACCATTCTACGCGAGCGCTAGGCAGGTTTTGTCCCGCCAGAAATGCGCTCGTAGAGTTCGCGGTACCGGTCGAGGGTTTGCGCGACGATTGCTTCTGGGAGTACGGGCGGTTCGCCCTGCTTGTTCCAGTTAGCAGAGAGCCAGTTGCGCACAATTTGCTTGTCAAAGCTCGCCAGGCGATCCTCGCCCCCCGCTTCGTAAATCGTTGCATCCCAGTAACGTGATGAGTCGCTCGTCAGTACTTCGTCGGCGAGAGTGAGTTCGCCACTTCGAGGATCGATGCCGAACTCGAACTTAGTGTCTGCAAGCAGCACTCCGCGTTCGGCGGCAAGCTCTCGAGCCCGCGTGAAGATTCGTAGTGAAGCATCGCGCAGGGCCGTGGCCGCGCTTTCGCCCACGAGTTCCACACTGCGATCGAACGTGATGTTTTCATCGTGTTCGCCGAGCGGGGCCTTGTAAGCGGGGGTGTAGATGGGCTCTGTGAGTAGGTCTCCATCGCGAAGGCCCGCGGGGAGTTCGATGCCGCACACGGCACCCGTCTGCAGATACTCGGCGTATCCCGATCCGGTGAGGGCACCGCGTACGACGCACTCGATGGGGTACATCTCGAGCCGCTTTGTGAGCATCGCCCGGTCGGAAACCACTGCGGGCACCGACGGAGCATCAGCCGAGCCATCGGCCAAATGGTTGGGTACGTCGAGCTCTGCAAACCACCAGCGTGACAAGGCCGTGAGCACGGCGCCCTTGCCTTCGATTGGAGGGTTCAAGACGAAGTCGAACGCGCTAATGCGATCGCTTGCGACTACGAGCAGGTAGGTGCTGGTTTCGATGTTCTCGGCATCTGCGGGGATGTACAGGTCGCGTACCTTGCCCGAGTAGATGTGCTTCCAGCCATCAATTTGAGGGGCGGCGTCGATATTGAGGCCCGCACTCATGCGACGCGCTCCGCTATGTCAGTGCGATGCTGGCCACCCTCGAGAGTGAGTTGTTCGATGCCGGTGTACGCGCGGCCACGAGCCTGCGCAAAGGTTTCGCCGCGGGCCACAACGCCAAGCACTCGCCCGCCGGTCGCGATCCAACGCCCCGAAGCGTCAAGCTTTGTCGCCGCGTGCACCAGGTGCGTCTTTGTGATCGGTTGGAGGAGTTCGCCGCTCTCGTCGACACCCTCGACCTCACGGCCCGTGGCAACTTCGCCCGGGTACCCGTCGCTGGCGAGCACAACAACGACAGCAACCTCATCGCTGAACTCGGGGTCTGGCAGCTGATCAAGGCGACCCTCGGCCGATGCGAGCAGGTATTCGCTGAGCGGCGAGATCATACGGGGGAGCACGACCTGCGTCTCGGGGTCACCGAATCGCGCGTTGAACTCAATAACGCGGGTGCCTGCAGCGGTGACGATCAGACCACAGTAGAGCAGGCCGACGAAAGGAGTCCCTTCTGCCTCAAGCTGGCGCACTGTCGGAATTGCTACTGAGTCCGTGATCTGCTGCACGAAGTCGGCGTCAACCCATGGCAACGGAGAATAGGCACCCATGCCACCGGTATTGGGCCCCTGGTCGCCATCGAAGATCCGCTTGTAGTCCTGCGCGGGGCTCAGCGGCTTGACGTTGTGGCCATCGGCAAAGAAGAAGAGTGAAACTTCCTGCCCGTCGAGGAACTCCTCGACCAGCACTTCACCGTGGGGTGCCCAAGTGGCGACGTGATCGATTGCTGCGTCGCGATCCTCGGTTACCAATACTCCCTTGCCGGCGGCCAAACCATCTGCCTTGACGACATATGGGGCGCCAAACTCATCGAGTATGCGGCCGGCCTCGTCGGCGTTGGCTACGCGCGAGGCGCGGCCAGTCGGAACGTTTGCCTCAGCCATGATGCGCTTTGCGAAGGCTTTGGAGCCCTCCAATTGTGCTGCGGCTCTATCTGGTCCGAAGACGGGAACACCGATTTTACGAAGAGGATCAGCAACTCCGGCGACGAGCGGCGCCTCGGGGCCAATGATGACTAGATCGAAGCCCTTCTGCTGTACATATTCGAGCACGGCGGTTGGGTCGACATAGTCGAGAGCGGGAGTCTCTACTCCGGCTGCAGAAATGCCGGCATTTCCTGGGGCACACACCACCTCATGTGGGGTGGCCTCGCTTAAGAGGGCTTTAACGATGGCGTGTTCGCGGGCACCCGGTCCCAGCACGAGAATCTTCACGACTCAAGCCTAACTGTCTCGCGGTGCTCGGGTGCCGAAACGGGCGGCTAAGCTGGAATGCGGTGCTCGAGATGACCAATTGAGTCACGAATCACGACGCCCTGGCTGGATGAAATGCAACGAGTTGGAGCACTTCTTGTAAATTCGTCTAGCTAATTCTCAATTTCGAGAACAAAAGATACGCCTGCTCCTAAGCTATCTGTACATCTCTTCACGACGAAGTGCAGATGGCAATCAAGTAACGAATTCGAGGAAGAATGGTTAAGCAGCGCGATTGCGTTGAAAAGTTGCCCACCTATATTCAGGGAAAGTCGATTGATGGAGCCATAAAGCTCTCGTCGAATGAGAATCCCTATCCTCCCCTCGAGTCAGTAGCGCAGGTAGTTCGCGACCAGGCAGCGTCAATTCAGCTCTACCCCGATATGGGTGCGGTTGCGGCTCGAACAAGAATCGCCGAGAGCTTCGGAGTGCGCATTGAGGAAGTATCCGTTGGCGCGGGCTCTGTGGAGGTGGCAAGCCAGCTGATCTCGGCTTCAGCGGGTGATGGCGAGGAAGTCATCTTTGCGTGGCGTTCGTTTGAGGCTTACCCGATCCTTGTGCAGATTGCCGGAGCAGTTCCTATCGCCGTTCCGCTCACCACTGACGATCGTCACGATCTTCCGGCGATGGCTGCGGCAATTACCGAACGTACTCGTTTGATACTTGTGTGCAATCCGAACAACCCGACCGGTGCGGGTGTGACGACTGCAGAACTCGACGACTTTATGGCGCTCGTGCCACAGGATGTGCTCGTGGTGATTGACGAAGCCTACGTGCACTTCAACAACTCTGCCGATTCTGCAGATGGGCTCGACTTCTTCCGACGCTACGAGAATGTCGCCGTTCTGCACACCTTCTCCAAAGCATATGGTCTCGCGGGGCTCCGCATTGGATATGCCATCGCTCGTCAGCAGGTCGCTGAGAATCTTCGTAAAGTCGCAGTACCGTTTGGTGTGAGCTCGCTGGCCCAGCACGCAGCGATCGCTTCATTGGATGCCGAAGAAGAACTGAATCAGCGCGTACAGGTCATTGTGGCCGAGCGGGCACGGGTGACGGAAGAATTGCTCAGTCAGGGCTGGACGGTGCGCGATTCGCTTGGCAACTTTGTGTGGCTCGGCACGGGAGATCGCACCCCTGAAATTGATGCAACGCTGCGCGAGCATGCGATCATCGCCCGCGCGTACGGTACTGACGGCATCCGAATTACCATTGGGTCACCTGAGATGAACGACAGCTTCCTTGCTGCCATCGCTGGTGTGCCCAGCGCCTGACCGGTCACAGTTCACTTCGCGAGAGTGAGGCTCAGCTTGGGCTGCTCCGGCGCGCGTGCTTTCACGAAGCAGAACACATACTTCAGAACCACCTAGTCCCCACTTCAAATAAGAGAAGGATCAACAACATGAAACGTCAGCTATTGACAGGTATTGCGCTCGCCGCAGCAGGTGCACTCGCACTGGCAGGCTGCAGCAACGGCGGCGACGCGGCTGGCAGCGAAAGCGGTTCGGCAGACTCGTACAAGATTGGGATCAGCCAGCTCGTGCAACACCCCGCGCTTGACGCAGCCACCGAGGGTTTCCAGAAAGCATTTGAAGATGCCGGTGTAGATGTCAGCTTTGACGTGCAGAACGCCAACGGCGAGCAGTCGACCGCGGTCACTATCGCTCAGACCTTTGCATCGCAGGATCTCGACCTGGTGCTTGCTGTCGCCACCCCGGCAGCGCAGGCCGCTGCTCAGGCAATCACCGATGTTCCCGTCCTGTTCACTGCCGTCACTGACGCAGTTGCTGCAGAGCTCGTCGACTCGAACGAGAAGCCCGGCGGCAACATCACCGGTACCAGCGACATGGCTCCGATTGACGCACAGCTCGAACTGCTGAAGGAAATCGTGCCGGGTGCCAAGAAGGTTGGCATCGTCTACGCTTCGGGTGAGGTTAACTCAGAGGTGCAGGTCAAGGCTGCTGAGGAAGCAGCACCGGGCTTGGGTCTTGAGATTGTCTCGACCACAGTGACTACTGCCAACGATATCCAGCAGGCAACCGAGGCACTCGGTGACGTTGACGCGATCTACGTGCCGACCGACAACATGGTCGTCTCGGGTATCGCATCGCTCGTTCAGGTTGCGGAGACCAAGCAGATCCCCGTGATCGGCGCAGAGTCCGGCACCGTCGAGGGTGGCGCTGTTGCGACACTCGGTATCGACTACTTCCAGCTTGGATACCAGACCGGCGAGATGGCACTCAAGGTGCTGCAGGATGGCGCTGACCCGGCAACTATGCCGGTTGAAGTTTCGAAGACCTTCTCGTACGTTGTAAACCCGGGCGCCGCTGAGCGCATGGGTGTTACGATCCCGGCTCAGATCCTCGACCAGGCCGAGACCGTCGAGTAAACCTCGATCGTTCGACTGAATTTAAGGAATACACATGATTGGCGCACTTGAGCTTGGGCTCATATACGGTGTGATGGCACTCGGGGTTTACTTGACCTTCCGTGTGCTGAACTTTCCCGATTTGACCGTTGACGGAAGCTTCACAACCGGGGCTGCAACTGCTGCTGCGCTGATCGGATCCGGCGTGAACCCCATCCTCGCCACCCTTGCAGGTGGTGGGGCTGGGGTGATCGCTGGCATCATTACCGGTCTGCTCTATACGAAGGGCAAGATCGACGGCCTGCTTGCAGGCATCCTGACCATGATCGCGCTTTGGTCAATTAACTTGCGCATTATGGGCAAAGCAAACTTTCCTCTGCTGCGGGCAGAGACAGTGATGACGCCGATGAAGGAAGCCGACCTTCTCGGCACCTGGGGTGGCGTAGGCATCCTCTTCGTTGGCGTGCTCCTGTTGAAGTTCGTCGTCGACTGGTTCCTCTCGACAAACCTGGGTCTTTCGATCCAAGCCACAGGCGACAACGGCCCGATGATTCGTTCGTTTGGTGTCTCTACCGACTTCACCGCGATCCTGACACTCGGCATCTCCAACGGCATGGTCGCGCTCTGTGGTGCACTCGTCGCTCAGTATCAGGGCTTTGCCGACATCTCGATGGGCGTCGGCCTGATCCTCGTAGGCCTCGCTTCGGTGATCCTTGGTCAGGCAGTGATTGGGCAGAAGTACATCTGGCAGGCGACGCTCGCTGTTGTCTTCGGCGCAGTGCTTTACCGCCTCATCATTTTCGGCGCGCTGCGCGTTGGATTCAACCCGAACGACATGAAGCTCATTACCGCAACCCTTGTCATCGCGGCACTGCTGTTGCCGCGATGGGGCTTCCTCAAGAAGTTCCCCTCATTGCGGGGCCGCGGGGGGCGAGTGACACCACGAGAACCCGTGAATAGCGATGCGACCGTGGCTGTTACTGCCGGGGTTGGAACGATTGAAGCCGCCGAGGCAGCTAGTGCTGTCACTACTCCCAGCGCGAGTGCGGCATCACAGTCGGCATCGCCGTCAACTTCTCAGCAAGCTGGAAAGGAGTAGCTCATGCTAAAAATCGACAAGATTTCAAAGACCTTCTTCGCTGGGACTGTAAACGAACGCCGGGCGCTGGTAGACCTCGATCTCGAGCTCACTGAGGGTGACTTCGTTACGGTGATTGGTTCAACGGCGCCGGAAAGTCAACGCTGCTGAACGCCATTTCTGGCCGGTACTTCGTTGACTCCGGTGTTATCGAGATTGATGGACGCAAGGTCAACAAACTCCAGGAGTTTCAGCGCGCGAAATACATCGGGCGAGTATTCCAGGATCCGATGGCGGGTACGGCTCCAAACCTCACAATTGAGCAGAACCTGGCTCTTGCGCTTCGGCGCGGTCAGCGGCGGGGGCTTAGCCTCGCACTCGGAGCGAAGCAGCGAGAACGCTTCCGCGAAGAGTTGAGCTCGCTAGAACTAGGTCTTGAGAACCGACTCCCTGCAAAGGTCGGTCTGCTGTCCGGTGGCCAACGCCAGGCACTCTCACTGCTGATGTCGGGTTTTACGCAGCCAAGTATTTTGCTGCTTGACGAGCACACCGCGGCTCTTGATCCGCAGCGTGCAGCGCTCGTGACCGACCTCACTGAGCGCATCGTGAATCAGGGTGGCCTCACCACGCTCATGGTGACGCACAATATGGAGCAGGCGCTGCGTCTTGGCAACCGCCTCATCATGATGCACGAAGGTCGTATCGTCTTCCAAGCCTCCGAAGAAGAGAAGAAGACCCTGACAGTGCCGCGACTGCTTGAAGAATTCTCGAAGATCAAGGGCGCGACATTCGACGATCGAGCACTACTCGCCTAGATCGCCCGACGCGAACCGCTAAGAAACACTCCCCGGGGTTGGCCTGAGAAATCAGATGCCAGGCTCCGGGGAGTGTCGCTGTTTTGGCACCAACACCATGAGCTTTGTGTGCCATGGTGCGCAGGGTGATCCTTGTAGCTATAAATCGCTGGGTGTGGTGTTGCTCGCGACCTGCATGTCTTCGAAAATAATCTGAGTACGCGTGCCTCGCACCGCGGGAATCGACTGAATTGATTCGAGCACGACACGGCGAAGGTCTCGATTGTCTCTGGCGCGCACGAGCACGATGACATCAAATTCGCCGCCGATGAGTGCGATGTGATGGACTTCGGGAATCTCGATGAGGCGCTTCCGCACCTCCTGCCACTGCGACTGCTCGACCGCGAGCGTGACGTAGGCAGATGCGTGTTGACCCGCGCGAACAGGATCGACCTGCACGGTAAACCCAGTGATTACTTTTGCGTCAATGAGGCGCCTGAACCGTGCGTGTGCGCTCGCGCGTGAGATGTGCACGGCCTCGGCCAACTGCGTCATCGAGACGCGCGCGTCGGCAGTGAGCGCCTCGATGATCGCGAGGTCAATATCGTCCAAGTCCATGAAGCTCTCTCCGTCAAAGCTAATTTGCTCAATGAGCATTTGTCTACTGCCATTCATAGAATATCTGGTTCTCGTCTTGTCATGGCGCGAAGAACCGCGCACTTTGAAGGTCGAGTTTGTGTTTTGGTATCAGAGTGTCGAGTTGGTGAGCGTTCATTGAGGTTGTGACCCCGCCGATAGGCTGAACAGCATGGCGAGAAGGCGAATCAGTGAGAGTGACGGCATTGTGGCGCTGCGTTCAGTGCTTGCCGGCAGCACTGAACGCCAGCAGGTCGCGACGGCCGTGCGATTCTTGCTTGAAGAGCTGGCCGAACGCGCGCCGGGGAACACCGTCGAGGTGCGAGTCCCACCGTATGGTGCCACGCAGTGTGTCGCGGGTCCTCGGCACACACGGGGCACACCTCCGAACGTGATCGAGACTGACCCTGAAACCTGGATTGAACTGGCCACCGGATCTCTCGGTTGGGATGAGGGGCTTTCTACGGCGAGGATCAGTGCCTCCGGCACCCGCGCAAACCTTGAGGGGTTATTGCCGCTACTGCGGCCCAACTGGGTCTGAGCTGCTGCTGTCACAGTCTGCCTGGGTAGTGTTGGGCGATCCTCGAATCAAAGCAGGGTGCAGCACGGCGCAATTATTCTGGGCTCTCAGGCCAGTTGGGTGAGCGCTCAGCGAACCCTGAGAGAATGGATCTATGTCCAACGAAGATGCCATGCAGGAAGTACCGGAAGAGATCGTGGAGAACGTTCACGCCCCGGTTGAGGTCGAACTGCGACGGTCCGTCCGCTACGGTCGGATTATCGTCAGCACCGTTGTGCTCGGCATTGTCGTGGGTATTATTACGAGTCTCTTTTTCCCTGTTATGGAAGACGCAAACTACGAGCTGGGCCAGATTGCGGGCCTCATGGCAGTGGTCGGTGGGGTAATCGGTTTGGTCGTTGGCACGGTGCTTTCGCTCTTGCTGGGAATCGTCGCGGGGCGCAAGAAGGGCGCTGCAATCGCAGTGCAGACTGACGTAGGATAGCAATATCCAGATGATCGGAGCTATGTAAGTCATGGGCAACCTATTCCACGGACCGACGCCGTTTATTATTCTTTTCGTCGTGCTCCTGTTGTTCGGTGCACCGAAGCTTCCTGCGTTGGCTAAGAGCCTCGGGCAGTCGATGAAGATCCTGAAAAAGGAAGTCACGACAAACGATGACGACAAGCTGGCCGCTGATGCTGCGCCCGCCGAGGCTACAGCAAACCAGGCCAGTGTGGCTGCCCCCGCTGCCGAGAGCGTCGAAGACGAACTCGTGAAAGCAAGAGCTGAAGCTGCCGCGGCTAAGGCCGAGGCAGACGCGCTTCGTGCTGCCGCTGAGCTTCGTGCCGAGGGCAAGAGCGAGGTTTAAGCCTTCAGAACACGTGTGCAAAAGCCCGGAACCGTTTTGGTTCCGGGCTTTTGTATTGGCTGTGGGTAGCTACTCGCTGGCCGCGGATGACAGATCTGCCACAGCTGCAGGCAGATCTGCTACCGCTGCCGGTAGGGCTTAGAGCCCCCGGAGCGCTAGGAGGCTAGCTCGTCTGTGTTGCTTCGACGTATGCGAGGTACTCTGCAGTGACGTTGCCAGCGAGGTATTCTCCAGTGAAGCAGCACTGTTCAAGCTCCGTCACGGCGCTTTGTCCTCTGAGGATCGCCCGGTTCATTCCCTCAACTGTCTGGTAAACGAGGTGGTCCGCGCCCATGACCGCCGCGATCTCATCGTTTGTGCGTCCGTGCGCGATCAGCTCGGCTCGGGTAGGCATGTTGATGCCGTAAACGTGCGGGAACAGGACGGGCGGTGCAGCGGAAGCAAAGGTGACCGAAGCAGCACCCGCAGCCCGTGCCATGTCGACGATCTGACCTGAGGTGGTGCCGCGCACGATTGAGTCGTCGACTAGCAAGACATTCTTGCCGCGAAACTCGGTGCTCATTGCGTTCAATTTCTGGCGCACAGTCTTCTTGCGTACTGACTGCCCGGGCATGATGAAGGTGCGACCCACGTATCGGTTCTTATAGAAGCCCTCGCGGTACTCGATGCCGAGCTTGCGTGCGAGTTGCATTGCACTTGGGCGGCCTGAATCCGGAATCGGCATGACGACATCGATATCGCCCTTCGGTACCTCAGCCTCGACCTGTCTCGCGAGCACGTCGCCGAGGCGAAGGCGCGCATCGTAGACCGAAATACCGCTCAGCACCGAGTCAGGGCGGGCAAGGTAGATGTATTCGAATGAGCAGGGAGGAGCCTGGGGGGTGGCTTCGAGCACTGACGCGAGTGAACCCCGCCGTCAGGGGTGATGAGTATTGCTTCGCCAGGTTCGACATCACGAACAACCTCGTACCCACCGGATTCGAGCACGAGTGACCCGCTCGCAACAACCCACTCGTCGCGCCCATTTGTGCCTTCTCTGCGGCCGAGCACGAGGGGGCGAATACCGAGGGGATCACGGAAAGCAAGCAGCCCATTTCCAGCAATAAGCGCGATTGCCGCGTAAGAGCCTTCGACTCGCTGGTGTACACGAGTGACCGCATCGAACACCTCGTTGGCATCGAGTGAGGGGCCGCCGGTGCCCTGCTGAAGCTCGTTTGCAAGCACATTCAACAACAGCTCGGTGTCGGAATGGGTGTTGAGGTGGCGACGGTCGACGTTGTGCAGTTCAGCGTTGAGCTCGCGAGTATTCGTGAGGTTGCCGTTGTGTACGAGGATCAGGCCGTAGGGTGCGTTGACGTAGAAGGGCTGTGCTTCTTCTTCCAGGGCAGCGGAGCCGCTGGTTGCGTAGCGTACGTGGCCGAGCCCGATGTTGCCGAGCAATGAGCGCATGTCGCGGGTGCGGTACGCCTCGCGGACCTGGCCGCGGGCCTTGACTACGTGAAACTGACTTCCGTCTGCCGTTGCGATACCCGTTGAGTCTTGGCCGCGATGCTGCAGTAGCAGCAGGCTGTCATAGATCTGCTGGTTAGCCGGTTCTTGAGAGACGATGCCTACGATGCCGCACATGTGATTACGCGATGCTCCTGCGAATGGATCGAGCGTCGCATTCCGCGACTCTGAACATTCTACTCGTCTCAATCTGGGCGCTTTGTCCCGAAAGCGAGATTCTTGGTGGGAGTGTGGCCCGGGGTACTTAGCGGGATCCGCGACAGAGAGTTGCAACAACCCACAAGCAATCTGCGATTTCGGAGCCCGATTTCGGGAATTACAGCTTGTAAATCGCAGATCACTCGTTTTAGCGCGGGATCTACGGGTCCACGGTAATGAAATTGAGCGGGTAGGCTGGATAGGGTGAGCGATCAGCAGAATAACGCATACGCACAGGCCGGAGTAGACACCGCAGCGGGAGACCTTGCCGTCGAACTAATGAAGTCGGCGGTTGCACGCACGCACGGCCCCGAGGTGATTGGGGGAGTCGGAGGCTTCGCAGGGCTCTTCGACGCGAGTGCGCTGCTGAGTTACAAGCGCCCCCTGCTTGCAAGCTCGACCGACGGTGTGGGTACCAAGGTTGCGATTGCGCAGGCGATCGACAAGCACGACACGATCGGTCAAGATCTCGTGGCGATGGTGGTTGACGACATCGTCGTGGTTGGCGCAAAGCCGCTCATGATGACTGACTACATTGCCTGTGGCAAGGTCGTGCCAGAGCGCATCGCTGACATCGTGCGCGGCATCGCCCAGGCCTGTGAGGCCACCGGAACGTCTCTCGTCGGCGGCGAGACTGCTGAACACCCGGGTCTGCTTGGGCCTGACGACTACGATGTGGCGGGAGCCGCGGTAGGTGTCGTCGAGGCAGATGATTTGCTTAGCCCAGATCGTGTTCGCGACGGCGATGTTGTGATCGCTATGGGTGCGTCAGGGCTGCACTCAAACGGGTTCTCGCTGGTACGCCACATTCTGGCCGGCCGCGACATCCTTTACAGTGATTATTGCGAGGATCTCGGAGCCACATATGGTGAGGCACTGCTCGAACCGACCGCGCTCTATACCAGCCCGCTTTTGCGTGTACTTGAAAATCCTGCCCTGAAGGGTGCGATCCACTCGCTTAGCCACGTCACTGGCGGCGGTATCGCGGCGAATCTCGCGCGAGTGTTGCCGATCGGTTCCTGGGTTGAACTGGAGCGAAGCACCTGGTCACCGCTGCCAGTGTTCCGTCACCTGGCCGATCTTGGAGGCCACACGCTTGAAAGCCTTGAAGGCGCATGGAACCTGGGCATCGGCATGTTCGCTGTAGTTGAGGCCGAGCGCGCAGAGGCCGTTTCAGCTGCGCTTGCGGCATAGGGGCTGGAGGTCTGGAACGCAGGCACCATCAGTACCAGCGTGCGTGACTTCACCGGCTTCGAGCAGGGTGCCAAGGGTGTAGATGGTGGCGCCGTTAGGTTGACTGGAAATTTTTCCAGCTAAGTCTGCACGGCCGGTTCGGCCGTGCAGCGCGCCGGGCGAACGCGTGGCGTTCGCCTAGCCGTCACGGGTGTAGATGGTGGTGCCGTCAGGCTAGTCGGCAATTTCGCCAGCTAAGTCTGCGGGGGCAGTCCTGATCAACGTTCAAGGTTGCGCTACAGAGGTTCACGAGGTGTGGACCGCCTGGGATCTAGGTGTTCGCGGGAAGCTTGATGAGCGGAGACGAAAGTGGGGTCCAGGCGGACTGTTCCACTTCTCGTATACCTACGCCTAGATTCAGTTCCGAGTACGACTCATTGACCGTGTGCATCTTGAAAGAGATGTGCGCGGTCTGAGTCGCTCAACGAACGCTTGACGAAGCGCTGTAATGAGAGGGGAAGAAGAGGATCTACTCCTCGTCGTCAGAGTCATCCTCATCATCGTTGTACTTGTCGGCGTATTCCGCCCACGCTTCTTCCTCGGAGCTGCTCGTGGCGAGCTCTTTCTGGAGTTGCGAAAGATCGGTGTTCGGGCTGAAGTACTTCAACTCCCGAGCGACTTTGGTGTGCTTTGCTTTTTGACGGCCGCGCCCCACGCGTGACCCCCTTACACATTCGGGCCTCGCGATGGGCAAAATTCGCGTGGCGCTGCTCAATTTAACGTAAATAGACGTATAGAACCGATCTTAGCACTGTTCCGATCACCCATTTTTCTTCGCAGGGGATACTCGGCTTCGCCATTGGCGAAACGACATAGAGGGAGCTGTAATTGCTCCGCAAAGCTTGGAAATGTTTGGTGCGAGATACGATGAAGGCATGAGTGATCAACCGGCCAAACGCCCGCCCACACGGCGGATATTGCTTACGGTGCTCGGAGTAGCGGTCGGGGTGTTGCTCATAATGGTCGCGATCCTCGTGTTGCCAATTCTGACGCATCAGAGTGCTGGAGGTTCGGGGCAATCACTTCCTGCCGGCCACGTTTCGCAAGCTGAGGCAACTGGGGCGGACGGCCGAACCCGAACACTCTCCGTGGAAACTCTTGACGGGAAGCCTGCTGATCTTTCGAAGTTGCGTGCCGGTGACGTGCTTATGGTGCGAGGGTCAGGTTATGACTCGAGCATTGGTATCTACGTATCTATTTGTGTCATGCCGGAGACCCCTGGATCAAAGCCCTCGCCCTGTCTTGGTGGGTTGCCCGAGGGCGCAATGACGGGTGAAGCCTCTGGCACTGAAGAAGCGCTCTCGAGCGCCTGGATCACCGACGACTGGGCTTGGCGTGCATTCGCCAATAAGGGTTACGACGACGCGACAAGCGGTAGTTTCTCGATTCGGCTGCTCGTACCTCCGGCAACCCAGGAAGGTGCTGACTGCACGACACAGAAGTGCGCCCTCACCACTCGTGCGGACCATACGGCTGCGACGGATCGGGTGCAAGACATCATGCTTCCGGTAACGTTCGTCGACTGACTTCTGTCGGCATGTCGGTCGCGGAACTCGAGCCTGCTAAATAGTTCTGTTTGTGAGTTGACGGACGAGCTCAGGCAATGAGCGGTGTGATCACGAGCGTGGCGATCGCATAGATAGCAAGACCCGCGAGTGATCCGACGACCGTGCCGTTGATTCGGATGAACTGCAGGTCCTTGCCGATCTGTAGCTCAATCTTTTCGGCCGCTTCACGGGCATCCCAGCGCCTGACTGTGTCAGAAACCACACGAGCGAGATCGTGACGATAGTTGCGTACGAGGTGCTCGACAACCTGCATAACCCAGACGTCAATCTTGAACTGCAGGGTGCTGTCTGCCGTGAGACGGCTGCCGAAGTCTTGCAGCGCGGCAAGCATTCGCACCCGCAGTTCGCTGTGGGGATCCTCGAGCATAGAAACCAACGCCGCACGTGCCGTGACCCAGGTGCTTTCCGCAAGCGAACGAATGCGGGGGCTGTCGAACACTTCCCGCTTGAAGGACTCAAGCTGTTCTTGCAGTTGAGGTTTCTCGCCAAGGTCGCGAGCAAGGTCATGCAAGAAACCGCCCACTGCGATTCGAAACGGATGCTCGCGATCCTCGCGCACCGCATGCACAAAGCGAACCGTCTCGGCGTGGATACGCTCATCTACAAAGCGCTGGGCAATACTCGGCAACCAGGAGGGCAGTCGGGACGAGAGCATCCGGTCGAAGGCCTCGGGGTGTTCCACGAGCCAGTCTTCGAGACGGTCAGCGGCTATGTCAAGTAGCGACTCGTGATGCTCCCCGACAACAAAAGACTCAAGTGCGCGGCCCATCAGCGGCCCCCACTCTGGGTCGATCACGTGTTTGCGTACGAGTGCCTCAATGAGATCTTGCACATCGTTGTCGTCAAGTACTGTGAGCGCCCCGAGGCCCGCATTCGCGATCATGTCGGTCAGCCGTTCGGCGTGGCCGTGATGCTGTAACCACTCACCGGCCATCCGGGCGCCGCTGATCTCGCTGAGTTTCTGGTGCACCACGTCGTCAGCAAGGAAATTCTGTTCGATGAAGGATCCAAGCCCCTCACCGATCTCGTCTTTCTTGCCCGCGATGAGATTGGTATGAGGGATCGGCAGGCCGAGTGGTCGACGAAACAGTGCGGTCACCGCAAACCAGTCGGCCAGTGCACCAACCATGCCGCCCTCGCTTGCCGCACGCACATAACCGAGCCACGGGTAGTGCTCTTGCAGCGAAAAACTAATGACAAACACGACTGCCATTGCGAGCAGCAGACCGAGTGCGAGCCCCTGCATTCTGCGCAGCTGTGCGAGTCGTTCAAAGTCCTCGGGGGTGACTGCTCCCAGCGTGCTCGATTGCCTGCGAGATGTGCGGCGCTCGCCGCTGAAGATGCTTGACACTCTTTGATTATCCCGCGTTGTGAGTGGCAGTGAGACCCAGTCTGGTCGGGCTTGTCATCAGTTCGTGAAACAATTCGCATATGCACCTGCTTTCGACACTGAGTTTGAAGAATCGCGCACTCATCGCCCTCGTCACGATTGTTGCCTCAGTATTCGGCGTAATTAGCGTCGGTGCTCTCAAACAAGAGCTGATGCCTTCGGTGCAGTTTCCTGCGATTGTGGTGGTGGCCTCGTACCCGGGTGCCTCACCCGAAGTCGTGAACAATGATGTTTCTACCCCTATTGAGACTGCGTTGCGTGGAGTGCCTGGTCTCGAGCAAACGACCGCAACCTCGACGACCGGCGCTTCAATGGTGCTCGCGCAGTTCACCTATGGCGTTGACCTTGCCGCAACCGAGCAGAAGGTCGAACGTGCTGTCTCCCGCATCTCGCGGCTGCTCCCAGAGAGCGTTGACCCACAGGTGATGTCGGGCTCGATTGACGACTTTCCAGTCGTGCAGATCTCGGTTACGCCTCCGACTGATACTGACCCCGAAGATACCGCTCGACTCCTTGAACGCATCGCGATTCCAGAACTCAATGATCTTGGCGGCGTGCGTGAGGCACAGGTCACGGGCGCTCGTGGCGACCGTGTGACGATCACGCCCGACGAGGCGAGGCTTTCAGAAGAGTATTTGTCATCACAGTCGATCACTAATGCGTTGCAGCAGAGCGGCGTGTTGATGGCAGCTGGGAGCGTCACTGAGGATGGTCAGACCCTCGCGGTGCAAGCGGGATCGACACTTGACTCCGTAGATCAGATCAGCGCGTTGCCGCTCGTGCGTGATGCGAATATGCTGCGCGCTCGGGCCGAGGCTGCAGCTGCGGAAGCCGCCGCTGCGGCACAGTCAGCGGCCGGGGCTGCAGCAATGCAGGGTGGCCTCACGGGTGCTATGGCAGCGAACGCTCCACCCAGCGAGCCGGTGGAGCTTGACCCGCTCCCCGTGATTACTATCGGCGAAGTGGCCACGGTGCAGCTTGAGGCCAACCCGCAGCAGAGTATCTCGCGGGTAAATGGTGAACCAGCCCTCACCATTGCGGTGACCAAGCTTTCCGCAGCGAATACCGTCGACGTCTCTCACGTCGTGCGACAGGCGCTTGACGAGCTAGAGCCCTCGCTGGGCGGGGCGCAACTCGAGGTCGTCTTCGACCAAGCACCATATGTCGAGCGCTCGATTGAGACCCTCACCACTGAGGGATTGCTGGGGCTTCTGTTCGCAGTACTGGTGATCCTCGTATTCTTGATGTCGATACGGGCGACTTTGGTCACTGCCGTTTCGATCCCGGTCTCTGTGCTGCTCACGTTTATTGGGCTGAATTTCGCAAACTACTCGCTCAATATGCTGACGCTGGGGGCCCTCACCATTTCGATCGGGCGCGTTGTTGACGACTCCATCGTGGTGATCGAGAACATCAAGCGACACCTGGGCGAGATGCAATCGGGTGCCGATCGCACCGCGGCCATCATCGCGGCCGTGCGCGAGGTTGCAGGTGCGATTACTGCCTCTACCATCACCACGGTGGCCGTGTTCTTGCCGATGGCATTCGTCGCGGGCATGGTTGGTGAGCTCTTCAGGCCATTTGCCTTCACCGTGACGATTGCGCTCGCGGCCTCCCTGCTAGTCTCGCTCACGATCGTGCCGGTACTTGCGTACTGGTTCTTGCGTGACGGAAAGCCTGGTACGGCTCCGAAGCGGGTCTCGAAGCGTGAGAAGAACCTCAGAAACTCCCTTCGCCACCCACAGGCTCACCGGGATGAGCACGCGACCGCAATGCAGCGCGGCTACCTTCCTATCTTGAAGTGGACCTTGAAGCGCCCAGCGGTGACGCTGATCTTGGCAGTTGTCGTGTTTGGCGGCACACTCGCAGCGACCCCTCTGATGAAGACGAACTTCATGGGGTCTGACGAGCAGAACTCGGTGGGCCTCACCCAGACGCTCGCTGCGGGCACGAGCCTTGACGAGCAGCTTGCTCAGGTCGAGCGCGTAGAAGCCGTGCTCGAAGACCTCAAGTCAGTCGAGACTGTGCAGGTCACGATTGGCAGTGCGGGCAGCGGTATGGGCGCGATCTTCGGTGCCGGCGGTGACGGCGTCGTGAGCTATTCGATCACGACCAACGAAGACGCGGTGCAGACCGAAGTACAAGACGCCATTCGTAACGCGGTCGAAGGTCTTGATGGCGCGGGTGAGTTCTCTATCGGGTCTTCCGGCGGTGGCATGACCTCATCAAGTGCGATCGAGGTTGCAGTTTCTGCGCCCGATCAAGAGACTCTGGCTGCGGCCAGCGAAGCAGTCGTAGCTGAAATGGAAAAGCAGCCGGGACTCAAGCAGGTAGAGAGCGACCTTTCGACCTCACGCCCGTATCTCGCTATCGTTGTCGACCGGGCGAAGGCCTCAGAAGCGGGCCTCAGCGAAGTTACCGTTGCGTCACTCGTATCCCAGAAAATGCAGCCGCGCCAAGTTGGACATATTGTGCTCGACGACTCGAGCGTGAGTATCTACCTCTCGGCGGGCACCGCCCCGACCGATGTAGCAGGGGTCGCAGCCCTCCCTATTCCTTCGATGAACGGTGAGGTGCGGCTCGACTCTCTCGCAACTGTCGAGGTTGCCGACGGCCCAGTAACCATCCGCACGCAAGACACCAGCCGAATTGTTACGGTCTCGGCTTTGCCCGTAGGTGACGACCTGACCTCCGCGGGTGCCGAGGTCAACGCCGCTCTCGAAGCCGCCAAACTTCCGGCGGGCGCGACGGCGAGCATTGGTGGAGTCATGTCTCAGCAGAGCGAAGCCTTTGGGCAGCTTGGCCTGGCGCTGCTCGCGGCGATCCTCATCGTCTATGTGGTGATGGTGGCGACCTTTAGAAGTCTGCTGCAGCCACTGCTACTTCTCATCTCGGTGCCATTCGCCGCAACAGGTGCATTACTCCTGTTAATCGCGACGGGTATACCACTCGGAGTCGCATCGTTGATTGGCGTACTGATGCTGATTGGTATCGTGGTGACGAACGCGATCGTGTTGATTGACCTGGTGAACCAGCAACGCGAACAGGGCAAACCGCTCTATGACGCGGTCGTCGGCGGGTCATCATTGCGTCTGCGGCCGATCATTATGACTGCCCTCGCAACGATTCTTGCGCTTACCCCCATGGGTATCGGCATTACCGGGTCTGGTGGTTTCATTTCACAGCCGCTCGCGGTCGTAGTGATCGGTGGTCTGCTGTCATCAACAGTGCTGACCCTGATCGTATTGCCGACCCTGTACTACGCGGTTGAGAACCGACGCGAAAAAGCACACGAACATCGTATTGCGAGGCGAGCGGCAAAGGCCGCGGCGCACGCAGCACACGGAGAGGGCTAAATGGCCAAGCGACGCGGATTCCGCGCACCGAAAGATTATGACCCTAGACGCGTCGAAAGGGCCAAGCAGCAAAGGTCAGGAGGGGCCCGCGGCGAGAGCGGCACACGTGGTGAAAGTGATACTCGCCGAGGAGCGGCGAAGCCAGCGGGTGAACAGAGGCGCGAGCAAACACGCGAACGTGCCGAGGGCAATGGCGGTCAGCGGGGGAACTCGCGGGCACCACAGTCAGCCCAAGAACAAAAGAACCCGGGGGCAGAGTGGGCCGGGAAGCCGACGCAGGCTCAGCTAAACCTGCCTGAACTGCACACCCTCCCAGCATCGCTCGAGGCGAAACTCACGCGACCCGAAGACGTCGCAAACCTGACCTTCGCCGATCTCGGTCTTGGCGGCAACATTGTGCGCGCGCTCGCAGAACTCGGTGCAGAAAAGCCCTTCCCGATCCAGGCAGCGACAATTCCTGACGTGTTGGCGGGCCACCACCTGCTCGGGCGGGCGCGTACCGGATCCGGCAAGACGATCGCATTTGGGGCGGCACTCGTTGAGCGGCTGCTGAAGATGAAGGCCGAGGGCGCGTTTCCAAACGAGAAGCCCAAGGTAAAGCTGAAGCGGGGCGAGCGCTCTGAGCGGTCGGCGAAGCAGTCAGTTCGCGCGCCGAAGGCGCTGATCCTCGCCCCGACCCGAGAACTGGCATTACAGCTTGACCGCACGGTGCAGCCGATCGCGCGCGCTGTCGGACTCTACACTGGCCAGTTTGTTGGTGGTCAGCTGTTCGAACCGCAGCTGCACGCGCTGGGACGCGGGGTCGACATTGCGATCGGTACTCCGGGGCGCATCGAAGATCTCGCGCTGCGCGGGCACCTCTCACTCGGACAGATTGCGGTGACCGTGATCGACGAGGCCGACCACATGGCCGAGCTCGGGTTCATCGATCAGGTGCAGCGCATCTTGCGACAGACACGCAAGGGCGGCCAGCGGCTGCTGTTCTCGGCGACCCTTGACCGTGGGGTTGACGGGCTCGTTCGCGAGTTCATGCCGAAGCCGGCTATTCATGAGATTGCCGGTGACGGTGATATTGGTTCGGGATCCGATGCGCCGGGCGACTGGAAGCCGCAGCCGAACGTGCCGCATGAGGTGTACATCGTGATGCACGAGCACAAGGAAGACGCGATCGTGCAGCTGGTGCGAAGCGGTGGTGACGTACCGAAGAAGGGCGCAGGTAAGGGCGGGCGCGCTCGCCCCGTTCGCACCGTAGTCTTCTGTCGCACACGAGCGTACGCCGAGACGATTACAGAGCTTCTCTCAGATTCTGGTGTGCGGGCAATTTCTCTGCACGGCGATTTGAGCCAGTCACGCCGTGAATTGAACCTGGCGAAGTTTGTCGAAGGCAGGGCCGACGTGCTGGTGGCGACCGACGTCGCCGCGCGCGGGCTGCACGTGGATGATATCGAGTTGGTGCTGCAGGCTGACCCACCGGGAGACCCCAAGGTCTACATCCACCGGGCAGGGCGAACCGGCCGCGTGGGTCGTGCGGGTCGAGTGATTACGCTGATTCCACGCACTCGCCAGAAGCGCACGAAGGAACTCTTCGAAACGCTGGGTTTTGAGCCCCAGTTTTTCGGTGATTTTGTGCCGGCGACTACAGCAAGGTAGCGAGTTGGCGAGGTAGCGTAGCTCAGGTCGCCGAGTGCTGGTGGGGCGAGGTCGTGAGGGTGCGTTCGCTTATGCCGCTGTGCGGAATCGTTTGGCGGGTGGGATCGCAAGTTGCCAGGCATAGGTTAGTGGGAGTGGTGGTCGTAGCTCGATGGGTTCGGATGCTTTGGTCTGCCCCGTCAGCTGAGCAAGCTCAGTAGGTTTCGCTGGTTCATTTTTTCGGGGTAGCGCAGACATCTTTCCAGATAGCTCATCTCCAGATTGCTGACGGGGGCTAGGCGCACTTGTCCCCTCGGGTCTCAACTCCGGTTTTTCGGGCGACCTTGCTCGTGTAGCCGAGGGGCTTGTCTCGAACGACTCGGTCTTCGATCTTGCTCTGATTGCAGTCTTCGCCGCGGAAGTGCCGGGTGGTGGGTGGAGCAGGAATGGGCCGTGCCCTTCGCGAGTGATCTTCCACCCGTTGTTGTGGAGCTGCAGGTGATGAAATGCGCAGAGCTGAACGCCCCGGTCAATGTCGGTGCGGCCGTGGTCGGCATCCCAGTGATCGATATGGTGGGCTTCGCAGTAGGAGGCGGGCCGGTCACAGCCTGTCCAGCGGCAGCCACCGTCACGGACCGCGAGCGCGACCCGCTGCTTCGCCGTAAACAGGCGCTGTTCCCGGCCCACGTCGAGGGGGTTGCCGGCCTCATCGACCGTGACTCGCTGCACTCCGGTGTTGCAACGCTGCTTCGCACCCACGCCGTGTGGCAGGGTGATCCCGCTTTCCTGGAACCTGGTGACCGGGGTGTTCCTGTCTGCGAGGTACTCGTCACGGTTCACGACTTGCACGAGTTTGACACCAACCTGGCGTACCCCGAACACGGTGGCTGCGTCTGCGACCGCACCAGCCTTCAGTACGTCGAGGAGGAGGTCGTGGCCGAGTTGATCGTTTGTCCGCGGATCGTTTTGCAACTCTTTCGCGCTCGCCTGTTCTTCGGCGGTGACGAACCGTGGCCCGCCACGGCGAGGCCTGAGGGCGGTGTCGATGATGGTGCGCACCCATTCGGCGGATTCGTCGTCGAAGATGAACTTGCCGTGGGTGAGTCCGTCGCTGTCGGTCCAGAGGCGGAACGAACGCTGCTCATAGCGGGCCGTGAACCTGGCGTCTGCGCCTTCGGGGTCGAGCATGTCACGGATCGCCCGGGCTTGCTTCGCAAGCTCCTCCACGGGGACTTCGGCTGCGTAGCTTACGAGTTGGGTGGCGGCGAGGGACCAGGCTTCGAGAGTCGCCGGGTCAGCGGTGACCGGATCGATGATCGGGTCGGCGTCACACCCGGCGGTTGCAGCGGTAGGGGTAGGTGGTTCGCCGAGGCCGCGTGTGATGGCGTCATGCTGCGCAGACGAGAGCGCACCCTCCCGGAATGCTGCGGTGAGGGGCTCATGCCAGGGAGCTTGCCGTACGGACGCCACGACTGGCACACCGTCGCTATCGCCGTCACCACTGATGATGGTTTCGACCATCGCATCGGGGGTCATGAGGGCTTCGCCGACCCGGATCTGTTGCATCGCGGTAGTGCGGCTCACCCCGGTGACCTGCTGAATTAGAGCGGCCGGTGTGCGATATCCGCGGGATTGCGCAAGCCCCGAATGGCCAGCTTCTCGTGAGGAACGTGCACTGATGACCGCGCTCGTCGCGAGGGAGATCTGTTCGAGGGTCTGACGTGCTTGGGTGGTGAGTTCCGTGAGGGTTATCACCTGAGCGTCATCGAGGGATTGCACCGCCGCCCCGAGCTCTTCGACCGTGACCGCAGCCGGGAGTAAGCCGCTGATCGCGGCCACCCGGGTGTGGAGATTGGAGAAGAGGTTCATATGTTCATCCTCTATTGGACCACCGACATTCACCGGGCAGAAAGCGACCAAAACCGTCCCTGAAACATCACAGAATGGTAACGCTTTCTGAGCTGCGCATCATCCCCTGCTTCGTGACCGGCAAAGCCGGTCACGAGAGGGCGAGATGGTCAATATTTCGAGTGGCAGAGCCAGTGAAAACGTTTCGTACTCACCCTACGTGCCGGAGCAGTTGCGTAGGCCTACCGCGGTTGGTGCCAGGCAAAGCAATCAACATCGAATCGCAACCACTCTCCCCAGGCCAAGGTGGGCGAAGCCCGCCGCGGCAGCACAAGACAGCAACTCATGAGCGAGAAACTTGCCCCGTGTGAGACGCACTTTATCGCTCATGACCGGCACCGAATCGAGTATTGGTGACGGCATCATTGGTCACTAGGCGCAACCGTTACACCGACCCGCTAGAGCCGCGCCACCCGATCGAGTGCACCGCGCAGGTCGCGCTGCAGATCTTCAACGTTCTCAATACCGATCGACAGCCGCAGCAGACCCGGCGTAATACCCAGCCGCTCGTTGATCTCCGGCGCAAACGACGCGTGCGTAGAGGTGAGCGGATGCAGCACCATCGAACGAGTGTCGCCGATGCCGGTCATGCGCGAGAAGATGCGCAACCCGTTCACGAACGCGCGCGCTCCGTCGAGGCCACCGCGCACCGTCACGCCAAACACCGAACCGGTACGCGCAAAGTCACCCGAAGCGTCAAGCCCGTAATCGCGTGCAGCAAGGTCGAATAGCGACGAGGATGGCAGGCCCGCAAAGTCGACCTGCTCGACCTCGGGCTGATGTTCGAGCCAACTTGCGAGCGCGATTGACGACGAAACGTGACGTTCCATGCGCAGCGAGAGGGTCTCCATGCCTTGGTGCAGCAGAAAGCCATTAAACGGTGAAAGCGATGGGCCAATGTCGTTGACCACTGACTCTCGCACCGCACGAGCGTAGGCCGCGCTGCCGAAACGGTCGAGCATTGAGTCGAGCCCGGGTCGGGGTGGTGAAGTGATGAGCGGGAAGGATCGGCCCGAACGCTCGGCGGCTTCCCAGTCGAAACGCCCGCCGTCGATGACGGCCCCGCCGATCGCAGCGCCGTGCCCGGTCAAGAATTTGGTGGTGGAGTGCACCACGATATCGGCGCCGTGTTCAAACGGCCGAATGAGTGACGGGGGTGCCTACGGTGTTATCGACTACCAGCGGGAGGTTATGGCGCTTCGCTACCTGGCTTATGCGTGAGAGATCGGTAATGTCGTTTCGTGGGTTCGGGATCGTCTCGGTGTAGATCGCCTTCGTCTCGGGGCGAATTGCGCGCTCCCACTCGGTGTCGTCGTGCGCATCCCATACATAGTCGACCTCGATGCCAAAGCGTTTGAAGCTGCGGCCGAAGAGAATCCTCGTGCCGCCATACACGGAGGCCGTCGAGACGATGTGGTCGCCGTGCTGCGCCAGCGTGAACAGTGCCGCACTGATCGCTGCCTGCCCACTGGCCACGGCCACGGCACCTGTGCCGCCTTCGAGCGAGGCGAGGCGCTGCTCGGCCACCGCGTTCGTCGGGTTGCCCTGGCGCGAATAGATGGCCCCGGGCGTGCGGTCTATGCTTCCGGGGAAGAGGCCGGCCCCGTTTGTGCGGACGGGGGAGCCTGCGAAGCGTTCGATTTGATCATCGAAGTCGTCGAAGACATATCCGGCTGAGAGGGCGATCGGAGGCACGCGCAGACCGGTGTTGAGGTCGGCGTATTCGCCGGCGTGCACTTGGCGGGTGTCAAAGCCGAAACCTTCCCAACCCTCGATTGGCGCTTCCGCCCTCGTCGCAGTCACGAGGCTGCCCCCACTTCGGTCACTAGCGAGGCAATAAGGTGCACGCCCTGCACGATGGTGTCGGGCGCACACGCGAGGTTCATGCGGGCGTGCCCGAACCCACCCGAACCAAAATCGTTGCCCTGATTCAGTGCCACTTTTGCCTCGTGGATCAGGCGCTCTGCGGGCCGATCGCCAAGGCCGAGCCCACGCAGGTCGAGCCAGGCCAGGTAGCCGGCTGTGCCCGGCGTATATCTGAGGCCCGGAAGCTGGTTCGCCACCAGGTGTGCGAGCAGCCGCTGGTTTGCTTCGATCTGCGCAATGGTGCGCTGCTGCCACTCGCGTGCCTCGGTGAAGGCGGCAACGTTCGCGTGCAGCCCGAGAATGCTGGTGCGTGTGGCGACCTCTGGGGGAAGCGTTTCAAGTAGTCGGTTTGCGCGATCGTCGGCGGCAACGATGACGGAGCATTTTGCACCCCGCGAGGTTCCACCCCTTGCTCGCAGAGGTGGTGGTCACCGAGAGGGCCTCGGCCTTTGCCGCGAGCGGTGCGAACGGTGTGAATGTGGCGCCAGAGTGCACCAGCGGCGCGTGGATCTCGTCGCTGACGACGAAGACATCGTGGTCGGCGGCAAGCCTTGCGAGTGCGGTGAGTTCTTCGGCTCGAAAGGGCACCCCGTGTGGATTGTGTGGATTGCAAAGAACAAATGCGTCGATCCCCTGCTCGCTCGCGAACTCGCGTTCGATTTCGGCGAGGTCGAGTGAAGCGGCGGCAGCGTCGCCCGGTGCCTCGAGCAGCGGAATTTCGACGACTTCGAAGTTCAGTTCGAGCAGCATCTCGAAGAAGCCAGGGTAGCAGGGGGTTGGCAGAGCGAGGCGGCCGCCGGCTGGCCTGAACACGCGTAGCGATTCGACGATGCCGGTGGCGACGTCGGTCGCGAGATGCACATTTGGGGCGAGGATCTCCCAGCCCCAGTGATCTTTCGCGTATTCGGCGATGGCGCCGGTGAGGGGGCCGGGCCCGTCAAGGTAACCCGTGTCGCTCGCTTCGATGGCTCGCACGAGGGCCAGGCGTATCTTCGGTGCCACCGCGAAATCCATCTCGGCGACGAACATCGGCAGCACGTCGGCTGGGTAGCGCGTCCACTTCAAGCTGGTGCGCTGCTCACGCAGCTTTGTGGGGTCGAGATCTGCCCAGGGAACGCCGGAGGGGTCTGCACCCTCGCCGATTGCCGCCCTAAAATGGTCGTCTGCACTGGTCATACTGACATCTTGCCGTGACCAAGTGGTAGGTCGCTTGGCGGTAGTCACATGTTGTCACACAGGCTGACGCAGAAGCTAACCGGATACGGTCGGAATCGCTGCCGCGTACTCGTGCAGGGTGCCATTCTGAAAAGCAGCCTGCACCTTAGCCAGTGCGTCCCAGTTCGGACGCACGATTGACTGCCCGTCTTCTGAAGCCCCGGTGCCGAGGGTGGGGCTGGTAAAGAAACTCATGTTCTCGGGGCGAATGTCTTTCATTTCAAGCCCGAGTGACGCCGCGGTACCCAGGTCGAGCTCGCTGTCGAGAATGAGGTAGGGCTTCAGCGCATCGAACAGCGAGGTCACCTTGCCGATATCTCCAAGGGTGTCGCGGCTGAGGATCGCGCTGGTGAGCCCCTTCATGTAGGCCTGCTGATTGCGCACCCGCTGGTAGTCGCCGTCGGTGAAGGCGTAGCGCTCGCGCACAAAACCGAGTGCCTGATCGCCGTTGAGGGTGATGTCACCCTCTGCGAAGTCGAAGTTGCCGTGGTGCGAAGTAAACGGGATTTGGTTGTAGAGGGACACCCCGTCGACCGCGTCGGTCATTCCCTTGAACGACTCAAAATCTACGAGTGCGACGTGGTCGATGCGAGCACCGATAAAGTTCTCAATCGTGTTCACCGCGAGGGGCAGGCCACCGTATGAGAATGCGGCGTTGATTTTCGCCTCGCCGACTCCCTCAATGTTCACCCAGTTATCGCGCATGATCGACATGATGGTGACGTGCTGACGGTCACCAGAAATCTGGGCAACCATGATCGCATCGCTGCGGAAGCCGGTGAGTTGGTCTGCGCTTGCACTGCGATCGGTCGGGAGGCGCGCGTCTGAACCAAGCAGCAAGATATTGATCGGTTGTTTGAGCTCTGGCTCAGCGACGGGTTCTGGAGCAGCCGGGCGTTTCCACTCGGGCTTCTGTTCGATCGAAATGCGTTCGACCTGATTGAACATGTTCGCGGCGAGAGCGTACGCTCCGATCCCAGCGACAGCCAGGAGGCCCATCAATATGCCGAGCACTACGAGGGTGCGGCGCAACACCACGCGGCGAGGCTTTGCGACAGGGGTTGCCGGGGTTTCACTCATTTGGCCAAGTGTAAGCCAACTACCTGAGGAGGGAGCTTACGGCTGGGCAAGGCATACTCAATGGGTGCCAAATTCTCAACAAGCCCGATCGTGGTCAAGCGCAGCTGTGCGCTGGTCGCGCTGGTTGCTTGCGTTGAATGGGGTAGTGCTTGCATTGATTGTGCTCACTCCCGCCTCAGGCAATGAAGCAATCGGAGTAGTCTCAAGATTCGCTCAAGCGTTGGCGCGAGTCACTGGGATGGAATACGGGCAAGTCTTCCCCGTACTTGAGTTTGCAGCAAACGTGCTGCTCTTCGTCCCTTTGGGTGTGTTAGTGCCAATGGCCTGGGGCAAGTTCAATGCGCTGGTTGCCCTGGGGGCCATAGGGCTTGGTCTCGCCGTCTCGGTCTGCGTAGAGCTCGCCCAGCTTGGCATTCCCGGCAGAGTTGCCGACCCGAGAGACCTCATGTCGAACACATTAGGTGTGATTGTCGGGCTTGGATTTTTGATTGCTGTGCGCAAAATGCGTCTTTTGCGATCTAGTATGGGGTAAACTTCATCAGGATCAGAGCTAAGAGTTCTTATGAACAATTGGCGCGCTGTTGAGTGCGCCGGTGCATATGAAAATGGAGATGATGGAGCTTCGAGATTACCTCAGGGTTCTGCACAAGCATTGGGCATTGATTGTTATTGTGACCCTGCTTGGCATCGCGACAGGGGCCGGAGCATCGATCTTGATGACCCCCAAGTTTGAGGCGAATACGCAGCTTTACGTGTCAGTGCGGGGTGAAAGCCAGGGAGTTGGCGACCTCGCACAGGGCTCCACACTCGCGAGACAGAGCGTATCTACCTATGCCAGCATCGTAAAGACCGAAAGCGTGCTGGGCCCCGTGGTCGCCGAGCTCGGGCTTGACGAGACCTCTCAAGCTCTTGCAGAACGGGTGCAGGCGAGTGCCCCCTTGAACCAGTCGCTTGTGCAGATTTCCGTAACAGGAGACGACGCGCTTGAGACGGCCAAGATCGCGAATGCCGTGGGGTTGAGCCTGAAATCGGTAGTCGAGGATCAGCTTGAGGCAAGTACTGAAGAAGATCAGCCCAGCCTTGTCTCCCTGAGCACGGTTCAGCCAGCGGCGGTGCCGGAGGCACCTGTGAGTCCACGCGTACCACTCAACTTGGCACTCGGCGCACTGATTGGCCTGGCGCTAGGGCTGGGTATCGCGATGCTTCGCTTTGTGCTTGACACGCGAATCCACTCGGCTCACGACGTCGAGCAAACGACGAATGCGCCTCTGCTCGGTGGCATCACGTTTGACCCGGACGCGAAGAAGCGCCCGTTGATTGTGCATGCTGACCCGCGAAGCCCGCGTGCTGAGTCGTTCCGCACTTTACGCACCAATATTCAATTCCTGGCAGTCAGTGATACTGCGGAGCCCAAGGGCCGTAGCTTTGTAATCTCGTCTGCCGGCCCCAGCGAAGGCAAATCGACCACCGCCGCGAACCTCGCAATCGCGCTGTCTCAGTCAGGGCTTCGTGTCGCGCTCGTCGATGGTGACCTTCGGCTGCCGAAGATCGCAGAGTATATGGGCCTCGAAGGCGGCGCAGGACTCACTGACGTGTTGATCGGACGTGTTGAGATCACCGAAGTGCTGCAGCGTTGGGGTCGGGATCAGCTGTTCGTGCTGCCGTCGGGCAAGGTGCCGCCGAACCCGAGCGAACTGCTGGGTTCTAAGGCTATGGAAGATTTGCTGAAGCAGATGATGGGCCACTTCGATTACGTGATAGTCGACGCGCCGCCACTGCTCCTCGTCACCGATGCCGCTGTGCTCGCGAAGCGCACGAACGGGGCGCTGCTTGTTGCGGCGTCTGGCTCAACGAAGAAGGCCGAGCTTGCGAGTGCCGTTCGTAGCCTGGCCGCGGCTGGAGGGGCTTTGCAGGGCGTCATCGTGACGATGTTGCCCACGAAGGGCCCCGATAGCTATGGCTACGGCGCTTACGGAGCATATGGTGGATACGGGAACAACGCTGATGTGACAACGCAGACGGGGTCTACTCAGGTAGTCCCGCCGCGAATTGCTCGGCGGGCGAAACAAAGCGAGGGGTAGACATGTCCCTCTCATCCCTCTTCGAAGATTCGACCAATACTGGTCCGTTCAAGATTCTTACGGTGTGCACCGGTAACATTTGCCGGTCGCCACTTGCAGAGGGGCTGCTTCGAAAGGTGTTGCGAGGGCTACCAGTCGAGGTGTCGAGCGCGGGTACCGGCGCACTCGTGGGGGTACCCAATGCCTGATCCCCAATTGCATATCGCAGCAGATCTTGGGGTTGACGATGCCGAACAGCATCGCGCACGACAGTTAACCGCTGAGATGCTGGGGCAGGCCGACCTAGTTATAGCACTTGCTCGCGAGCACCGTCGCTCGGTGGTTGAACTTGTGCCGCGGGCTAGCCGAATCACTTTCACACTGCGTGAGTTTGCTCGAATTGTCGAGTCAGTTTCGGTCGATGAGCTTGACGCGTTGGAAGATGGCGCGCGTGGCATGCGAGAGGTCGTTGATTTGGCCGCTCGGCTCCGAGGCAGCATATTGCCTCCAGAGGCAGCGGAAGACGATGACGTGGTAGATCCCTACAGGCAGTCGCTCGAGGTGTACCATGAATCGGCGCAGCAGTTGATTCCGGCAGTAAACATTATCGTGGCATCGCTGCGGCGAGTGGCTGGGGTGCACTGATGGCGAAGCAGGCACCACGCCCAAACCACGGCGGCATTCCCCGTTCTTTGAAAATAACCGTCCTTGCCATAGTAGCTGTGGCCGTACTATTCCTCTCAGCATTTGCGCTGAGTCAGCAACCAAAGGTTGAGGGTGCTGGTACCGTTCCAACATTGCCCACTCCAACATCTGAGTCGATCCCTGAGCCAGCCCCAGAGCCGGAGGTGCCAGCGTACGTTTCGCCAGTGATGCAGCGTCTGCTTGCAGTTGGAACTAACGACGGTCATGTGCTCCGTGCGACGATGGGCGTTTGCCCCGAACCACTGGGGGGGTTGAAGTCAGTTTTGACCATGGCGCGAGCTGGGAAGCTGGGGTCATTGCTTCGGTTGATGCGCGACGCATCTTGCAGCTTGATGCAAATGATACAGAGATCGCGCGTATGACGTCGTTGAACGGTGACTGCGCTCCCGGTGTTTCACGGTCATTTGTTGGTGGGACTTCGTGGGAGCCTGATCCAGGTGTGAACGGCTGGTTTATTGACCCATCCAACCCATTGGTCATGCATGCCCCGAGCGGTGTAGTTGAACTCCCGTGTGGTGCGGTGGGGCTTTCTGCGGAGTCTGCTCGCGGAGTAGTGCTGTGTAGTGACTCGACCGTGCTCGTATCTGAGGATGATGGTGTTAGCTGGTCTGCGCCAATGGCTGTACCAAACGCTGCAGCTGTGGGTACTACGGCTGAGGGTTACGTCGTTGCGAGCATCGGCGAGGTTGAGTGTGCTGGAGTACGCACGTGGCTACTGAGCGGTGGCGCGCTCGGTGAGCCAGGGGCTTGTCTCGAAGTGGGAGATGCCGGCGGCGGACAGATAGCTGTGGCTGGTGGATCAACAGGTTGGTATCTCTGGGCAGGGAACGCATTCCTTCGCTCACTCGATCAGGGTCTTAGCTGGGGGTAATCAGAGTGGCGACCGAAATCTCCTCTCATCGGGGCAAAATACCACCGCCTAGGCGACAGGCGACGCCAGCATGGGAGCGCCGTTACGCAAATAAAATAATCTTGACTGACATTCTGGTTGTGATCTGCGCAGTATATACTGCACAGTATTTCCGCTTTGGATTAGCTGCAGAAGAGCTCCAAATACCTCTTGCGGGTCGCTACGACTTCGGCATCACCTACACACTTGTTTCCGTGTCACTCGTTCTTGCATGGCTGGCTGGGCTTACTATCTGGGAGACCCGTAGACCTGTGGTATTCGGTACTGGGCCGACCGAGTATAAGCGTGTAGCTCAGGCAACAATATTGGTCTTCGGCACGTATGCCATAATTGCGTTCCTGCTCAAAGCTCAGATTGGTCGCGGCTATCTGATGATTGCGCTGCCACTCGGGCTCTTACTGCTCATGCTTTCGCGTTGGCTGTGGCGCAAACGTTTGCATCAGCAGCGTGGTAGAGGTGTGAACTCTTACCGCACGCTGATTGCAGGCGAGGCGCGAAAGCTTGTGCATGTGGCTAGAGAAATTCAAAGAAGCAAGACATCGGGGTTCCACATCATTGGTGCGGCCACAGATGGCGCGGGTAACGGCGAGGTTTTGCCTGGTCTTCCAATAGTGGCTGGTTACGATGGAATCATTGAAGCAGTAGATGCTTACCGAGTGGATACTCTCATCATCACGAGCACTGATGAAGTCTCGCCACAACAACTACGCGAGATTGGTTGGGAGCTTGAAGCGCGGCGTGTAAACCTAATTGTTACCGCTGCGCTAACGGACATTGCCGGCCCGCGGATCCATATGCGTCCAGTTTCAGGATTGCCACTTATCCACGTGGCTTATCCCGAGTTCAGCGGGCGCAAATTCTTCTTAAAGCGTATGTTTGATTTGGGCTTGTCTTTCGTGGGGCTGATGATTCTTAGCCCAGTACTGCTTATCTTGGCTTTAGTAGTGAAATTGAGCAGTCCTGGTCCAGTTATCTTTAGGCAGCAGAGAATCGGGCATGCTGGTGTTCCGTTTAACATGTTGAAATTCCGCTCGATGGTTGCCGACGCTGAAGATCAATTGCCTGGCCTACTTGACCAGAGCGAGAACGAAGGTGTCCTTTTCAAAATTAAGGATGATCCGCGGATCACTAGGTCTGGTGCCTGGATGCGTAAGTTCTCGATGGATGAACTGCCACAACTTGTGAATGTCTTTTTAGGTCAGATGTCATTGGTAGGTCCGAGGCCCCCCCTGCCAAGTGAAGTGGATCAGTATGAGCGATGGGTGCACCGTAGGCTTTTAGTGAAGCCGGGGATTACCGGTCTATGGCAGGTAAGCGGGCGCAGTGATCTTTCTTGGGACGACAGTATTCGTCTTGATCTCTACTATGTGGAAAACTGGTCCTTGGTGGGGGACATAATTTTACTATGGCGAACCGTTAAAACAGTAGTGAGGAGCGAGGGCGCGTACTGATAATGGGTTGTAGCGCTTCCTTTAGTAGAACTTATTTCTTCAAGACAACAACTTTGGGGAGCTCATGGTTTGAAACATTGTGTGATGACATAGATAGGGTTCCAGACCGTTGTGTAGTAGGCGCGATGAGTGTGGTTCAACTTGGAATACCCTAGAATTTTCTGCACTCCCTGTAGTGGTTTGTGGTGTGATATTCCGGTGGAAATAATCAGGCAGAGAGCGCTTATTGCGTGAAAAGACGACACATTTACTTAATTGGTGAGCAGATTTTTTTTAGCGGGGCGGCGTTTTTTGTAAACATTAATGCTTCTCGTAATCTCGATGTTTTTGATTACGGCATTTTTGCCTTATATTTCACTGCAGGAGTGCTTTTAGTTGGGTTGCAAAGAGCTGCGTTGTACGAACCACTTCTATTGCTGTATGGCAACTCAGACCTTACTCTTAATTCGGCAATTCGTTACTGCCTGAAGCGGTCATTATTTCTTGGTGTACTATATTCTGTTGTTTCGGCTCTATGTATGTACCTTTTGGGTTTTCAGCCCCAGTGGTATTACCTAGCTTTTTTTCTCATCGGCCCATTCTTACAAGACTCAACACGATTCTTGACGCTCATCTTGATAAACGAGAGGTGGGCATTTGCGTCAGGAGGGATGAACCTAATCCTTCAAGTAGGATTTAGTTACTTGGTATTCCTTAGACGAGAAAGCTCTTACGAAGCCTTTCTAATTGCATGGGGCATTGCTTCTTTGATTGGTGCTTTAACTACCTTAAGTTTTCTGACCTTTAGGTTTATCCGAACGCCAAAACTGCAAATTGGCACTGTCTTTAAGAAACAGTCCCTGAGCTTTGGTTTCGACTATCTTCTCGGCATCGTTTCGTTGCAGTCAACGCTCACAATTGCGACGATAACTGGGGGAGCGTCGGCTGCGGCAGCTCTCCGAGGTGCCGATGCTCTTATTGGGCCTGTGCGGATAATATTACAGTCATTGCCCCAATTGTTCCTCAGCAGGTGGGCGAATGAAGCTGCCGGTTATCGCTACAAACGGGTGGGGAAACTAACAGCGGCGGCCGCGCTGCCACTTGGTCTGGCAGCGGTAGGGGTGCTTGCGATTCCGGAGGAAGTTGGATCATTAATAATGGGTGCAAGTTGGTTCTATATTAGGCAAGTACTCCCATTCGCTGTACTCGCATTAGTGCCGATCATGATTACTCAATTGTCAACTTTGGGGATCAAATCTCTTGGAGATAACCGGAGACTCCTTTTAGCTCGCTTTGTAACAATTCCGGTCACAGTCGTTTGTGGCGGAATTGGTGCTCTGCTTGGTCAAGCACAAGGTGCCGCTTTAGGCTCCCTCGTGGGGTCATGTATAGCGGCATCCTTCTATTTCTTGACCTTACGTAAAGCTGAAACTTCTGGAGGAACAAACAATGACGTTGGGTAATAAGCCCCTGAAGTATCTTTTAGTCACAGATGCTTATAGCGCTTCAAATATCGGAGATCTTGAGCTTGTGAGATTAAGCGTTGAATACGCTAACCTCACCTATCCCAATTTAGAAGTTTGTTGTTTAGCCGTTGATGCTGAGTCCTTCCAGATAGCGCTTAAAACACCGACGCAGGAACGCCTTTTCCCTCGCGTTACTTTTATCAAAGCAAACAAGATTATGAAACTTTGTCTCGCTGTCAAATGGGTCATTTGGATCTTAGTTTTGAGTCTATTAACGTTGCCTCCACGCTTCATTTCACAGAAAATCATAACGACACTTGTTAACGTTAAGCTGCTTCCGCGAATTATTCTTCTGTATCTGGGCGCAACCCGAATAATTGCAGTGGGGGGGAGGGTACCTCGGCGATCAGTATCAAAAGGAAACAGTCCTTACTGTCTGGACTTGGTGGTGGGCCTCTAGAATGGGAGTACCGGCTGAAACCATGCCCTTGAGCGTGGAAGTAGACAAGGCTCCTTTGCGCTATTTACTGCGAACCTTTGGGAATCGAGTTCATTGGCGTGTCCGTGATCGGTCAAGCGAGGTAGCCCTCAAGAAATGTGGCATCGAGAGTCGTCTTGTGCCAGATCTCGCATTTTCGAACTATAGAGTCTCGAATCGACCTCGTAATGGCACACTTATCGCCTTAGTCGGTAGTGACTACTTATCTCCTCAAGAACAGCAAGCGTCTCTCGATAATGTGACTGCCTTATTTGAGGAAGGTTTATTGCCGCTTCCAGCGAAGGTTGTCGCAATGCATGCTCCAATGTCTGATACCGAAATAGGTGGAGACTTACGCATGAGTGAACGATTGAAAGACCAACTCGTAACCATCGGTGTTGAGAAGGTAGATATTTACTCAGCATCTACATTTTCTAAAGTGTGTGAAATCGCTGAATCTGCTGAGACCACACTTTCGGCTCGTATGCACGCTGGAATTGCTGGGTTATGTGGTGGAACGAAAGTTGGCTTGCTTGCATATGAAGAAAAGCACATAGCGCTCATGTACGACTTAGGTCTTTCAAAATTCGCGATGGATATTCGGGGTTCTAAACAGGACTACCGCGATCTCGCAATAAGACTCAGGGATGAAATGCCTGAACCTTTTCAGAAAGCGGCTGCGGAATACCTCGACCAACTCGAGCGCGAGGGACTCACGTCGAAGTAGCAGAATGGCTAATTAGAGCGGAGTCGCCGCCGATATTCAATATTTGCAGTTAAATTTTCTTGATCTGAGGAGGGGCCTAAATGAATCGTTCCGTCGCAATCATTGGAACACGCGGCTACCCGAGTTATTATGGTGGCTTTGAGACGGCAGTTAGATTCCTTGCACCTTATCTCGCCGACCGCGGGTGGGATGTTACGGTATTTTGCAGGCCCGGGGCAGCTGGAAATATAGATGAGGCGGATCCTAGAATCCGACGAGTTTTTACTAAAGGAATTGAGACACGTTCTCTCAGCAGCCTGACCTATAGTTTTTCGTCCGTTTTCCATACCGCTAGAACCAAACCCGACGTCGCGTTGGTTATGAATGTAGCCAACGGCTTCGCGCTTCCACTTTTAAGGCGTAAGAAAATTCCGACATTGCTCAACGTCGACGGAATTGAGTGGGAGCGGGACAAATGGAATGGGCTGGCGAAGAAGGTATTCCTTGCGGGCGCAAAAATGAGTGCCAAGTGTGCTGACCAGCTCGTATTTGACGCACACGCAATCGGTGAATATTGGAAAAGAGAGTTTGGTAGGGAAGGTGTTTTTATTCCATACGGCGGGACGCGGTCCTTCGTTAAGAAACCTCTCCCACTAGGACTGGAAGAGCGACGATATGCACTTTTTGTAGCTAGATTTGTCCCCGAAAATTCAATTCATGAATTTTTCTCTGCCGCGATGCGGATCTCTCAGCATTATCCCGTTGTCATAGTGGGGTCCAGCGGATACGGCGGCGAGCTTGACACCGCTGCGTCCGCACTCGCGAAGAATACAAATATTCATTGGTTAGGGCATTTGCGGGACGATGATTTGCTTCACAGCCTCTGGTCTTCTGCCGGGGCATACTTTCACGGACATTCAGTCGGAGGCACCAACCCAGCGCTGGTCCAGGCTATGACACTTGGTGCCCCGATTGTCGCGCGAGATACTGTTTATAACAGGGAAGTACTAGGCGACTCAGGAATTCTTGTCAACCCAAACCCGGATGATATTTCTAGTAACATACAAACCGTTTTGGGGGATTCTGTGTTGCAGGAGAAGTTATCCGCTGCCTCAGCCCAACGGGCCGCAGAGATTTATACCTGGGAAAAAGTCTGCGCGAAATATGAGACTGAACTTGAGAAACTAGTGACAAGGACACTCTAATGAAGATTCTTTTGATTAATAAGTACTGGCGCCATGCAGGAGGTGTAGAGGTTCATGCGTTTCAGGTGGCAGATTGGCTTGAAAATATGGGACACACGGTCATCCCCTTTGCAATGAATGAGCCGGATACGCTTCCAAACAAGTATCAATCCTACTTTCCAGATCAGGTTGACTTTCGCGGGAGTACAATCCGTGAAACTAGCAAGGGTGTGCTCAGAGCTACGATTTCTTCTGATTCCCGAAGATTACTACGTCAGCTCATTGCTGACGAAAAACCAGATGCGGCCTACGTCTTGCATATATACCATCAACTGGGCACTGCACTTCTTAACGAACTAGATGAGGCTGGTGTACCAACTGTTTTGAGCATTCATGATTATAAAATTGCTTGTCCAAACTACCGTTTGTATTCAGAATCTGAATCCACAATGTGTCTGAGCTGTTTGGATGGGAAACTCAATTACGTTACCGCACCAACGGTTAAGCGGTGTTGGAATAACAGTGCTGGCGCAGGTGTTGCGCTTACGTTGGAGGCTGTCTCGACTAAAATTCGGCGTAGTTACCTGAAACCTCAAGTAGTCACTATTCTTAATAGCATTCAGAGGAGAGCAGCGCTATTTGCAGGCGTAGAAGAATCACGCATACATACTGTTCCGCATCCGGTTGAATTGCATTCAAGACGGCCACAACCTGGACCGGACTCTCCTTTTCTTTA
>JAUCCH010000035.1:0-8431 GCA_034676385.1 Leucobacter sp.
ACTCCATGAAGTTACCGACGAAAGCACCTCGCAGGGCGAGCTTCATTTTTGCTGGTTCGACGACGATGACGTCCGCGACTTCGAAGGCGGCGAGTGATGGGCTGGCTAGCGGACGGATTGTCGCCGGCAGCCTTAGGTGCCGCACTGGGTGGAGTGACGGACATACTCGTGCCTCCTCAGGCCTCTTCTACGTATCTAGCCTAAACCGCGCAGGACCCCGGTGGTGTGCCGGGGTCCTGCGGGTCAGGTGGAGTGAACTCCAGCCTGTGCTTAGATCAAGCCCTCGCTGAGCTTATTCGGGGTGCCGAAGCGGTGCGCGGTGATTGAAACCGCCTGCTCGTGCAGGAACGGGAGCATCTCGACGCGCCCGGCACTCACTACCTCGCCGCCGTACACAGCGACGTCGGGCTTGCCGTCGGTCGCAGCGAATGCTGCCGCAACCTCGTCGGCGCGTGATGCGCCGGCGACGATACGCACTCGGCTGCTTGCCTGTGCCCCCTGCTTTGCGGCGAGGGTAGCAAGGCGTGACTTCCAAGCGGTCTCGTCTTCGAAGTGCACGGCCACACCGGCAGCGCGCAGGGCGTGCGCGATGGGCTCGGGCAGCGCCACGGGGGTGCTGACCTCGGGCTTCGAGCCCGCTGCGAGGGCCGCAGCCGCAACGCGTACGACCTTTGCCATCGGAGCGTCGTCGGTCGCGCGAACGGTGACGGGCACGGGCATGTACCGCAGGATGTTGCGCTCGACACCAAGCTGCGAGGCGTCGCGAGCAACACCGAACTCGTCGTCCCACGCGGCAGCGTCAGAGCCGAGCGCAGCGCGCAGCCATTCGAGCTCGTCGCCCGAGATGCCAGCCTGCTGTGCGGCGGTAAGCAGCTGCGAGGCCGCGGGGCACGGGGCGCGCAGCTCGGCCGAAACCGGTGCGTCTGCCCACTCGACGAGGCCGTGCAGGTAGTTTGGTCCGCCGGCTTTGGTGCCAGCGCCGATAGCCGACTTCTTCCAGCCACCGAATGACTGGCGACGTACGATAGCGCCCGTGATGCCGCGGTTGATGTAGGCGTTGCCGGCCTGGACGCGGCGCAGCCACGTGTCGATCTCGCTGCGGTCGAGCGAGTGCAGGCCGCTGGTGAGGCCGTACTCGATCTCGTTGACCATGTCGATTGCCTCGTCGAGGGTCTTCGCGGTCATAATGCCGAGGATCGGGCCGAAGTACTCGGTCATGTGGTACTCGCTGCCGCGCTGCACGCCGTCGCGCACGCCGGGGCTCCACAGCTTGTTCTCGCCGTTCTTGTCGACGGCGAGGGGGCTGTTGCTTGCGATTGGCTCGGGCTTGACGGCCCAGCTTTCGCCGGCTCCCAGCTTGGTGAGGCCGCGGAGCAGCTTGCCTGAGGGTGCCGTGATGATGGTGCCCATCTGAGTCTCGAGGCTCTCGGGGGTGCCGACCTTGAGTGACTTCACTGCGTCAATGAGCTGACCGCGGAAGCGCTTCGATGTGGCAACGGATCCGACGAGGATCACGAGTGATGCTGCCGAGCACTTCTGGCCCGCGTGGCCGAATGCCGACAGTGCGACATCCTTTGCAGCCAGGTCGAGATCAGCGTTCGGGGTGACGATGATTGCGTTCTTACCGCTGGTCTCTGCGAGGATCGGCAGATCCTTGCGGAGCTCACGGAACGAGACAGCGGTCTCGTATGCGCCGGTGAGGATGAGCCGGTCAACGCGGGGGTCTGCGACGAGCTTCGAGCCGAGCTCGCGGTCTGCGAACTGCACGAGCTGCAGCACGTCGCGGGGAACGCCCGCCTCCCACAGAGCTTCGACCATGACTGCGCCGGAGCGAGCTGAGTTCGACGCGGGCTTGATGATGACCGATGCGCCGGCCGCGAGGCCTGCGAGTGCGCCACCTGCGGGGATTGCGGTGGGGAAGTTCCACGGTGGAATCACCGCGATGAGCTTCTGCTGCTTAGGCTTCGCGCCGTCGACCTGGTCGATCATCTGGCCGAGCATTGCGTAGTAGTAGGCGAAGTCGATGGCTTCCGAGACCTCGGGATCGCCCTGATCGAGGGTCTTGCCGCACTCTGATCCCATGACCTCGAGCAGGTCTGCGCGACGCTTTTCGAGGATCTCGCCTGCGCGGTAGAGGATGCGTGCGCGGCCATCGGCGCCGAGCGCCTGCCAGCCGTCGGCAGCTGCGATTGCGCTCGAGATGACGCCTTCGAGCGCCTCCTCGTTCTCAACGCGAGCCTCTGCCACGAGGTCAACGCCGAGCTTCGACTCGACCATGCGATTTGCAATGCCGCGGCCCCACTCGTGGCTACCGGGCAGATCTGGATCGGTGTCTGGCGTGTTTTCGAAGCCACCCGTGCGACCCGCTTCGACACGCGCCTCAACGCGTGCTTCAAGACCTGCGTCGTCAAAGTGGCGCCGATCCTGCGTGCGATTCGAACCAGGAACGTTGTACGACTCGAGGGTGCCGTCGCCGGTGATCGCGGCGAGGTCGTCGAGCGAGGCGAGGAATCGCTTCTGCTCGCGCTCGAACAGCTTCTCGCTGTCGTTGAGCTCGAACACTGCCGACATAAAGTTTTCCTGGCTGGCGCCCTCTTCGAGGCGACGGATCAGGTAGGCGATTGCGACGTCGAACTCCTGCGGGTGCACGACGGGTACATAAAGCAGCAAGCTGCCGACCTCGCGCTTGACGGCTTCGGCCTGGCCGGTGGCCATGCCAAGGAGCATCTCAAACTCGATGCCGTCTTCAGCGCCGCGGGCCTTCGCGAGCAGCCACGCGAGGGCGACGTCGAAGAGGTTGTGACCGGCAACACCGATGCGCAAGTTCTTGACGCGCTCGGGATGCAGAGCGTAATCGAGCACTGCCTTATAACTGGTGTCCGAGTCTTGCTTGGTGCCCCAGGTTGCTGCGGGCCAGCCGTGCAGGGCCGCGTCGACGAGCTCCATCGGAAGGTTTGCGCCCTTCACAACGCGCACCTTGATCGGTGCGCCACCGTCAGCAACGCGCTTTGCGGCCCACTCCTGCAGGTTCATCGTGGCACCGAGTGCGTCGGGCAGGTACGCCTGCAGCACGATGCCAGCCTCGAGGTTTTTGAACTCGGGGCGGTCGAGGATGCCGGTGAAGACCGCGAGCGTGAGGTCGAGATCCTTGTACTCTTCCATGTCGAGGTTGATGAACTTCTTCGGGCTTGCCGAGTTCGCGCGCTCGAAGAGCGGGATCAGCTGCTGCTCGATGTGTGCGACTGCCTCGTCGAAGGCCCAGTGGTTGTGTGGCGCAACGGTCGAGGAAACCTTGATCGATACGTAGTCAACATCGGGGCGGGCAAGGAGTTTGTGGGTGCCAGCGAGGCGGCGCTCAGCTTCGTGCTGGCCGAGGATCGCCTCGCCGAGCAGGTTGATGTTGAGGCTGACGTCGTTCTTCTTGATCTTCGCGATCGCCGGGCCGAGCTTTGCGTCAGTGGCGTCGATGATGAGGTGGCTCACCATTTGGCGAAGTACCTTGCGCGCAATCGGCACCACGATGCCGGGCAGCGGCTTTGCGAACGCGCCGCCAAGGCCAATCGCTCCGCGCATGGGTGCGGGGGAGGAACTTCGGAGTGAGCGGGACCAGCTGCTTCAGTTTGCTCGCTGCCGCGTCGAGATCCTCGGGGCGAACGACCCCGTCAACAAAGCCAACCGTGAAGTCGAGGCCGTTCGGGTCGCGAAGTACTCCCGCAAGGCGTTCAGCCGATGCGTCGGCAGGAACTTCAGAGGCTTCCTTCAGCCAGCGACGAACGAGAGCGATGGCCTCGTCGGCTAGCTGCTGAGGGCGAACGTTCGGGTCAATGTTGCTGGCCACGAGGTACCTTTCGAGCGAAGAGAGTGAGGATCCGTTCTGGCAGCATCGTGCGCACGGATAGTCAGTGTTATTGATGCCAGTGTGCACCCAGAAAAGCGTGAAGTAAAGAAACACTTTCTGTGGAATAATATTAAGAATTAGTGAATCAATGGAGGGGTGAGCATGCTTGAAATGAAACGGCTTCGTTTGCTGTGGGAGCTGAGCGCTCGCGGCACCGTTGCCGCAGTCGCAGAAGCGCTCAATTACAGCCCCTCGGCGGTGTCTCAGCAGCTTGCGCTGCTCGAACGCGAGGCCGGCGTTCCTCTCATGCGAAAGGTGGGTCGAACGCTCGATCTCACCGCAGCAGGACTCACGCTTGTGTCCGAAACCGAGGCTCTGCTCGCCGGGCTTGAGAAGGCTGAGGCCGCACTGCACCGTAGCCACGCCGAGGTAGCGGGTACTGTACGCCTTTCGGTGTTCCAAACAGCGCTGCTCGCCCTGCTGCCGGCCGCGCTCAAGCGGTTGCGAGCGGAACACCCGCGGCTTCGCGTTGAGATGGTGCAGCATGAGCCGGAAACCGCCTTGCACGACACCTGGGCACGCGGTTTCGACTTGGTGGTTGCTGAGCAGTACCCCGGCCATGCGGCTGCGCACTTTGTGGGGCTGGATCGCGAGCCGCTCGCGAGTGACCCGATTCGTCTCGCATTGCCCCTGGAAGGTGTCGGGGACTCCGCATTCGACCATGCAACGAGCCTTACCGATGCGGCGGAACTGCCCTGGGTGATGGAACCCCGAGGAGCAGCGTCGAGACACTGGGCGGAGCAGGCCTGCCGGAGCGCTGGGTTTGAGCCAGATGTGCGTTACGAAACCGCTGACCTCCAAGCCCACGTGAAGCTGATCGAAACGGGCAACGCCGTCGCCCTGCTGCCGGGGCTCGTGCACATCGGCGCGGCACATCGTTTGCGGCTCGTAGAGCTACCGGGTCAGCCTCAAAGGCAGGTGTTCACCGCTGCCCGAATTGCAAGTGCTGAGCACCCAGCGCTGATCGCAGTGCGACAGGCGCTACAGCACGAGGCTGACGCTCTCGTGGGAGCTTGAGGTAATCGTCTGACGGGGCCTGTCTTCCCGGATAGACTCAGTAAGTAAATAAGAGGCTATTCGCCTCGTGAGAGTGCGGCGCAATTGCGCCTGAAAGGAACGGGCATGCCCACCGGCAAGGTCAGGTTCTACGACGAAGAAAAAGGGTTCGGCTTCATCCAAGGTGACGACGGCGAGCAGGTATTCCTGCACGCATCCGTGCTGCCCGAAGACGCTGAGGTGACTGCTGGTACTCGACTTGAGTACGGTGTCGCTGATGGACGTCGCGGCCCACAAGCACTTTCGGTGCGCGTGCTCGACACCCCTCGCGCAGCGAAGCGCGACCGGAAGTCGGCTGATGAGATGTCAATTATTATCGAGGATCTCGTGAAGCTGCTCGATATCGTTGGAGGTCGGTTGAAGCACGGCCAGTACCCCGAACGCCAGGCCTCGCGCCAGCTCGCTACGATGCTGCGTCGCGTTGCGGATGACTTCGATGTCTGAGCTGGTGCCGGAGGCAGCGCTAACACCCGAGGTTGAGACCGAGGCAATTTCTGAAGCTGGGCCAGCACCCGAGATTGACGTAGTGCCTGAACCTGAGATGGCCGGTGTCGCCGAGGCGACACCGGCAGTCGAGGATGCGCCCGAGGCCAAGGAGCCACCCGAGGCTGAGGTGGCGCCTGAAATTGAGGTGCTCCCGCCCGAGCCCGATCAGGTATTGCTGGATTCGCGCGAACTTGCGCGTGCGGCACTTGCCGAGATCACCGATGCGCAGACCATCGGTGCGAACGACGGTTATGAAGCACATGAGCAGCACGTGCTTACCCTGTACTTTGAGTGCCGTTTGGCCGGCTACCCCGGCTGGCGCTGGGCAGCAACACTCTCGCGGGTTGACGAGAATTCGCCGGTCAACGTACTTGAGGTCGAGCTTCTGCCCGGTGAAGGGTCAGTAACGGCTCCCGAATGGGTGCCCTGGTCGGAGCGCCTCGCGCAGTATCGAGATACCCAATCGCGCCAGGCGAGCGAAGAGGCTGCAGAAGCTGAGGCTGCCGCAGCGGAGCTCGCAGACGAAGACGAAGTCGATCCTGCGGACGATCTGCTTGAGAACGATCACAGCGATTTCGAAGACGAGATCGACGGCGTTGATATCGACGAGGATTCGGACGACGACGAAGACGAGTCAGATGATGACGATGAATCAGATGATGATGGCTTCTCAGATCTAGATGAGCACGATTTGCACGATCACGGAGACGACGAAGTCGACTTCGAATCTAACGAAGAAGAGTAGAGAAGTAATTAAAGAAATGGCGTAGGGCCCGAGCCCTACGCCATTTCTTGTTTTACCTAACTGCTCGGGTTAGCCAAGCTGCCCAAGTACGTAGTCAATGCAGCCGGTGAGCGCACGCACGTCGTCAGGCTCGATCGCAGTAAATGTCGCGATGCGCAACTGGTTGCGGCCGAGCTTGCGGTACGGTTCTGTATCGACAACGCCATTGGCGCGAAGCACCTTTGAAATTGCGGATGCATCGACCGAGTCGTCGAAGTCAATCGTCACGACTACGTTTGAGCGGTGCTCGGGGTCGACCACAAACGGTGTAGCCACCGAACTGCGCTCGGCCCACTGGTAGAGGACTGCGGAGCTTTCAGCAGTGCGGGCGGCAGCCCATTCGAGACCGCCGTTCCCATTCATCCAGCGAATCTGCTCATCCATCATCGCGAGTGGGGCGAGCGCCGGGGTGTTGAGTGTCTGGTTGAGACGTGAATTCGAGACAGCGCCAGCAAGGCTGAGCGTCTCGGGGATGTAGCGATCCGACGCAGCGATGCGCTCGATGCGCTCGATTGCGGCCGGTGAAACCAGAGCAAACCAAATACCGCCGTCGCTCGCGAAGTTCTTCTGCGGCGAGAAGTAGTAGACGTCGGTTTCAGAAGCATCGAAGATCAACCCGCCCGCTGCGCTGGTCGCATCGACAACAGTCAAAGCACCTGCGTCACCGTGTACCCGGCGCACGTCGGCCATGACCCCGGTCGAAGTCTCGTTTTGCGGGTATGCGTAGACATCCACGCCAGGGGTTGCTTCTGCCTGGCTGCGTGATCCCGCGTCTGCCTTACGTACGTCAGGCTCCTCGAGCCAAGGTGCGCGCGATGCCGCGGTGCCAAACTTTGCACCGAACTCACCAAATGCGAGGTGCTGGCTCCGGCGTTCGATCAGCGAGTGCACTGCCGCATCCCAAAAGGTGGTTGCCCCACCGTTAGCAAGGAGGATCTCGTAGCCCTCGGGTGCATTGAAGAGCTCTGAGAGGCCTTCTCGTACGCTGCCGACCAAGCTCTTTACCGGTGCTTGGCGGTGTGAAGTGCCGAGGGTGTGGGGCTGCAACGATGAAAGAAAATCGAGTTGTTCCGAGCGAACTTTGGAAGGGCCGCAGCCAAATCTTCCGTCAGATGGGAGCAGGGATGCGGGAATGGTGATGTCGGCCATGCTCCCCATTTTAGGGGTTGTCAGAGAAGACTCATGCTTCTCATGGCATAGGCTGTATTAGTAGAACCCTGCTGCGGGAGGTGCTAGTGACTGATCTCATCGATACGACTGAGATGTACTTGCGCACAATTATCGAGCTTGAAGAAGAGGGCATCGTTCCGCTTCGCGCTCGTATATCTGAGCGTCTCGCCCATTCTGGCCCAACGGTCTCTCAAACGATCGCGCGCATGGAACGTGATGGCCTTGTCATCGTCAGCAATGATCGCCACCTTGAGCTCACTGATGACGGGCGAATGAAAGCAGTGCGGGTCATGCGCAAGCATCGTCTCGCTGAGCGGTTACTCGCCGACGTCATCGGTCTTGAGTGGGAATTCGTTCATGAAGAGGCATGCCGCTGGGAACACGTGATTAGCGAGCAGGTTGAGCGAAAACTGCTCAGCATTCTCGGAAACCCGATCGAGTCGCCCTATGGCAACCCGATTCCTGGGCTCGAAGAACTCGGCGCACGACCCACCGCGCCGTTCCAGGTGGGCGTCGTAAGTGCGATTTCCCTCTTTGATGATGGATCTGAACAGGTCCGCGCGCGCATCCGGCGCATTGCGGAGCCTGCACAGGTTGACCCCGAGCAACTGCGCCTCTTCGATCAAGCTGGCCTGCGCCCGGGCGCAACTGCCGAGTTCAAGTACCGTGATGGCATCGTTCGCGTCACGGTTGATGTGCAGGAAGTTTCTGATCCCATCCCGATCGAACTACCCAGCGAGACCGCCGCTCATCTGTTCGTGACGCGCGAACAGTAAGAGGGCCGCTGCGCTCATGGCAGCAGTGGGCCGTTTCGCCACACGAATCTGTTTAGTTTCTTACCCATACCGAAATCGATGGGCACCCGCCAGGTGATCCACTGATGGAGTTGATACCTCAAACCTAGGAGTCGCAGCGATGCAGCTGACACCGAAAGCCCACATCCAGCACATTGCAGAGCTCGCTGAGAAGCGTAGCTACAACGAGCCAGAGTTCTTGCAGGCCATGCACGAGGTGCTCGAATCACTGGAACCGTCTAT
>JAUCCH010000036.1:0-36293 GCA_034676385.1 Leucobacter sp.
TATGGCCAGCCAGCCCTAGACCATCCCGGGTTCAAACCGGATTTAGCTGTATTCCTGCGGGGCGCGACCGGCGCTATCATCGCGAATCGTCGCGTATCGCGCCGCCTTGGGAGGGGCTGGACATGGGCAAGCTGCTATCGAGTTTCCGTACCACCATTCTGCTGAGCGTGGTGCTGGCGGGGGTGATGATCTTCGCGTTCGGCCGGGTTTCGCCCGGTGGCTTTGACGGGCTGTTCTGGCAGGCGGTGCTGCGCTGGACCCACGTCGCCGCGGGCATCCTGTGGATCGGCCTGCTGTACTATTTCAACTTCGTCCAGATCCGGGTGATGCCGGCGATCCCGGCGGAGCTGAAGCCAGCGGTCGGCAAATACATCGCCCCCGAGGCCCTGTTCTGGTTCCGCTGGTCGGCACTGGCCACCGTGGTCGCCGGTCTGGCTGTCATGTTCAGCCGCGGTCACGCCTATGCGATGGAGGTGCTGTCATTCGGTCTGGCCGGGGGCCTGACCGAGGACCAGAAGGGCTACACCCTGATGGGGATCGGCGTCTGGCTGGCGCTGGTCATGTTCCTCAACGTCTGGGGCGTGATCTGGCCGAACCAGAAGCGCGCGCTCGGCATCGTGGTTGTCGATGACGACGCCAGGGCCCGGGCCGCCCGGGTCGCCATGCTGGCCAGCCGCACCAATACGCTGCTGTCGCTGCCGATGCTGACCTCGATGGCGATGTTCCAGACGCTGTTTAACTAGCCGGATGTCGCGCGTTGCCGACGCCGGTCTCAGCCGTCTCGCGTTCGCGGCGCTCGTCGCCGGTCTCGCCGTTCTGATCGGGGTGGTCGTCTGGGCCGGGTGGACCTATCCCGGCTATGACCATACGCGCCAGTTCATGAGCGAACTGGGGGCGACAGGGGCCGTCACCGGCAGGACGGTCAGCATCTGGGGTTTCGTCCCGAACGGCGTGCTCATGACCGTGTTCGGTGTGCTGGCCGCCTGGATCCTGCGGCACAGCGCCCTTGCGGTCACGGCCTGCCTGATGTTGGCGGCCTTTGGCGTCGGCATGACGGGGGGCGGCGTCTATCCCTGCGATTTCGAATGCAGTCGGTCGGACCCATCCCCCGCGTCCTTCCGGCACGATGTATTCGGCGGTGTCGGTTATCTGTGCGCCATTCTCGGCGTGGGCCTGGCTTCGTTGTGGGCTCGCAGGAGCGATGCGCCCGGGTTGGCGCGGCTGGGATTGGTGGCGGTGATCGTCAGTGTGGTCGGCTTTTACGGGGTTATCGCCGAGGTGGAGCGGGCAGGGCTTTTCCAGCGCGCCATGGAGTTGGCGATCGCCGTCTTCATGCTGGCCCTCGGCTGGATGCTGATGAGGGGCCTCAGGTCCGGCCGGTCGTGACCAGCGCAGACCTGGACGCCGATGTACGCCAGTCCGATCCCGACCGCTGGCTGTCCAGCCGGTTCGTGGCAGACCCATCCGCGCGCGCGGACCTGATCGCCCTCTATGCCTTTGAAGCGGAACTGCTGGCCATTCCGACGCGGGTGACCCAGCCGCTGCTGGCCGAGATGCGTTACGTCTGGTGGCGCGAACAGATGGACGGGGTGTTTTCCGGTATCGCCCGCAAGGGTCATCCGGTGCTGGAGGCCCTGACCGATGTAGTGGCGCGGCATGCGCTGGACCGTGACCCGTTCGATGCCCTGATCGAGGCCCACGTCGGCCGGGTTCATGGCGAGCCGCACGATCTGGACGCCTTCTACCTGGGGCCGATGCAGGCGGCGGTGCGGATCCTGGCCGGGCCGGGTCATGAGGACAGGGTGGTCGAGGCGGGCCGGATGTGGGGGCTGGCGCAGGTCGGGCGCACGGATGAGGCGCGGGCGTTGCGCGCGTCGGCCAACGCCGCCCTGAAGGGATTGCCGGCCGAAGGCTTTCCGGCGGTGGCCCATACGGCCCTGAGCCGGGGCGATGCGCCCGATGCGATCAAACGACTGCGGCTGACCTGGAGCGTGGCGACAGGGCGTGTATGACGATCGGTCGGATGTCGCCGGAAAGGCCCAGGGTCAGGGCTGTGCCAGCTGCGACAAAATGGTTTGCGCTAAATCAAACGACCCGTCCCGGTCGTCGGGGCAGCGTTCGGGAAAACGGGAGCCGTTGAACCATGAGCCATGCCGCGACCAATCCCACCACGCCCGCCTACAGCCGCCTGTCCATCGCGCTGCACTGGTTGATGCTGCTGCTGCTGGTGGCGGTCTATGCGACCATCCTGCTGCGCCAGGAGTTTCCCAAGGGCAGCGACATCCGGGAGGCTTTCAAGGCCTGGCATTTCAGCCTCGGGCTGACGGTCTTTATCCTGGTCTGGGTGCGGGTGTTCGCCCGCGCGGTCGGCGCACACTTTCCCATACCGGCGGGGATCGAGGCCTGGGTGGCAAGGGTGGGTCATGTGGCATTGTACGCGTTCATGATCGTCATGCCCCTGCTGGGCTGGCTGACCCTCAGCGCTGATGGCGACCCGGTCCCGCTGTTCGGGCTCGGCCTGCCACCGTTGACGGGTGTGGACGAGGCGCTGGCCGACCGGACCAAGGAGATCCATGAGACCCTGGGCACAGTCGGCTACTGGCTGGTGGGGCTGCACGCGGCGGCGGGGCTGTTCCACCACTATGTGCTGAAGGACGAAACGCTGCGGCGGATGCTCAAACGGTGATCAGGCCTGACCGGCAGCAGGTCCCATCACGGTGATCTTGCGGTCGAGCCGGGTGACCTCGTCCTCGAGGCGCGACTTCTCGGACGCCATGTCCATCGGGGTCCCGTCTTCGTAACTGAGTCGCGCGCCCTGTGAAATCAGGTCGAGGCGGTAGATCAGGGTGACCCGGCGGGCCTTGAGGCGATCCAGTTCGGTCTCCGGCACAGCCATCAGCCGGCGTCCCGCCAGGCCTTCAGGGCCTCCAGCGCGCGGATGCTCATCAGCCGCTTTTTGGCCCGGCCGCGTTGCTTCAGCGGGATCTTTTCCCCGGCCTCGTCGACCTTCGGCGCTTCCAGCGGCGGCAGCAGGCCGTAGTTGATGTTCATCGGCTGGAATTTGGAGATGCCGCCGGGGCCGTCGAGGTGGCCGCCGGTGATGTGTTCGACCAGGGCCCCCATGGCGGTATGGACCGGTGGAGCCTTGATCGGACACCCCAGGCGTTCGGCGGCGGCGAGACGGCCGGTCAGCAGGCCCATGGCAGCGCTCTCGACATAGCCCTCGACGCCGGTGACCTGACCGGCGAAGCGCAGGCGCGGCATGGCTTTCAGGCGCAGCTGGCGGTCGAGCAATTTGGGGCTGTTGAGGAAGGTGTTGCGGTGCAGGCCGCCGAGGCGGGCGAACTGGGCCTCGTGCAGGCCGGGGATCATGCGGAAGATCTCGGCCTGGGCCCCGTGTTTCAGCTTGGTCTGGAAGCCAACCATGTTGAACAGGGTGCCGAGCGCATTGTCCTGACGCAGCTGGACGATGCCGTAGGCTTTCACCTGCGGGTCGCGCGGATTGGTCAGGCCGACCGGCTTCATCGGGCCGTGACGCAGGGTCTCGCGGCCGCGTTCGGCCATGACCTCGATCGGCAGGCAGCCGTCGAAATAGGGGACGTTCTCCCACTCCTTGAACTCGGCCTTGGGCCCGGCCAGCAGGGCGTCGATGAAGGCCTCGTACTGGGCCTTGTTCATCGGACAGTTGACGTAGGCGGCGGCGTCGCCGCCGGGGCCTTCCTTGTCGTAGCGCGACTGACGCCAGGCGATGTCGAAATCAATGCTGTCGGCGTGGACGATCGGGGCGATGGCGTCGAAGAAGCTGAGGCTCTCCTCGCCGGTCAGATCGAGGATGGCGGCGGCCAGGGCCGGGGAGGTCAGCGGGCCGGTGGCGACGATGACGTTGTCCCATCCATTCGTCTCATTGGCTTCGGGCGGCAGGCCGGTGATCTCCTCGCGCACAATGGTGATCAGGGGATGGGTCTCGAGCCTGGCTGTCACCGCCCGGGAGAAGCCGTCGCGGTCGACGGCCAGGGCCCCGCCGGCAGGCACCTGATGGGCGTCGCCACAGGCCATGATGATGGAGTCGAGGGCGCGCATCTCGGCGTGCAGCAGGCCGACGGCGTTATATTCCCAGTCGTCGGAGCGGAAGGAGTTGGAGCAGACCAGCTCGGCCAGACCGTCGGTGTAGTGGGCATCCGTCCTGATGCCGGGCACGCCGCGCATCTCGTGCAGGATGACCGGCACACCGGCGTTGGCGATCTGCCAGGCGGCCTCGGACCCGGCGAGGCCGCCGCCGATGACGTGGATGGGGGCGGGGGAGGAGGCTGTCATGCGCGGCTTCTAGCCTTGCAACCGCATCCGGGCTAGCTTGGCTGTGGGGAATAGGGGGAGCCAATGGCCAGATTTTCAATCGGTACCGCGTTCGGTGACGCTTTCGGCCTGGTCGGGCGACGACCGTTGTCCGTTCTCGTCTGGGGTTTTCTGGTGCTGTTGCCGTCGGCGGGCGTGGTCATGCTCATGCTGCCGATGATGGGGGAATTCGTCAGCTCGGCCGGTACCAGTACGGAACCCGACGTCGGCAGGATGCTGCAGTTCCAGGGCCTCAACGGACTGCTGAACATCGTGCAGCTGGTGGTGATGGCTGTGGTCTATACGGCCGTCATGCGGGCGGTCATTCGCCCCCGGGAGAAGGGATTCTTCTCGCTGCGGATCGGCATGGACGAGTTGCGCGTCACCGTGGTGGCGATCGCCGTGATGGCCGGTATCTATGTCGCCGCGTTTGTTCTGCTGCTGCTGGGCGCGGCGATCGGCTATGCGGCCTGGCAGCTGGACTCGCCGGGCAACTGGATGGCCATCGCGGCGCTGGTGCTGGTGCTGGTGCTGGGCATCTGGCTGATGATGGCGCGGATCAGCCTGATCGCGCCGGCCAGCGTGCTGTATCGCGATTTCGCCTTCGTCCAGGGCTGGCGTCTGGGGCGGGGTCAGACCTGGCCGCTGTTCGGCATGATGGTGCTTCTGCTGCTGATCATCCTGCTGATCGAGGCCGTGATCGTGATCGCGGGCCTGGCCGCGTTCGGCGTGGGCGCGGCCTTCATCGATCTGGAGAACGTCGAGGTCTGGGCCGATCCGGCCAACTGGGGGGACCCGATGCCGTGGATGATGGCCAACTGGGCCTGGTGCGCCGTTGGCGGCGTGGTGGTATCGTTCGTCTACGGCGTGTTACTGACCCTTGGGCTCGCGCCGTTCGCCTCGGCCTGCCGCCAGCTGGCCGACAGCAGCGCGCCGCCGGCCGTCACCGAGCCGGAAACGGAAGCGCTCCAGACGACGGAACCGGCGCCCGCGCCGGAACTTTGATCCAGACCAGACCCCCAGGAGTCACGCGATGAGTTTTTCCGCCACCGAGGCCACGTTCGAGGGGTTCCGGCTCGTCCGGCGCAATCCCCTCGCGCTGGTCGCCTGGGCCCTGCTCTATGCCGTTGTCAGCGTGGCCAGCCTGTTCGCCATGTCGCGAGCCGTGGGGCCGTTGATCCGGGTTACGGAAATGGCCGAGGCCATGGAGGGCGTCACCTCGCCGCCGCAAGCGGACGTCGCGGCGCTGTTCCAGGCGATGGGCGAGGTGTTTCTGAATATGGGCTGGCTGTTTCCGCTGTCGATCGTGGTCGGGGCCATGCTGGCGGCGGCGGTGGCGCGGGGCGTGCTGACCCCCAATGCGGGCGGATTCGGCTATCTGAAGCTGGGCATGGACGAGGTGCGGGTCTTTGTCGTGACCCTGGTCCTGTCGCTGCTGTCGATGGTGTTGCTGATGCTGCTGGTCTTTGCCGTCGGCATTGCCGCGGGCATCGCCCAGGCGTCGGGCACCGGGATCGCGGTTCTGGCGGCGGTGATCGTCGGCCTCGCCGGCGCGGCCCTGGCGATCTGGCTGGCCGTGCGTCTGTGTCTGGCCGTTCCGATCACGGTGGCCGAGAAGCGGATCGCCATCTTCAATTCCTTTGCCGTCACCAGGGGCCGGTTCTGGCCGCTGCTGGGCATGATCATCCTGACCGGCGTGATGGTGATCATCATCGGGGTTCTGTCCTCGATCATCACCATGCCACTGGGGCTGATGTCGGGGCTGGAGCCCTGGTCGTTCGGCTCGGGCAGTACGGACATCGAGGCCATGCAGGCGCGCTTTGACCTGTCCAACCCCTGGGTCATCGCCAGCGCTGTGGTCGAGGCCGTGGTCTATGCGCTGACGGTCGGGGTGCTCTATGCGCCGTTCGCCGCCGCCTATCGCGACATCACGGGCTGGGGCGCGCCGGCACCCACCGCCTGATCCCGAAAGTCAGGCCCGGGTTCTGGCCCGGGCCGGCTTGACGCGGGCGTCGGCCGTCAGGGCCGCTACGCGCGCCTTGCGCCGGGTTTCGTGGCGGTCCAGCACCTCTTTCAGATAGCGACCGGTCCAGCTGGACGGGTCGGCGGCGACCTGTTCCGGGGTGCCGGTGGCGACGATCTCGCCGCCGCCTTCGCCGCCCTCGGGGCCGAAATCGATCAGCCAGTCCGCCACCTTGATGACGTCGAGATTGTGCTCGATGACGACGATGGTGTTGCCGGCCTCGACCAGTTCCTGAAGCACCTGCAGCAGCTTGCGGATGTCCTCGAAATGCAGGCCGGTCGTCGGCTCGTCGAGGATGTAGAGGGTCTTGCCGGTGGCCCGTTTCGACAGTTCCTTGGACAATTTGACCCGCTGGGCCTCGCCGCCGGACAGGGTGGTGGCGGACTGGCCCACCTGGACATAGCCGAGGCCGACCCGTTCCAGCGTCAGCATCTTGTCGCGGATCGGCGGTACGGCCTTGAAGAAGGTCGCCGCCTCTTCAACCGTCATGTCAAGAACATCCGATATACTCTTGCCCTTGAACACGATCTCCAGCGTCTCGCGATTGTAACGTTTGCCCTTGCAGACGTCGCAGGTGACATAGACGTCGGGCAGGAAATGCATCTCGATCTTGATCAGGCCGTCGCCGGAACAGGCCTCGCAGCGGCCGCCCTTGACGTTGAAGCTGAAGCGGCCGGGGCCGTAGCCACGGGCCTTTTGACTCGGGCAGGCCGGCGTACCAGTCGCGGATCGGGCCGAAGGCCCCGGTATAGGTGGCCGGGTTCGAGCGCGGGGTGCGGCCGATCGGGCTCTGGTCGATGTCGATGACCTTGTCGAAATGCTCCAGTCCCTCGATGCGGTCGAAATTGGCCGGGGCGTCCGAGGCGTTGTGCAGGCGGCGCGCGGCGGCCTTGTACAGGGTCTCGATCGTGAAGGTGGACTTGCCGCCGCCGGACACGCCGGTGACGCAGGTGAACAGGCCGACCGGGATCTCGCCGGTCACGCTCTTGAGGTTGTTGCCGGTGGCCCCGCTGATCTTCAGCATCTTCTTGCGGTTGATCGGACGGCGACCGTCGACCGGCAGGGCGATTTCGCGCTCGCCGGACAGGTACTGGCCGGTCAGGGAGTTGGGGTTGGCCAGGACCTCGGGCGGGGTGCCCTCGGCGCAGATCTCGCCGCCGTGAACGCCGGCGGCGGGGCCCATGTCGATGACATAGTCGGCGGTCATGATGGCTTCCTCGTCATGCTCGACCACCAGCACCGAGTTGCCGAGGTCGCGCAGGCCGCGCAGGGATTCCAGCAGGCGGGAGTTGTCGCGCTGGTGCAGGCCGATCGAGGGCTCGTCCAGGACATAGAGGACACCGGTCAGGCCCGAGCCGATCTGGCTGGCCAGACGGATACGCTGGCTCTCGCCGCCGGACAGGGTGCCCGAGGCGCGTGACAGGCTGAGATAGTCGAGGCCGACATTGTTGAGGAAGCGCAGCCGGTCGCTGATCTCCTTGAGGATGCGGCGGCCGATCTCGAGCTGTTTGTCGGTGAGCCGTTCGGCCAGGGTCGAGATCCAGAGGTAGGCTTTCGAAATCGACAGGAAGCTGATGTCGGCGATGTCGGAGCCGTCGACCCGGACGGCCAGGGCCTCGGGCTTCAGACGCTTGCCGTTGCAGGCCTCGCACGGGGTCTCGGACTGGTAGCGGCCCAGTTCCTCGCGCACCCAGGCGCTGTCGGTCTCGCGCCAGCGCCGCTCCAGATTGGGCAGCACGCCCTCGAAGGTCTTGGAGACCTCATAGGTGCGGGCGTTGTCGTCATAGACAATTCGATCGTTCTCGGAGCCGGTGCCGCGCAGGATGACCTGCTGGGCCTGTTCCGGCAGGTCGCGCCAGGGCTTGTCCGTCGAGAAGCCGAAGTGCCGGGCCAGCGCCTGCAGGGTCTGGGTGTATAGCGGCGAGGGGCCACGTGACCACGGGGCCACGGCCCCCTTGTGCAGATGCTTGTCGCGATCGGGGATGACCAGATCGGCGTCGAAGGCCAGCTTGACGCCCAGACCGTCACAGGTCGGGCAGGCCCCGAACGGATTGTTGAACGAGAACAGGCGCGGCTCGATTTCGGCGATGGTGAAGCCGGACACGGGACAGGCGAATTTCTCGGAGAAGACGATGCGGCGCGGCTCCTCACCCTCGGGCGGACTGGCCCATTCGGCGGTGGCCAGGCCGTCGGCCAGGTTCAGGGCCGTCTGCAGGCTGTCGGCATAGCGGGCCTTGATCCCGGCCTTGGTGACGATGCGGTCAACGACGATGTCGATGTCGTGCTTGAATTTCTTGTCGAGAACCGGCGCGTCCTCGATGGCGTAGAACTCGCCGTCGATCTTGAGGCGCTGGAAGCCGGTGCGCTGCCATTCGGCGATCTCCTTGCGGTATTCGCCCTTGCGGCCGCGCACGACCGGGGCCAGCAGCAGCAGACGCTCGCCGTCGGGCAGGGCGGTCAGCTTGTCGACCATCATGGAGATGGTCTGGCTCTCGATCGGCAGGCCGGTGGCGGGCGAATAGGGGACGCCGACCCGGGCCCAGAGCAGGCGCATATAGTCGTGGATCTCGGTCACTGTGCCGACGGTTGATCGCGGGTTCTTCGACGTCGTCTTCTGCTCGATCGAGATCGCCGGCGACAGACCCTCGATCAGGTCGACGTCGGGCTTGCCCATCAGTTCGAGGAACTGGCGGGCGTAGGCGCTCAGGCTCTCGACATAGCGACGCTGGCCCTCGGCATAGATGGTGTCGAAGGCGAGCGAGGATTTGCCCGATCCGGACAGGCCGGTCATCACGACCAGCTTCTCGCGCGGGATGTCGACGTCGACGCCCTTGAGATTATGTTCGCGGGCACCGCGGACGCGGATGAAATTGTGTTTTTCGGTCATGGATTCCGGAAACGCGGAGAGTTCGGGCGGGGTTCGGGGCGACACCGCTATATGGGTATTGATCCGCGCGATTTAGCAAGAACATTATGGGAACGCAAATCCCGATTTGCGTTCACTGAAAGTTGCCGGCTAGCATATGGCGAAGCTTGAGGGTGCGATATGTGGGCGCGCGCGGGGATTGTGGTCGGCCTTCTGGGTCTGGCGGCGTGTGGCGCAGAGGGCCCGCGCCCCGTTGATGCCACGGTCGACGAGGCGTCTCCGGGCACCGCGGCGGCGAGCAGCGAGCCGTCTGCCGTCAGGACCTTTGATCTGTCGTCCGTGCCCGTTTCGGTAGCGCCGCTTGGAGCCTTCCCGTACTTTTCGCTGCCCGATGGCTATGTCACGACCGGCGAGGAGACCCGCGACTTCTTCTCATTTCCGTTCTGGGTGAACGGTGCGTTCCGGGCCGTCGAGGGCAAGGTCTATATGTCCATGATCGAGCCGGAGGGTGACAAGGCGTTCTCCCGGCTTGAACTGCAGCGGAATATCGAGGCCGTGATCAATCGGGCCGGCGGGATCAAGGTTTCGCAGTCTCCCGTGACGCGCGACGCTCTCAACGCCCTGGGTGACCAGGTGATCAGCGACACCACGGGGGGCACCGGCGACATCTACAACAACGAGGTTGCGACCTACGTCATCCGGCGTGCCGACAAGACCATCTGGGTGCATTTCGACGCCGGCTCCGCCTCCGCCGGATTGACCGTCGCGGAGACGGCCCCGCTGGTCGTCACCGCAGGGCTGCTGCCGGCCGAGCAATTGCGCCGCGAACTCGACGCCGACGGCCGAGTGGCGATCCAGGTCAATTTCGCCACTGACAAGGCCGACATTCTGCCCGAGTCGCGTGGCCAGATCGACGCTGTTCTGGGACTGTTGCGCAGTCAGCCGTCCCTGCGGCTGGGGGTCGAGGGCCGTACCGATACGACCGGAGCGGCGGCACACAATCGCGCCCTGTCCGAAGCCCGCGCGCGATCCATTGTTGCGACCCTTACCGGTGCCGGTATCGCCGCGAACCGGCTTGAACCGCGTGGTTTTGGACCGGACCGGCCCGTCGCCGGCAATGACACCGAGGCTGGCCGCGCGCGGAACCGCCGGGTTGAGCTGGTTAAACTTTAGGATCGCCTGGAGGGCTCCATGATCAAGAAAATCGTCATCGGCGTGGTCGGACTGGGGATCATCGGCGGCGCGGCCTGGGCCGGCGTTCAGTATTTCGGGCCGGGCCAGGACTCACGCGCGGCGGCATCGCAGGACGACGAGGACGACGACAGGCTGATCCTGCGTCGCCGGGGGGCGGGCGGCACGACAGCCGGCGAGCCGGGCGGACCGGGGGATGACGGCGGCGAGCCGATGATCAGCGACGGCGATGTGGTGGCCACCGGCGCCGTAGCCCTGCCGATCCTGCGCTCGGGCCTGTGGGAAGTGACCCAGAACGACGACGCGGGTACACGCACCTCCCAGGTCTGTCTGGACACCGCCATCCAGTCCGAGGCCAATATCTTCGGTTCCCAGCTCCATGCGCCGTTCTGCCCGTCGGGATCGACCGTCAATCGGCAGGGCGCAGATCGCTGGACCTACAGCAGCCGCTGTCCGCTGCCGATGAACTCCTCAGTCACCGTTTCGGGCGAGATCCGGAGTGATCGCAACCGGCGCTACAGCCACAAGCTGACACTGCTTTCCATAACCCCGGTGGGCCGCGAAACCACCACATCGACTGAAGAGGGCCGCTATCTGGGACGCTGCCCGGCGGGCGTTTCGGGCGGCGACATTCTGGTCGACGGTCGCAAAATGATGAACATCCGCGACGCCATGGCCCTGGGTCAGGTCATGGTACCCGGTGCCTTCGGCGGGTCTGCGCCGGAGTAGGGACCGGTCAGGCCGGCGTCGACGCCGCCGCCGGCCGCCGATAGCGTTCGCCCTTGCGCAGCAGGACGCCGTTGGCCCCGGCGATGCCCAGTTCGAGGCTTTCGGCGATACGTTCGGCCCGTTCGATGAAGTGATCCGCGGCCGCCGGGGGGCAGAGATCGCGCGCCGTGGCCCGAAACAGCTCCAGCCAGCGGTCGAAATGGTGACCGTCGACCGGCAGGGGCAGGTGTTTGGGCATCGGGCGGCCATGATAGACGCCGGACATCAAGGCCACCGACGACCAGAACAGCTTCATCTGGTCGAGGTGGGGTCCCCAGTCGTGGATACGCTCGTCGAAAATCGGGCCGATCAGGGCGTCCGCGCGCACCCGGTCGTAGAAGCCGTCGACCAGGGCAGAGATCATCGCCTCATCGATCCCGGTTTCAGCCTCGATCTGCCGTCTGGCGGTGTCGCGGCGCGATTCGGTGGGTGGCGCGTTCGGGTCAGGGAACAGGGTCATGGCCGATGACATAGGCGTTTGGAACGTTGACGGCCATCGGGGCGCGACACAGGGTCGCCGTCACCCAACCGTGAGGGGAACATGCTTGCAGGCGGTCACGTCAGACCCCATTCTCGGCATCTCGCGTTTGTATGTTGAGGCAGCATCCCATGATCCACGTTCTGGAAATCGGTCTGGCCCTTTCTCTCGTCGTCGCCGTGGCCGGGCTTGTCTCGCTGACGCCGCGCGCGAAGCCGGTCCCGGTCAGGATCCGCGCAAACCGTTCACGCCGCCACCCGGGCAACTGACCCGGCCGCTGAATCCCCTATCCCGTTGAGCCAACCCGCCGGGAGCTTCAGCCCCAGCCGGTGACTTCGCCCCGGCGTCGCCCGACGGGTGTCGCGGTGACGGGGGCAGGCATGGCCGGCTCGGCCGACGGCCGTCCGAACAGATAGCCTTGCCCCAGGTCGATGCCGAGGGCGCGAACGGCGTTGGCCTGTTCCTCCGTCTCGATCATTTCGGCGATGGTCGACACCTTCAACGAGCGGCACAGATCGACCAGATGGCTGAGCAGGGTGCGGGTGCGGGCATTGTCGACGACGTCGCGGATGAAGCTGCCGTCGATCTTGACGACGTCGACCGACAGGGTCTGCAGGTATTCGAATGAGGCGGCACCGACGCCGAAATCGTCGAGGCAGACCAGCACCCCCGCTTCACGAAGCTTGCCGAGCCGGCGATTTGCTGCCGCGAGGTCGCCGATGGCGGCCGTTTCGGTGACCTCGACCAGCAAGCGGGCGCGGACCTCGGGGTGAGGCTGGGTCAGTTTCAGCAGTGTCTGGACGTAGAGGTCATTGGTCAGGGACACGCCGGAAATGTTCACCGCCACCTTGAGGTGGGTGAAGCCGGGCCGACGCATCTGTTTCAAGGCCTTCTCGAGCACGGCCAGATCGAATTTGTCGATCAGACCGAGGTCTTCGGCCATCGAGACCGTGCCGGCCGGCCCTTCGTCGCCGAAGCGGGCCAGGGCCTCGAGGTGATGGACCTCACCGGACACCAGGTCGACGATCGGCTGGAAATGCAGGGCGAAATCGCGCTTCTTGACCAGGGCGGTGAACCGTTCAGCCTCCTGGAGGGTGGTCTTGAGATGGTCGGAAAAGATCTGATCGGGTCCGGCGGTGTCCTCACCTTCGATACAGGCCTTGAGCGCGACCCGCAGCACCCGCATCACCAGTCCCGGCGGAAGTCCGGCGTCAATCCCGGCCTGGGTCGTGGTTGAAATAAGCTCCAGCCCCTCGGCGGCACCAGCCTGGCGAACATGATCGTCCAGTAGGGCGGCATCGCCGCCGGGGTTACACAGAACCGCGAACCGCTCGGGCGTCAGGCGCGCGGCGCTGGCCCCGTCGATCGAGGCAGACTGCAGGGCGGCCTCGATCCGGGCCTCGGCCCGCTGGTGCTGTTCGTCATCGCCGGAGCTCAGGCCGGGGACGTCGACGAAGGCCAGGGACACGTTCTCCGTATTCTGACCGTCATCAAGAGCCAGTTGCACACGATCGATCAGACTGTCGGTGTCCAGCATGGGCGGGGCCTGGGGGACAGCGAGGCTGAAGGCGGCACCGTCGTAGGTGAGGGCGCAGGATACGGCCGGAGCGATTTCGGGTAGGCAAAAAGTGCGCAAACGGGCGCGCCGCACATGTTTGGCGTCGCAGGTCACCACGATATCGAGCTGAGCGGAACGGACCCCCGGCTGAAGCTGGTTCAGGGCTTCGGTGACGACGACTCCGCTGGCCTTGCCGAGCAGATCGACGAGGGGGCGGCCGATCCATGCGGTACCGGGATCGATTCCCGACACAGGCCCGGCCCCGATCGCCATGACCACACAGCCGTCGGCGTCGATCTCAATGAGGGTGTCGGCCGAGGCGAAGGCCAGACCGAGTAGACGGCGGGAAATGCTCATGCGCGATCCTTGCGCCCGCAACCGTAAAGGATGGGGCGACGAACGCGGTTAACCAGGCCTGTTCAAGCCGTGCGGTTCATGGCCACCGCGCGGGCGTCGCTGGCGGAGGCGTGCCCGGACGCGCCGTAGGCCGACGGGGAGCCGCGGACGCTGGCGACCTCCTCGGCGATGGCCTTGACCAGGCCCTCGGATATGACCCGCGCCGCCTCGACGGCCAGAACGTGGCGGGCAAGGACGGCTTCGAACGCTTCGGTCGCGCGGATGAGTGCCTTGCGCTCGGTGACCCCGCCGCCGGCGAACAGCTTGGGATTCGCCTTCACCTGGGCCGACTCGCGACGGTAGAGATTGGCCAGTTCGCGGGTCTCGGCCATGCCGCCCGCGACGTCCTGGGGCCGTCGGGCCTCAAAGGCGCGCGATTCCTCGACCAGTCGCCCGGTCAGGCGCTCGGTCAGGGTAGTGAGTTGGCGAAGGTGGCCGGTCGCGTTGAGATCGGCGGCCGCGTCGGCGGCGCTGCGGGTGGTCATGCGGCTTGCTCCTGCATTTTCAGCATTTCGGACATGACCCGGTCGGCCAGGCCGATGCCGCCGGCCCGGACCGTCTGTTTGGCCATGGCGTCGACGAGGAAGCCGCGCCAGGTGGACTCGGCTTCGCCGCCGCCGAACGGGCCCTCGGTCGACAGACCCTCGAACATCGGCTTCAGCATCTGGGACAGGAACGAGGCCTCAAAGGCTTCGGCCGTCTCGCGGGTGCGGGCCATGGCCGCGGGCGAGGCGACGGGGCGTTCGGCAACGGGCTGCAGCAGGGTGGCGGGCACGGACAGGTCGCTCATGATCACATTACCTCAATGTCGGCCTGCAGGGCCCCGGCGGCCTTGATCGCCTGCAGGATGCCGATCATGTCGCGCGGGCTGACGCCCAGGGCGTTGAGCCCGTTGACCAGGGTCGACAGCGACGTGGTGCCGTTGACGATCCGGATCTCACGGCCGAGCTCTTCCTCGACGGTCACCGTCGATTCCGGGACCACGGCGGTTTCACCGCGACTGAAGGGCAGGGGCTGGCTGACCTGGGCCGATTCCTGCACCGAGATGGTCAGGTTGCCCTGGGCGATGGCGACGGTGGAGATGCGGACGGCGTCGCCCATGACGATGACGCCGTTGACCTCGTCGATGATCACCTTGGCCGGGAGGTCGACCCGGACGGTCAGGTTCTCGACCTGGCTGATAAAGCCGGCCATGCCCATCTGGCCGGGTGAGCGCAGGGCGATGACGGTGCCGTTCTCGGCCATGGCCGTGCTGGGGTAGACCTGATTGATGGCCGCGGCGACCCGCTGGGCCGTGGTGAAGTCGGGATTGCGCAGGGTCAGCCGGACCTCGTCCATATTGGCCAGCTCGAAGCCCGTCTCGCGCTCGACCACGCCGCCCGAGGCGATGCGGCCGGCGGTGGGGACACCGCGGGTCACCGAGGAGCCGGAGCCCCCGGAAGCCGAGACGGCCCCGGTCTGGATCGAGCCCTGGGCCACGGCATAGACCTCGCCGTCGGCTCCCTGGAGGCTGGTGACCAGGACCTGGCCACCCAGAAGGCTCTTGGCGTCGCACATGGCCGCGACATTGACGTCGATACGTGACCCCGGGGTCGAGAAGGGCGGCAGTTCGGCCGTCACCATGACCGCGGCGATATTCTTGGTATTGGCGTTGGTGCCGCGGATGTTGACGCCCTGGCGTTCCATCATGCCTTCGAGCGACTGCCGGGTCAGCGGGCAGTTGCGCAGCGAGTCCCCGGTGCCGTTGAGGCCGACGACCAGGCCGTAGCCGACCAGCTGGTTGGTGCGGACGCCCTCGACCGCCGCGATGTCCTTGATTTCGGGACTGGGCCGCCACCGGGGTGGCGAGCCCGGCCAGAACGAGCGGAGCGAGAAAGGCGGCGAGCAAGTTTTTCATAGGTCGGACGTCCAATGACTGGTGTCGTGATTAACCCTGCGAGGATCATGCCGCGAAAATTGCCCTAGAAATAGTGCAGGCCTCAAATTGCCAATAGTGATAGAACGAGTTACTAGCTGGCGTGCTGCGCAATCTTGCCAAGCACGCCATTCACGAACCTGGCACTGTCGTCAGTCGAGTACTCCTTGGCGAGCTCAATCGCTTCGTCCATGGCGACTGCGGCCGGAACCTCGGGATTATGCAGCAACTCCCATGAGGCGAGTCGCAGCACCGCCCGGTCGACGTTCGGCATACGATCGATCGTCCAGCCCTGCGAATAGCTCGAGATCAACTCGTCGATCTCTTCTTGGTGATCGGAGACGCCATCAACGATCTCACGAGCATAGAGCCACGAGGCAGCACGGTCGGGCTCACCGACAGCGCGCTTTGCCTCAGCGGCCACGATCAAAGCCAATGATTCGCCACGAACATCGGCCTGAAACAACATGTCTAGCGCGCGTTTACGCGCCTTACTACGAGCTGACAACTGAGATCAGTCGTTGACGCGGCCGAGGTACTCACCCGAGCGGGTGTCAACCTTGACCTTCGTGCCAGTGTTCAGGAAAAGCGGTACCTGAATCTCAGCACCCGTCTCAACCGTCGCGGGCTTCGTGCCACCGGTTGAACGGTCACCCTGCAGACCGGGCTCGGTGTAGGTCACCTCGAGCACAACAGAAGCGGGAAGCTCAATGTAGAGGGGGTCACCATCATGCAGAGCAATCTGGACTTCCTGGTTCTCAAGCATGTACTTCGAGGCGTCGCCCACGATGGTGCCCGAAACAGTCAGCTGATCGTAGTCAGTCTTGTCCATGAAGACGAAGTCAACGCCATCCTGGTACAAGTACTGGAAATCGCGGCGGTCAACGTTCGCGGTCTCAATCTTGGCGCCAGCGTTGTAAGTCTTGTCGATGATCTTGCCTGAAACAACGTTCTTCTGCTTGGTGCGCACAAATGCACCGCCCTTGCCCGGCTTAACGTGCTGAAACTCAACTACGTTCCAGAGCTGCCCAGCCTCCTTGATGACGGTGCCGTTCTTGATGTCGTTCGAGGTTGCCATGCGGTGTTACTCCGGTTCGGGTAGGGATAGGATCAAGCGCTTAAAGCGCACCGATCTATCTTACACCGCGCATGCTGGATACACCTGGGATCGGAACACAACCAGCGTAAGGGGTGAGCCTAGATGATTGCAGAGGTTCGACAAAGGATGCAGGAAGGTTCGGCCTTGCGTCATAGAGTCGATCGTGTTCAGGTGCCCATCGGCACCTGAAATATTTTGTAGGAGATTTACATGCACATGCTCTTTCGCACCCTCTGGCACATGTTGTTTGTAGGGTCCCGGGGCAGAAAGCTCGGGTTCAGCGACGTCTCGCGGTCACGCTTTCGTGTCTGGCCAACCGATCTTGACATCCTGAACCACATGAACAACGGCAAATACCTGTCGATCATGGACATCGGTCGATTCGACATGATGCAGCGAAACGGCGTCTGGCAGCTCTTCAAAGATGAGAACTGGTATCCGGTGGTCGTCGGGCAAACCATCTCGTACCGCAAATCACTCAACCCGTGGATGCGGTTTTGGATTGAGTCAAAAATTCTCGGTTACGACGACCAGGCTGTGTATATGGAGCAGCGTTTCGTTCGGCCCGATGAGAACCGTAAGCCCGAGGTCTACGCGAGAGCATATGTACGGGCGAGGATCCTGCGCCGTTCCGGCGGTGTGGTCTCAGTGGCAGAGCTGATCGAGAAGACGGGCGCTGATACAGCTCTTCTGTCGGTACCGGATGAAGTACTCGAATGGGGGCATCTTACTAAGCTCCCTTCGACGCGCGCCGATGCAACGAGCGTGTGGAAGTAGAGTAGCGCGGTGAACCTAGGTGACTCTGTCGCAGTTCACTAACCGCCAGACGGTGGCTTTGTGGCTGGCCGTATCGCTACGCCCGCGCGCTTTTTCACTCACAACCTAGATTGCTCGCTCCACGATTGAAATGAACATCGCATCTGTGTTGTCACGATGAGGCCAGAGCTGCGCACTGAGCCCGTCACCAGCGAGATCAAGTTGACCACGAGCAATCCCGTTCAGCACTTTCTTGGTGTCGATCTCACGTAGCTCAGGGTGTCGCTTCAAGAGCCCATCAAGCACCACACGCGTCTCTGCTCGGTGTGGCGAGCATGTCACATATGCGAGCAGCCCTCCAGGAGCGAGGTGCTCAGCAGCCGCGTCTAGCAATTCACCCTGCAGTGCGGTCAGATCTGGTAGATCGGTGGGCTGTTTACGCCACCGAGCCTCAGGCCTGCGACGTAGCGCACCAAGCCCCGAGCACGGCGCATCAACAAGTATTCGGTCGAATTGTTCGCCGCCGTAGGCACCCGAGTCTCGCCCATCGAACGAGACCAGATCGACGACCTCTGAAGTTGCTTCGACTGAACGCCGCACGAGATCGGTGCGATGTTCTGACACTTCATTTGCGCGCACCGTAGCACCACCGAGTACCGCTTCGGCACCGAGCACCGCGGTCTTTCCGCCAGGCCCCGCACACAGATCGAGCCAACGCTCTCCAGATTCCACGGGGCGGGCACGGGTCAGCGCGAGTGCCGCAAGCTGGGAACCCTGGTCTTGGACCCGAACAAACCCGTCAGGCTCATCGATTGCCTCGATAGTTCTCGCCGGGTCACCGCCGTCAAGTTCAATCCCCAGCGGAGAGACTCCGCTGGCTACCAGATCGTAGCCACGGTCCGGGTCGCTGCCGAGGACGGCTGCGGTTTCAGTATCGATGCCGGCACCAGGAAGCAGAACCAGACTCACCTTTGGTGGCCTATTATCGGCCTCAAGCAGGTCCTCCAGTTCGTTCTCACGACCTTCGAAGCGAAGCGCATCACGGAGCGCACGTACGATCCAAGCCGGGTGCGAGGTGCGAGCAGCGAGCGCCGCATCGGCACTTTTTGCTTCTGCCTCAATGCGTGCATCCCACTCCTCGTTTGACGCACGCCCGATCGCCCGCAACACGCCATTCACGAACCCTGCGCCCGACGGGTTTGAGACTTTGCGCTGCAACTCCACGCTTTCGTTCACTGCAGCGTGGGCGGCTGTGCGCATCGAAAGCAACTGGTGGGCCCCAAGCCGAAGCACTCGAAGTGTGCGTGCGTCAACTTTGTCGAGTTCGCGACCGGAAGCCAGTTCGATAATTCGGTCGTATCTTCCCTGCCCGCGGAGGGTACCTGCAGCGAGCTCAGTAGCAAGCGCAGCGTCCCGTCCGTCAATGCGAGAATCTCGGATGCGCGCGGCTAGCGCAAGGTTCGCGTAGGCGTCCCGCTCATCAACGTCGCGAAGCACGTCGTAGGCCACAAGACGCGCAGGTGACACATGCCCGCCCCGAGGTTCACCACGCTGCTGCTCCCGTCGCTGGTCTCGCTGTGGTCTGCGACCACTGTTCCTCTGGCTTCGTTCATCCCGTGCGTTCACCGACAGCACCGCCTCTCCTCCGCGGCCACGCAACCAATCGGCTCCGGCCATCGCGGGTTTTCCTGCTGGCTGCACCCGAACAAGCTCAAGTGCACCGTCAGCAAGGTCGAGGATCGCCCGCCCTGCTACGAGTCGCACCCTGCAGACTTCGCGATCCTCGCCCCCAAAAACATCTGATGCCACCACTGCCCGAAGTTCGTGCAGTTTCAATGGCTGCCCGTCAAAAAGCACAAACGCGCCAGGCTCAGGCGTAACGCCCGCCCAATGCGCAAGTACAGACCGTGACGACCCCGAAAGGTCGAGCTTGCCGTCTTCACGATTCAGTTTGTGGGCGTAAGTCTCTTCGCCGATTTGCTGCTCGCCCGCCGATGGGTCGGCATTGAGTAGCGAAATCGCTCTGAGCAGTGCATCTGTGCCAAATTCAGCCAGTTCGGTAAGCGCCATGCCAGCGCTCGTGCCAGGCTCAAATTCCTGCGCATCTCTGGTGAGTACCGCCCCGGCGTCAAGCGCCTCAACCAGGCGGAAAACCGTGACACCAAGGCCCTGCTCCCCCGCCATCAGCGCGCGCTGAACTGGCGCCGCACCTCGCCAAGCCGGTAGATCGCTGAAGTGAAGATTTATCCAACCAAGTCGAGGCAGCGACAACAGCGGCTCGCGTACGAGACCACCGTACGCAACAATGACGCCAAGGCCAGCCCCAAGCTCACGTACCCACTCAGTGGCGGCTTCATCAAGACGATTCGCCTTGTAGATGGGCAGGCCCAGTTCCTCGGCAGCCTGCGCCACCGGAGACGGTGTGAGCACCCGTTTTCTGCCAATGGGTGCGTCCTCGCGTGTGATCACGCCAACAATTTCGAGTTCAGGGCTGCTGTCACCCGACTCGCACGCTCGTGCGAGTGCGTGCAGACTGGGCACTGCAAATTCAGGTGTACCGGCGAAGACAATGCGCATCGTTCTATTCTCGCAGTACTCGGCCCAAACCCTTGCCAACAAGATGCTATGCTCGCCTCATGCATTCTGCGAATCAGTGGTGGACCGTCTAGCGGCGGTTCCGTTCAGATTGCATATCTACCCACACCGCCTCTCGAGGGCGGTGTTTTTTGTCTTCGGGTGGCGAGGCAACATCAAAGAAGAATCCTCATGAGCGAATCCCAGCAGTCCGTGTATCGTGCAGACGAGAACGGCTACTTTGGCGAGTTTGGCGGCGCAATCTTGCCGCCGTTCCTAGCCGGACCGATGGCTGAGGTTGCCACCGCATATGAGGAAGCACGCCAGGATCCTGCGTTCCAGGAGGAACTGCAGTCGCTACTGAGCAAGTACGTGGGTCGCCCCTCGCTGCTCTATTTTGCTGAAAACCTGACCCGTAAGCTCGGCGGAGCGAAGGTCTACCTCAAGCGAGAAGATCTCAACCACACGGGCGCTCACAAGATCAACCACACGCTCGGTGAGGCGCTGCTTGCGAAGCGTATGGGCAAGACGAAGGTAATCGCCGAGACCGGTGCCGGTCAGCACGGCGTGGCGCTCGCAACTGCTGCTGCTCTGGTCGGCCTCGAGTGCGAGATCCACATGGGTGCGATCGACATTGAGAAGCAGCATCCAAACGTTGTGCGCATGGAACTCCTTGGCGCCAAGGTCGTTCCTGTTGATCGCGGCGGTCGTTCGCTCAAGGAAGCCGTCGACTCGGCGTTTGAGGTCTACGCGGCATCACCCGAGGACTACCTGTTCGCCATCGGTTCGGTCGTTGGCCCGCACCCGTTCCCCACGATGGTGCGTGACTTCCAGTCGGTTGTTGGTCGTGAGGCACGCGCGCAGATCCTTGAAGCCGAGGGCCGCCTGCCCGATGCGCTTGTCGCTTGTGTCGGCGGTGGCTCGAACGCGATGGGCCTGTTTGACGCGTTCCTCGAGGACGAATCGGTACGTGTCATCGGTGTTGAGCCCGCGGGCGAGGGCCTCGACACGGATCGCCATGCTGCGACCATGACACTCGGCGTTCCCGGCGATATCCACGGAATGCACACCAAGGTACTGCTCGATGAAAACGGCGACCCCGCCCCCGTTCACTCGATCGGTTCGGGCATCGATTACCCGGGCGTCGGGCCGCAGCACGCGCACCTCGAAAAGATCGGGCGCGCCGAGTATGTCTCCGTTACCGATGTCGAGGCTCTCGAAGCATTCCAGATGCTCACCCGTCTGGAGGGCATCATTCCCGCACTTGAGTCATCCCACGCGATCGCGCACGTAATCAAGCTCGCGCCAACCTTGCCGTCAGACAGCATCATCATCGCAAACCTTTCCGGTCGCGGTGACAAGGACGTCGATTTCGTCGCGGAGCGCCTCCGCAAGTGACGCTAACCGTTTGGCTCTCGCTGATGGCAGCCTGCGTCGTGATCAGTCTCACGCCCGGCGCAGGCGCCATCAACACGATGTCCAACTCACTCAGTGTGGGTTGGCGTCGATCGATTTGGGGCGTCTTGGGGCAGCAGTTCGGGCTGCTGTCCCACATCATTATTGTTGCCGCCGGTGTCGGTTTGCTTGTTTCGCGGTCCCCACTCCTGTTTAGTGTGATTCGTTATGTAGGTGCGGCTTATCTCGTCTACCTTGGCGTGCGGCTCATTCTGATCAAGACTGACGCCACTAGTCAGCCCGAGGAGGTTCGGGTGCAGACCCGTGAGTCTGCATGGTCTCTGGTGCGACGCGGCTTCTGGGTGAACCTCCTCAACCCGAAATCAATCGTGTTCTTCCTCGCGTTCATGCCGCAATTCATCAGGCTCGACCAGCCGTCAGGGCCTCAGTACGTCGTTTTTGTGCTCACCGTGCTCACCGTCGACGTGGCGCTGATGTGGTTTGTGTATGCGGGTGCAGCGAGACCGTTTCGACGCCTCACTGCAACGCCTCGTGGGCGGCGCGCTCTCAACACCACCTTCGGCGTGCTGTTCATTGCCGTCGCTGGTCTGCTGTTGCTCATGCGCTAGTCGGCATACCTCACGTAGCGGCCTTACGCGTCGAACACGCCTCGGTCGTCGAACCTCAAGCGAAGTGCTTCGTGGTGAGCCCTACCCGGTATTCGGCCAGCAACCCGCGACGAGGATCCTGCCGCATCTGCAACCAGCGCCCCCCTGAGCCGCTTCGCTACCTCAGCACCCATCGAATACTCGAATCGGACGATTGCCCGAACAAGCTTCGCGCCGTGCCGCTCGCTGGGCGCGCCCGGTGTCACGCGCTGCTGCACTTCTGTGGGGCCCAACACATCGACGCCCTGCAGTTCCCCGAGCGCTTTCAGTGCACGATCGACCTCTTGTCTGCCCCCCCGCCACGCTCGCCACTCTCAGCGCCGGCGGGTATCGGAGTTGCTGACGATCGTGGAGTTCTGAGCGCAACCATTCCTCAACACGGCCCGTAACGAATGCCTGAACGGCCGGGCCTCCTCCTGAAGCAAGCACACAGCGAGCGTCAGGGGCGGCAAGGGCAGCGGCATTCTGCCACCAACGCATGCAATCCTCGGCAGCTCGCAGCGATTCAATATTGAGCAGGCGATCCGCGTCAAGCAGCACTACTGCCCGGTAACCACCTGCCGCGATGGGTTCAGCGCCCCGAGTCGCCACAACCAGCACGGGCCGAGAATCAACTCGCTCATGCGGGTGTGCGCCGTCGCTAATGACGATCCTCGTGCCAGGAAATTGCCGCTGAAACTGCTCAGCCGTGCGCTCTGACCCAGCACCGCGCTGCGACAGGCGAGCGCTGTCGCACTTCGAACAACGCCAGCCAGTCGCATTCTCTCCACACCATCGGCACTGCGCCCGATGCGGCCCGCGAAACCCGATTGGACCGTGACAGTTTCGACACAGTGCCCGCTCACCGCAGTCTTCGCAAACCGCAACTGGTGCGTAGCCTGGGACCGCGACCTGAACGAGCACCGGCCCTTGAGACAGGCCCTCCCGGATGCTGCGTGCTGCGAACTCGGGCACCCTGGCAAAGTCAGCCTCGAGGTTTTGCACTGCATCAGCCGTGATCACACGGGTGCGACGCGGTGGCAAATTCTCGGCCTTCACGTACCCGATGTCAATCAGCCGCTGCACTTCTACGCTCCGGGCGTGGGCAGCAAACATAATGCCCACAGACATGACTTCGGGGCTGTGCTCAATCGAGGCTCGCACGAGTGCGGCGTCACGTGCATGAACGTATGGAGCGAGTGGTTCCGCCAGCAGCGGATCGCCGTCGTCCCACAGCAAGACTGCACCGAGGTTGTACGCAGGCGCATAGATCGCAGAACGATTGCCGAGCACAATTCGCGGTTGCGCATCGAGCGCGCGCAAAAATGATGCGTAGCGGGCGCTCCCCGATTGTCTTGAGTCGACGCGCACAACACCACTGTGTCCGAGCGAAGTAAGTGCGTCGGCAAGTTGATCAGCGTCACGATAATCAGGCACCACGAGGATCGCACTGCGCCCAGTCGCATGCACCGAAAGCGCGGCCCTCGCGAGATGGACTGCCCAGCCGCCTACCCATTCACCCGTGCTCAGACGTTCTGGGCCGTGTGATGCGGTAACCGCGAGCCGAGCACCGGAAGTCAATAGCTCTGCGGTTTCCCGTTCGCCGTCCTCCGGGACGAATTGCTTGTCGTCAGCTCCGGGGTCTGAAACGGTGCCCGCGAGATGTTGTTTCTCGGCACGCACCATGCGAGGCGGTATCGCGAGACGCAGAATATCGGATGCGGACCCGCCAGCTCGGTCTGACACCGCCCGCGCGAGGCGCCAAAGCCGAGGGGTCAGCTGTGGAACTGGGCCTACGATCTCAGCAATCGGCTGCAGCTCGCCACCAAAATCACTCGTATCGGAGAAACCGATGACGTAGCCATGACTACGCCTGTTCTGAGAACGAAAGGGCACTCGAACACGCTGACCAACCCTCAGCTCGTCCGCAAGATCGACCGGTACTGCATAGTCGAACAGGTGATCCAGCTGGGGCAGCGCGGAATCGAGCAGCACCTGTGCGACAGCTCTACCCTCTGCCGCCTCAGCTGCTTCAAATGGCATCGCGCGCGCGGCCTCAGCCGTGCCCACGCAGATCTACAACCCGGCAGCGGCGCGCAACAGCTCGACTCGCGGCGTCGCTTCCCAAGTAAACTCAGGCAGCTCACGTCCGAAGTGGCCGTATGCACTGGTCTGAGCGTAAATCGGACGAATCAGATCGAGATCACGGATGATCGCTGCAGGGCGAAGGTCGAATATCTCGCGGACTGCAGATTCAATACGATCTAGCGGCACTGTTTCAGTACCAAAAGTCTCGACGTACAGCCCAACGGGATGCGCCCGGCCAATCGCATAGGCGACCTGTAACTCTGCGCGGCGTGCAAGACCCGCGGCCACGACATGCTTGGCAACCCAGCGCATTGCGTAGGCAGCGGAGCGGTCAACCTTTGACGGGTCTTTCCCGCTGAAAGCCCCACCACCGTGACGGCTCGCGCCACCATAGGTGTCAATGATGATCTTTCGCCCAGTGAGGCCAGCGTCACCCATGGGGCCACCGATCACAAACGGGCCTGCGGGGTTGATAAACAGTTCTGCGTCACCGCTCAGGAGTTCTGTGCGTTCAAGCACGGGACGAATGACCTCACGCTCGATATCGGCGTGAAGCTGTTCCTGTGAGATCTGGGATTCGTGTTGAGTCGAAAGCACAACAGCCTCGACGCTCACCGGGCGATCGCCCTCATAGCCAATGGTGACCTGCGTTTTGCCGTCGGGCCGAAGGTACGGCAACACGCCCGTCTTGCGCACCTCAGTGAGTCGCTCGGCCATGCGGTGCGAGAGCCAGCTTGGCAGTGGGTGCAGCTCAGGAGTCTCTTCGACTGCGTAGCCAAACATGATGCCCTGGTCGCCGGCACCCTGCAGGCTGAGCTGATCAATTTCGCCCTCGCGTGCTTCTAGCGAACGCTCCACACCAAAAGCGATGTCTGGTGACTGCTGACCGATCGATACGGACACTCCGCACGAAGAAGCGTCAAAGCCCATCTCGCTTGAGGTGTAACCAACCTCACGCACCGCGGCACGCACAATCTCAGGGATCTCTACGTAACCCTCGGTACGAATCTCGCCAGCGACGTGCACGAGGCCTGTCGTCACTAGCGTCTCGACGGCCACGCGGGCACCTGGATCAATTGTCAGGAGTGCGTCGAGGATCGAATCAGAGATGCGATCGCAGATCTTGTCGGGGTGACCCTCGGTCACGGATTCCGAAGTGAAAAATCGTCTTGTCATGATGGGAATAGCCTAGCCGACACCCCCGACATCCAGCCCCCGCGAGTCGCGATATTACTCGCATTCGACGGAGCCCTCACGGGCCCCGTCGCCGGCGAAACTACTCGCCGTCAGTGCCCTGGATTGCGTCCGAAAGCTCTACAGCGTCAAGTGCAGCCTCGAGAGTGGTCTCAACCGACTGCTCTACGCGAGGCTTCATCACGAGCTTGTTCTCTGCGATCTCGTGGAGTGCAGTCGACAGAGGCTTATCATCAACCGAAGCGTCGACGAGTGGGCCTACGTTGTCAAACAAGTTGCCGTCGTGAAGATCGGTGTAGTAATCATTGATCTGACGAGCGCGCTGCGAAGCAAACACCACGAGAGCGTACTTCGAATCAACCTTCACGAGCAGGTCGTCGATAGGGGGGTCGATGATGCCATTCACCTGTGCCATGTGATGCGTCTCCTTCTAGATAACCTCACCATTCTACCTCATATGGAGATGTGCACGGCCTGGGCCGCACTTCCAGGGAGCAGCAGGGGTCGAAGCGCTGAAGAGCAGCTAGCCGAGCAGACTACGAACAAGCACTTGACCCCTCGACGTCGCAAGCCTCGTCCAAGTGAGCGTGCGCGATACCCGAACAACGGATTCGTCCCGTAAGAAGCCCATCACCTCAGCAGCAAAAGCTGCAGCCGCTGGAACCCCGGGCGCAACCTCTGACCCCCAGATCGACGCGCGCACCTTACGCACGAGGGCTTCACCAGGGTCGTCAGGCAATGCCTGTGCTACCTGACTAATGCCCTGTTCGGCAACTGTCACAAGTGAAGCAGCATCAATAGCACCTGCAGCTTGCCAACCTGCTGGCGGTGGCAGTACACCGGACCATGCAGCTGAAACAACGGCATCGGGTAAGTCCAAAGAAAGGCCGAGCACACCCATCCGCGCAATCCGATCGAGCAACGCCCGCCCAAACACGGTGATATCTACGCTCTCCGATGGGGCCTCCGCAAGGGCAAATGACCTGAGCACCAGCACCACTGGCACGGTATCGATAATTCCAGCTGGCGCCTGAGTACAGCCGAACACGGCCACTACTGATCCTCGTGTGATCACTCGCACTTCCGCTTGCCCAGAGCGCTGAAGCCGTTCTAGGTACACCCGCAGGTCGTCGCGGGAGGCGTGGTCTAGAAGGTGCAGCTGCTGAGTCACACCTCTCACCTTACGGCGTGTGGCGATCCTCGCTCCCCTTGCGTCAGCAATAGACTGAGCAACGACACAGGCGCTTTAGAGGCGATTGTCGCCGCCCAGTGCAGGAGGATACATGTCAGCAATACCCGATCTCATCGAGATGCTCTCTCTGCACGATAGCGAAGCGCGTACACACTACGACATCTTTACCGGCCCCGCACTGCCGACCCCACACGGTCGCTCATTCGGCGGGCAGGTGGTTGGGCAAGCGCTCGCCGCCGCTGGCGAGACAGTCAGCGAGGATCGCGCGCTTCACTCGATGCACGGATACTTTTTGCGCCCTGGGGATGCCGAACTACGCATGACCTTTGAGGTCGCGCGTCTGCATGACGGCGGTTCATTCTCTGCGAGACGGGTCCAGGCGTATCAGTCTGGGCGAAATTCTCATGTCCCTCATTGCTTCGTTTCAGCTGAACGAGCCGGGGCTGGAACACCAGTTCAAGTACGACATGACCGGCCTGACTCCCCCAGAAGAGCTACCCTCGGTGTGGGAAAAGTACGCCCATCTGGCCGACACTCGAGCATCATGGCTACTCAATCGCCCTTTCGATCTCAGGCACATTGACAGCGACATTACCGTCAAGGTTGAAGAACCCGGCAACATGTCAAGAGTATGGCTGCGCAGCCGAGATAGCTTGGACGTCGGGCAAAGGCTGCACGATGCGGCACTTGCTTTCGCGAGTGATTACCTCCTCACCGAGCCAATCATGCGTCAACATTCGATACCGTGGGCAACCCCTGGGCTTCGAGTTGCGAGCCTCGACCACGCAATGTGGTTCCACAGGCCGTTCCGCGTCGACGAGTGGCTGCTCTATGTGCTCGAAACTCCTACCTCGCAAGGTGCGCGTGGGCTTACCCACGGCAAGTTCTACAACCAGGCAGGCGATCTCGTCGCGAGCGTCGCGCAGGAGTGCATGTTCCGCCCGCCAGAGAAGTAGATCGGGCTGCAACTTTAGCCGTTGATCGAACAGTGGGTTGATTTGTCGCTCACAGTCCTGGCTTGGGTGAGTTGTCCACGGACTGGAAGCTAAAGCCGGAATAGTCGCGCTTGCACAATTAGCGTTGCGGCATGACCACTCCCATCACTGGCCGCGACGCAAGCGGCGTTCTGCCCGAGAGCGTTGAGCAGTCACGCTGGGGAATCCGGCTGCGAGAGCTCACCACACAAGCAACGGCACCAACCTTAGAACCACTCAATTGGAAGCCGAAGCCTACCTTCAGGCAACGAATGCTTCGCGGCACGGCGGTTCCGCTCACTGCGGCAGCCGTGGTATTCATCGCTATCGTCTTGATCTCAATCACTACGGTGTGGCTTCGACCGCATACGGTGGAACACGATTCTGCATCCCTTGGGCCAGAAGTGCTCTCGGATACACCCGGAGCACCCAGTGCTGCTGAATCGATCAGCTCATCCGGAAAGTTTGGATTAGCCGATAGCTCGCCGCGTGCCTCAGCATCTACTGACACTGAAACTGGAAGTGGTGCGGGCTCAGATACTCGTGCCGGTTCGATGGACTCAAACTCTCTTTACATACATGTTGTGGGTGAAGTGAATCGCCCTGGGGTCTATGAGCTGAAGGCTGGTTCACGAGCGCTTGCGGCAATTGATGCCGCCGGTGGCGCGGCAGAGGGTGCGGTGCTCTCCGGGTTGAACCTTGCCCGGCCCCTCGTGGATGGTGAGCAGCTCGTTGTGCCTGACGCTGAGGGCGCTCAGCGAGCCATAGCGAGCGGTCTCGGCGGCCTCTCCCCTGATGCGGGCACTGCGAATGGCGGACTAGTCTCTCTCAATTCCGCAGATCAGACCACGCTTGAAACCCTTCCACGCGTTGGGCCCTCGCTTGCACAACGAATCATTGACTGGCGCAGTACGAACGGAGGCTTCCAGAGCGTAGAGCAACTACTGAACGTCTCAGGAATCGGCCAGAAAACTTTTGAGCAGCTAAGTGACCTCGTTAGCCTATGAAGGACGCCACCAACGCAGCTAAGGCAAAAATACCGAGCCAGCCGGTTGATGCGGAAGCCGAGGCCCGGTCGCCCCCGGGGCAATGGCGGCTTCTCGCAGTTTCTCTAGTGTGCTGGGCAATCACCTGCTGGGCGATTCTTGAACCTGGTCGCGGAACGGTGCTCGCCGTTGTGTCAGGCATTATGGGTCTGGTCTTGCTTGGATGGGCTGGACTCATGCGGGTGTTCGAGCCAAATGGAAGCATACGGCCCACTTTCCGAGCCGTTGCCATCCTTCTGCTCTGCGCAGCTGCGCTCCTGCTCATCGGGACTCGAGTGCACCTTGCTGAAACAGTCCGCGCTGACCCGTTGCTGGAAGAGGCTGCGAGGAATGGAACTCAGGTCTCCTTTACGGCCGTCCTGACCGGCTTCCCGGAATTCAAGATTTCCCCTTTCGGAAACCGTGCCTGGGTGAGAATTGAGGCGATCCGGCCGGCCGGCGCAGTGCCGATCCTTCTCTGGCTGTCTGACACCGATGAAGTCCCCAGGCATTGGGGCCCGGGAACTCCCATTGAGGTAACCGCAAAACTCAAAGCGCAACCTCCTCAGGACAGCACGGCGTACACGGCAAACCCCAAGTTGCTGCATGAAGCCGAGCGCTCGCAGCCCGAGCAGAGATTGTCTGCGAAAGTTGGCGCGACAGCCGCGATGCTCCGCACCGCCCTTGTGCAGCATGCGAAGGGCATACCTGGAGCAGAACTTGTTCCTGGCTTCGCAGTCGGAGACACCTCTCTCGTACCCGAACAGCTCGATGACGCAATGATTGAAAGCTCCCTGACGCATCTCACCGCGGTTTCGGGCAGCAACACCGGGCTCGTCATCGCTGCGGTGGTTTGGTGCGTGGCTCGTCTGGGTGTGGGGCGAAAGCTACGCACGCTCGCAGCGGCCTGCGGCCTACTCGCCTTTGTGGTCGTTGTTGGGCCAGATGCGTCGGTACAGCGGGCCGCGATCATGGCAACGGTGTTGCTGACCGGGGCCTTTGGCGGTCGACGCTCCACTGCGTTCCCTGCTCTGGGCGTCGCGGTGCTCACCCTGCTTGCCCTCGATCCATGGCAAGCACTGCAGGCAGGGTTTTCGCTTTCTGTCGCGGCAACCTGCGGCATCCTCCTGTCTGCGGCTCCGCTCGACAAATGGCTACGTAGACGGGCCCGGCTCCCCCGGGTCTTGTCCCTCCCACTTGCAGTTGCGCTTGCGGCACAACTCTTCTGTGGGCCCCTTGTCTTGTTACTTCAACCGGGCGTCCCGGCAGTTGGAGTGCTCGCAAACGTCATCGCCGCACCCGCGGCACCTCTCGGCACGGGCATTGGTCTTATTGCAACAGTGCTGGGCCCAATATCCCCGTCGCTCGCAACGCTCGCGGTGCATGTGGCCAGCTGGCCCGCGAGGTGGGTAGCTGCCACAGCTGAGGTCTGTGCTGACATGCCAGGTGGCCGATGGCACTGGCCGGAGGGGTGGCCAGGCGCATTACTGCTCGCCGCGTGCCAACTCACACTTGTCGCGGCTTGGGCTTTACGGACAGGAAGGATCGGCCTGCTTGGAATCAGCCGAGTCGGGCCTCGCAACCCGTGGCAGTTTGCACCACCTGTACCGATATCCATTCGTTCTGTCAGCGCAGTACTGACCAGTATGTCGCTCGGAGTCTTTCTCGTGACCACCGTTTTTACGCCTTACGCAAGCCGTCTCACTGCACCCCGAGATTGGGTAATCGTGGCCTGCGACGTGGGACAGGGTGATGCATTTCTGGTGAAGGACCCCGAGCACCCAGAAGAGGTCATCCTCGTCGATACGGGTGACAGCCCCGAATCCCTCGAGCGGTGTTTGAACCTCTTTGGCGTAAATCGGATCTCCTTGCTCGTGCTCACCCACGACGACCGGGACCACGTCGGGGCGCTTGGGAGCGTCTTGGGCCGAATCGATACCGCGCTCATATCTCCAACGCTGCAGGGCGAGGCCACCGCGCAGCGCCCGGTTGTCCGCTTGCTGGACAGCGCCGCCGTGCCCTACCACCTTGGCGTTGCTGGCGACAGGCGATCCACGAATGGTACGGGTCTTGACTGGCGAATACTCGCCCCTCAACCCACCAACGTACCCACCGAAAGGAACGCAGCAAGTTTAGTTCTCATTATTCAAGTTGAGGATCTTCAACTCTTGATGCTCGCTGATACCGGATACGAAGAGCAGGCTCGGTTGCAGGCAACAGCAGAGCTTACGGGCATTGATGTAGTGAAAATTGCCCACCACGGTAGCCGTGATCAGGATTTGAGCCTCATTGAGAACGCTGCCGCTTCCTGGGGGTTGGTCTCGGCTGGAGCCGATAATGGCTACGGTCACCCAAACGAAGGCACACTCGCAGCCTTTGCGCGAGCAGGCACGCGCACACTGCGTACTGATGCGCACGGCAGTGTTGCCCTGGTGTTGCAATCCGATGGAACGCTCGCGCCATGGGTGGAGCGCCCCGCGGAGTCAGGTGCACAGTCGAGTGCAGAGTCGGGTGCACGATCGAGCGCGGAGTCGGGCACCGGGCCACATACGAAGTCGAGCACGGTGCCGTATGTCGAGCCGAGCTGAGCATCAAACGCCCGAACAGGCCCTGAATCGGCCAATCAGGCTCCGATGTCAGCGGCGACGACTGGGCTGTGTCAAGTTTCGTAGACGTGAGAACGCTTGATTATTGATTACGGGCTGAAGATCAGGCCACAGCCCTTTCCGCTGCCTGGAGGTTTGAACGGTCAAAGAACGCCTGCATCACCGACATCGGGGTGCGATACCCGAGGGTGGAGTGGCGACGCTTCCGGTTGTAGAACACCTCAATATATTCAGCAACCGCAAGCCTTGCCCTCGCCCGGGTGGCATAGTGGTGATGATGCCAATGCTCGTTCTTCAGCGAAGCAAACCAGCTTTCGGCGACGGCATTGTCCCAGCACACCCCAGTTCTTCCCACTGAGAGTCTCAGATCCATCAGCCTGGCCGCGTCAGCGAATTCAGCAGACGTGTATTGGGCACCTTTGTCGCTGTGAAATATTGCGTTCCCGGCGGTGTAGCCGGCGCGATGCGCCATCGTGAGCGCATCAACCACCAGCGACGTTCTCATATGGGCTGCCGTCTGCCATCCGACCACCATTCTTGTGGTCAGATCAATCACCGTCGCAAGATACAGCCAACCTTCGCCAGTTTTGAGGTACGTGATGTCGCCCACGAGGCAGGTTGTTGGAACCGGGGGTGTGAACCTGCGCCCGATGAAGTCACGCCGGATACCGGCATCGGGCGCGGGGATCGTGGTTCGTTTCGTGGCGCGCGGCTGAATCCCTTGAATCCCGAGCTCTCGCATGAGCTGCCACACCAGCCATGGAGACACCGTCATCCCTTGAGCAGCAAGTTCGGCATGAATGCGCCGCACCCCAAGGATTTTGTGGTGATCGATCCAGATCTTCCCGATCAGATCGGAGAGCTCTTGCCGCCGTATCTTTCGGGCATCAGGTGCTGCATGTCGCCGCTGCTTCCATGCGTAAAAACCCGCACGATGCACTTTCAGCAGTCGACACATGAACGTGACAGCATGTTGGCCTTCTTCGTGTTCGATCAGCTCGTACTTGCGCACTACCGCTGTTCCTTCGCGAAGAAGGCCGCCGCTTTTTTTAGGAACGTGTTTTCCTCACGCAACCGGTTGATCTCACGTTGCATCTCGTGCGGGTCTTGCGAGTAAGGGTCAGGGGTTCGGCGGGCTGACCCTGAACCAGTGCCATGCGTGCCGGTTGCTTTCCCAACCCATTTCCCGAGCGTTGATTCGTTGATTTCTAGGTCGCGGGCGACCTGGGCTCGTGTTTTGCCGAGCTCGGTTACCATGCGCACAGCGTCGGCTTTGAACTCGTCACTGAACTCTCGACGGGGTCGGAGTGTAGACATCTGATGGGATTCCTTCCAATGGAGTTCTCCTGTCTACAACAAGCATGACACCTCAGACTAGGCTTGAAACGTGGCAGCGGCAACGAAAACCAGCAAGGCAAAGATCATCAAGATCGGGTATAACGAGGCGCGTCCTGCGCCCGTAGTCCTGATCAGTGGGCCCGAGCAATTTCTTGCAGATCGCGCGACAAGAACGATTCGCGAAATGCTCCGGTCAAACGACGCGGCAGTCGAAATTCACGACATCGATGCAGCGAGCTACGGACAGGGCGAGCTCTTTACGGTCGCGAGCCCGTCACTCTTCGCCGAACCAAGACTCATACGAGTTGAGGGCGTCGAAAAGGCGAGTGATGCCTTTCTCGAGGATGCGAAACGCTACCTCACGCAGCCCGCAGATGACACCACTCTGGTGCTTCGGCATGCGAGCGGTCAGCGAGGCAAGGCCTTGCTCGATGCCGTGCGCGGCGACGCGGGAGGCTCAATCGGTGCCATCGAGATTGTCTGCGCCGAGGTAAAGAAGGACAGCGACAGGCTCGGCTTTGCACAGTCCGAGTTTCGGCGTCTTGAGGCGCAGATTGCGCCAAACGCACTTCGCGCGCTTGTCGCTGCGTATCAGGGCGGGCTGGGTGAGCTGGCAGGTGCCATTGAACAGCTCGTTTCTGATGTGGGCAAGCGCCTGACCGAATCGGACATTGAACGCTCAACCGAGGGTCGGGTCGAGGCAGGTGCGTTCAAGGTCGCCGACGCGGCTACGGCCGGCCGTGCAGCAGATGCGCTCGTACTATTGCGCCAGGCTTTGAGCACCGGCACCGACCCTATCCCAATGCTGGCAGCCCTCAACATGAAAGTCCGGGGAATGGCCAGGGTCTACGGTGCTCGAGGCAGCTCCGGTGAGCTTGCTTCAACGTTCGGCATGGCACCGTGGATGGTCGAGCGTGCGCAGAAAGAAACCCGCGGATGGACCGAGGGAGATCTCGCCAAAGCGATCGACCTCGCTGCGGAGACCGAGCTTGCGCTGAAGGGCGGCAGCAGAGACCCTGTCTACGCGCTCGAGCGTTACGTACTTTTTGTCGCCAAGCGCGGGAGATAAGTTTCCCGTACAGAACGAAACGACCCGCACCCTCAAATCCGAGGATGCGGGCCGCTCATAACGATCGCAGATCGAAGTTATGGCTTCGTCGCGATGCTCACGATCTTTGGAACTCGCACAATCAGGTTCACAATCTGGCGGTCACCGATCGCGCGCTTCACTGACTCAGATGCCATCGCAGCTGCCTCAGCCTCAGCCTCGCTGACCGAGGCGGGAAGCGTGAGGCGCTCGCGCACCTTGCCGTCAACCTGCACGACCATTGTGACCTCGTTCTCCACGAGCAACGATTCGTCTGCAGAAGGCCACACCTGAAGCGCAACCGTTGGCTCATGTCCGAGCTTCGCCCACATGTCTTCAGCAGCGTAGGGAGCGAAGAGTGAGAGGATCATCGCGATCGCTTCTGCGGACTCGCGCACAGCGGGATCAGCCGAGCCCACGCCAGAGTCGATAGCCTTACGGGTCACGTTGACCTGATCCATGAGGCGAGCGACAAGCACGTTGAACTTGTAGTGTTCGACCAAGCCGGGCGCATCGGCGAGTAACTTGTGCGTGTGGCGCCGAAGCCCCGCGTCACCACCAGCGAAGTCGACACCCACGTCGCTCGAGACGTCCCCAGCTACACGCCAAGCACGTGCGAGGAACTTCGCCGAACCCTGCACCGAAACATCGGCCCAGTCAATGTCGTCCTCGGGAGGGCCAGCAAACGCGAGAGTTACGCGCAGCGCGTCGGCACCGTGCGCCTGCAGCTCCGAAGCGAACTCGACGAGGTTGCCCTTCGACTTCGACATCTTCGCGCCGTCTTGCAGCACCATGCCCTGGTTCAGCAGTGCCGTAAACGGTTCTTCAAAATCGAGATAGCCGAGATCGTGCAGCACCTTCGTAATGAAGCGTGAGTAGAGCAGATGCAGAATTGCGTGCTCGACGCCACCCGCATACTGGTCGATCGGACCCCAGGCGTTGACGAGCGCAGGGTCGAAGGCCTGGGTGTCGTCAGTCGCCGAAAGGAAACGCAGGAAGTACCAGGAACTATCGACGAAAGTATCCATCGTGTCTGGGTCTCGGGTCCAAGCGTGGCCGTCTGCGTCCGTCACGTTCGACCACTCGGTTGCGGCACCCAGGGGCGAGGATCCCTTGGGCTTCAGGTCGAGTCCCTCAGTTGCGGGGAGACGAACAGGTAGCTCGCTCTGCTCAACTGGGCGCATCTCGCCCGCATTCCCGTCTTCAGCACCGTGAAGAATCGGAATCGGGGTACCCCGAGTAACGCTGGCGCGAGATCAACCAGTCACGCAGGCGGTAGGTCTTCGTCGCCCGCCCCGTGCCGCGCGCTTCGAGCAGTTCGATCGCCTTGGCGATTGCTTCAACCTTGCCCAAGCCATCAAGATCACCGGAGTTCACGATCCGGCCGTCGCCGGCCGTTGCTACGCCACTGGTCTGCGGGTTAGGCAGTACTTCGCCGTCCTCATCACGCACCTCAACAACAACGCGCACAGGCAGCTCAAACTTCAGTGCAAAATCAAGGTCACGCTGATCGTGAGCGGGGACGGCCATGATGGCGCCGTGACCATAGTCGGCGAGCACGTAATCGGATGCCCACACGGGAATACGTTCGCCGTTAACGGGGTTAATCGCGAAGTGATCGAGGAAGACGCCGGTCTTCTCGCGATCTGCCGTCTGGCGATCGATCTCGCTCTGCTTCTGCGTCGCAGTGAGGTATTCCGCAAACTGCATCTGAACTTCTTCGGACGCACTTGCGGCGAGCTCCGAAGCGAGATCGCTGTCTGGAGCCACCACCATAAATGTTGCGCCGAATAGAGTATCGGGGCGGGTCGTAAAGACCGGAACCCGATCCTCGCGTCCTTCAATTTCGAACTCGACCTCAGCGCCCTCGGACCTGCCGATCCAGTTGCGCTGCATGTTCAGCACCTTGGTGGGCCACTGGCCCTTCAGCGCATCCAGGTCATCGAGCAGACGATCCGCGTAGTCGGTGATCCTGAAGTACCACTGGGTCAGCTTCTTCTTAACCACCATCGCGCCCGAGCGCTCCGAGGTGCCATCGGCGAGCACCTGCTCGTTTGCAAGCACCGTCTGGTCTACCGGATCCCAGTTGACCCAGCTTGCCTTACGGTACGCAAGGCCCTTTTCGTACATTTTGAGGAACAGCCACTGGTTCCACTTGTAGTACTCGGGGTCGCTCGTGTGCAGCTGCCTACTCCAGTCAAAGCTGGGTGCGTACACACGGAAGCTCGTCTTTTGCTGCGCGATATTTGCGTACGTCCACTCGCGAGGATCGATGCCTCGCTTGATTGCGGCGTTCTCTGCGGGCAGACCGAAACTGTCCCAACCGATCGGGTGCAGCACGTCATAGCCGCGCCCACGCCAGTAGCGGGCGAGCACGTCACCAAAGCAGAACGCCTCGGCGTGACCCATATGCAGGTCGCCGGAGGGGTACGGGAACATATCAAGCACGTACTTCTTTGGCTTCTCACCCGTAAGATCGTTGCCCACCTCGAAAGGCTTCAGCTCGTCCCAGACCGGTAGCCACCGGTCTTGAATGGCCTGGAAGTCATAAGCCTCCGCGTCGACCTCTGTCGTGGCGTTTGCTTGCTGCTCGTTCACACATCCCTCGAAACATCGAAAAACCGGCTCGCTGCACGCGAGCACACACCGTTCAAGGATACTCGGAATCGATCCGCTCCAGAGCAGCGAGCAGAGAAGCGGACTTTAGCTGTTTCTCCGCCAGCTCCCGGGTGGGCACGCTGTCGGAGGTGACTCCCCCACCAGCACCCACGAACGCCCGCTGCCCGAATCC
>JAUCCH010000037.1:0-28215 GCA_034676385.1 Leucobacter sp.
ATCGCCACCCGCGCCGGCGAGGTCGCCGAGCTCATGGACCCGTCGCCGTTCCCGCTCGCCCCCGGCCTATCAGCAGGTCGCCCGCCGCGCCGCACCCGACTCACAGCCGCGCCGCGCACCGACCGCACTCTGACCAGCCCACCTCTCTGCCTCCCGTCTGGTCCGGCGGATGTATATTCATCGACCTCACGAAGGAGAACTTTGCGATGTCCAAGCGTGCCCGCACGAAGACGGACCCGGCTGCGGTGGTGATGGTGCGGATGATCGTCACTGAGGACGGCACCTTGTACGTGACCGTGGACGGGGCACCATATCTGCCGCCGGAGTTCTCGCCACCGTGGCGGCGGGGCTCCGCCTACCCGCACATCGTGGACGCCATCAGCCAACACACCGGCCGCACCCTTCGGGTCGATGTCGTCGAGATCGACGGCCGCGTCATCACCGACTACCGCACCCCACACCTACCCCGACCTGTGGGCCCCTCCACCCTGTCGCGTCGTAGCGGCCGCGCAGCCGCAAGCTGCAGGCTCCGCGGTTCACGCCGCACCAGTGGAGGCGGTGCCACCGCGTTTACGCAGCTCGCGGGCCGCGGCTTCGTTCCCGGTGAGGATGTCGCGGTCGCGATCATCATCGCCCACACCGAGACCGCCCCAAACGGGATCGCCCGCGCGATCATTGACTCCCGCTACCTCGACGGCATGCCCGACGGGCGAAGTTATCCTCGTGGGCCGCATCTCCGCCACCCTCTGTGCTCGGGAGGCCGCGAGTGAGCTGCCAGATCCGCCCGACCGGGTCGAGCCTGGGCGACGAACTCACCAACGCCGCACTCGTCGCCCTCGCAGCCCTCGCCCTCACCGCCGTGCTGCTCCGAGTGGCGGCCAGTATCACCGTGTTCCTCACCGGCCCCCCGCAGCCCGAAGCCGGCCTCGGCGCCGGGGCCGGGGTGCTCCTGCACCCCGGCGACCCAGCCGCCGCGCTGGGCGCGCCGGGCCTAAACATGGTCGCGTACTGGCTCGTCGCGGGGCATCCTCATCACCGGCAGTGGTATCGGCGCGTGGTGGGTGTGGTCCGCGCTCCGGCACCACGGACGAAAGCAGGCGCTCGACCCGTACCGGATCGTCGGGATCGCGACCCGCCGCCGAAGTCGCAGAAGCCGGATCATCAAGAGCGCTCCTCGCCCGGGCAGGGAACCTGCGCCCTTCCCTAGAACATCCCGACACCAGCAGATGTGGGCTACCGGGTCGGCGGCTCGCGCGGGGTCGAGGTGTGGGCGTCGGTCGAGGACTCGATCCTCCTCATCGGGCCACCCCGCAGCGGCAAGGGCGTGCACATCGTGATCAACTCGATCCTCTGCGCCCCCGGCGCCGTCGTCACCACGAGTACCCGCCCCGATAACGTGACCGCCACGATCAGGGCCCGGGAGCAGGTGGGGCCGGTGGCGGTGTTCGATCCGCAGCACCTCGCCGACGGCATCCCCGCGGGGCTCCGTTGGTCGCCCGTCCGCGGCTGCAACGACCCGCTCACCTCCATGATCCGCGCCGCCGGGCTCGCCTCCGCGACGGGGCTGGGGAAGGGGGGGGTCGAGGGCGGCGACTTCTGGGAAGCGAAAACTCGGGTCGCGCTCCAATGCCTGCTGCACGCCGCCGCCCTCGATGGCCGGCAGCCCGCTGATTTGTTCAGGTGGACGCTCGACCCGGCTGCCGCCGGCGATGCCGTGTCCATCCTCGCCACCCACCCGCTCGCGGCCGGGGGGTGGGCGGAAGCGCTGCAGGCGATGATCGAGGCCGATCCGCGCACCAGGGATTCGATCTGGCAGGGCGTCTCCCTCGCTCTCGCCGCTCTCGCCGATCCTCGCGTGCTCAATGCGGTCAGGCCGGGGCCGGAAGAGGTGTTCGACCCCGAAGCGTTCCTCGAACAGAAAGGCACCCTCTATCTCCTCGCGACCGCAGCCGGCGCAAACAACAGCGCCCCGCTGGTCGCAGCGCTCATCGAAGATGTGGTGGAGGCCGCACGGCGACTCGCGGCGCGTTCTGCGGGAGCGCGGCTCGATCCGCCGTTGTTGCTTTGCGCTGGACGAAGTCGCGAACCTCTGCCCGCTGCCGTCGTTGCCGACGCTCATGGCCGAAGGCGGCGGCACGGGCATCACGACCATGCCCGTTATGCAATCCCTCGCACAAGCACGCGAACAGTGGTCGGAGAACGCGGCGTCCGCGATCTGGGATGCCGCGATCGTGAAGATCATCCTCGGCGGCGCCTCCAACAGCAAGGATCTCCAAGACCTGTGCACGCTCATCGGGGAACGCGACGAAATCACCGACTCCACCACCGTCGGCGACCACGGCTCCCGCTCCGCGCAACGCTCCATCCGCCGAGTCCCGATCATGCCCCCGGACGCGATCCGCCGCCTCCCGTTCGGCACTGGCCTCGTACTACTGCGCGCAGCACCACCGATCGTGACCAGGCTGCGCCGCTGGATCCAACGCCCCGACGGGAAACAGCTCGTCGCGGACCGGCGCGCGGTCGAAGCACTACTCCACTACCGGGAGGGCGAGCCGGGTGCGGATGGTTCGTCATGCACGGACGGAGCACCTGACTCGTAGAGATGTCGTGCAGAGCGCGCGACCGTGAATGAGAAGGACGACGCGATGGAACTGCGCACCAAGACGGCTCTCCCGGGCTACCTCTCCCGCACCCCGCAGCTCAAGCGTCTTCCTGATGGGCTCGCACTGTTCATCGGCCAGCTCGGGCAGAAGCAGTACCGAGACGAAGCAGACGGAAGCCTGACGCTCCTCGGTACCGAATACATCAAACTCGTCCTGCTCGGCGAGAACGCTGAGGAAGCGATCGCCGACTTCGTGGAGGGCGACGACGTGGTTGCCATCGGCGGCTTCAAGACGCGCAGCTACGAGCATCGCGGGCAGAGGGTCGAGGAACGTCAGTTCCAGGCCGTCAAACTCCTCTTCGACACCACGCGCGCTCGCTACCAGGTCGAACGGAAACCCCGGCGTCGCATGGAGGTGGCTCGGGAAACGCCGCGTGCAGCGGGCGCCGTCGAGTTCCGGGCAGCTCTGCCCGCCCGTGCGCTGGCGATGGGGCGGTGAGCGAGATGAACGACGCTCCCGGTGCTGACGATGAGCTCGGCGACGACCTTGATGCCGAAATCGAAGACGATGACCTGTACGACCTGGTCATGGCGAGCACCGTACTGCCGGAGCCGCCTCGCCCGATCAACTGGAATCTGCTCTCGTCCGGTGACGCGGAGGCAGAATGGCTGGCACTGAATCAGTGGGTCGATCAGATCCGCCACACCTACGGGCTGCCCGCTTCGGTGATCCCGCCGTTCTGGTACCGGCACCCAGAACTGGTGTGGGAGCTCTCCGCCCTGCACCTGCACTGGATCGCGAGCTACGACCCGGAGCAGGACGCTTCGGGGCCGATTGCCTGGCACACCGATTTCGCGCTCGCACGCGAACGGCTCCGCGAGTGGGTGGCGACCTGCGGTACCCGCCTCGACCGGGACCGCCCGACCCGGCAGACCACCTGGCCGGGAGAGACGCCACAGCCGCCTATCGAGGATGAGGTGATAGCGAATCGGATGGAGGACTTCATCGCGTTCGTGGCCGCCGATGTACAGGCGCGCCAGGGCATCGAGGATGATTTCATTCGTGCGAAGCGAGCGGCTGATCGTGCCCGCGACGACGAGCCAGGTTGAGCCGTTGTGGAACTCGCGCGAAGCATCCGAGTTCCTGAACGTCTCGCAGGCGACCCTGTCGAGGTGGCGAAGGCAGCACGAAGGGCCGCCGTTCGTGAGCGTCGGCGGCCTCGCCCGCTACAACCCGCCGACCGTGCGCGCCTGGGTGCTGGAACGCGAGCGCGAACATGGCTGACCCGCGCCAGCACAAGATGCCGCCTATCGGAGTGAAGCTCTCCACCAGCATCGAGAGCCGCGGCAACGGGTACCTCGCGCGCGTGCGCTGGACCGACCCGCACACCAAGAAGCGGCCCAGCCGATCCGAGTTCGTCGCGACCCCGGAAGAGGCGGAAACGTTCTTCGCGACGCTGCAGCAGGCGACCGAAACCGGCGCCGAACCTCCTCGTCACGTTCGCTGACTATGTGGAGTCCATCGGCGAGCGCTGGCAACGCGGCCTCGACCCGACCTCCACGGCTTCCGGGTACGGTGTCAGCCTCCGGCTCCGGGTGGTTCCCGCGCTCGGGCATCTTCAAGGTCAGCCACATCTCCACCGGGCTGATCGACCGCACCATCGACCAGTGGGAGACCGAGTTCAGGCCGTCCACCATCAAGACCTCCATCGGGGCTCTCGTGCGCGTGCTCGACGTTGCGGTGCGCGACGAAGTGATCCCGTCGAACCCTGCCAAGAATCGGGCTCGCCGCTCCCTCAGTCAGCTGTCGGCGCTCGAACCCGGCTCTCTGCGCGCGCTCGCCATCCCGGACGTGGAGACGCTGAACAAGCTCTCCGATGCGTGCGCTGAGGTGCACCAGAGCTATTCGGACCACGTCATGCTCTGCGCCTTGCTCTGCGCTCGCGGTTCCGAGGTCGCCGGACTCGAGGTCGGCGACATCGACTGGGTGAATCGCATCGTCGAGATCGAGCGGCAGATCTACCCCGGCAAGGGCGGTCTCGTTCGCAAGCAGACCAAGGGCCGCAAGACCCGCTTCGTGCCGATCCTCGACCCGCTCGAACCCGTCCTCATTCGCCTCTCAGCGGGGAAGGAGCCTGGCGATCCTCTGCTGCGCGGCCCTCGGGGTGGGGTGCTCACCACTGCCACCGTGCGCGACGCAACGAAGTGGGATCAACTCGTGACGAACCTCGGGCTGCCGAACCTCACCCGCCACGGCCTCCGGCACACCGGCGCCACCTGGCTCGCGGATGCCGGGGTGCCGCTTCATGTGCTCCAGCGCATCCTCGGCCATGCCTCCATCGAAACGACCAAGGGCTATCTGCACCCCGACCACCGGCACCTGAGCGAAGCTGCGCCGCTCGCCAACCAGTTCCTCGCCAGCCCATCGAAGAGGAAGGAGACCACCGAGAAACCCCGCGGGCGACAGCTCTAGATACTCCTGCGCCAGCATCCTGGTTCGGGAAGGGCCGGGAGCATCATGCTGCCCGGATTTTGGCCCACTAGATTTCCACTTTTTGGCCCACTAGCTTGCTAGACAGGCCGGAACGAGCAGCGATCACGAGCGGGTCCTAGACCCGATCTTGGACCCATTCCGAAGCCCGGCGAAGGTCACCAGAAACGAAGGAAGCCCTGACGAGATATAGCTTCTCATCAGGGCTTTTTCGTCGGGATGACAGGATTTGAACCTGCGACCCCCTGACCCCCAGTCAGGTGCGCTACCAAGCTGCGCCACATCCCGTTATTCAGTTGATTTGGACCGAGGAAAGCTCTACTGCACTTAACCCCCAGTCAAGTGCGCTACCAAGCTGCGCCACAGCCCGTTGTCACCAGCTTCTCAGCCAGGGCAACCCTTCTATATTAGCGGTAAAATTTGCCGCAGTCGAAACGGGGCCGAATTAGGGTGTGCCAGTCCGCTGAGACGCAACTATAGGTCACCAGACCACGAGCTTGGTTCCCGCGAGCTCGCGTACATCGGAGGTGGCCCTCGTATGCTGATCGCATGGCCGGACACCGCATTTATAAGCTCGCATTCTCAGACCTGTACCCAAATTACATCTATAAGGTCGAGCGCAAGGATCGCACCAAAGCCGAACTAGACCAGGTGATTTGCTGGTTAACTGGCTACACCCAGTCTCAGCTCGATGAGCTGGTCGAGCCTGGTAACCCGACCAATCTAGAAGAATTCTTTGGCGAGGCGCCGAAACTCAATGAGTCGCGCGCGTTGATTACTGGCGTTATTTGCGGCGTCCGTCTTGAGGAGATCGAAGATCCTCTCATGCGCGAGATTCGCTACCTTGACAAGCTTGTTGACGAGCTTGCGAAGGGTCGCAAAATGGAGAAGATTCTCCGCGCCTGAATTGACAAGCCGCGTGGCAGCCAAATTCTAAGAATGAGAATGCTTCGAGGATCGGCGCGCTGCGCGCGCAGCGCGATCCTCACCAACAATTCGCTCTCGCAGCTCCGCAGCAAGCGCACCCATCGTCTCGTTACAGCTGCTTGTCTGCGACTCAAGTTCCCGTAGTGTGATGCTGCTGGGTGATGCTTCTGCCTCGAGCGCAGCATCGCGCACTCGATCGAGTTGCAAAGCGATGTCTGCAATGTGCAACAGTATTTGCTCGTTGTCTCCGCTTGAAGCCAAGAATGCGGCCCAGCGGCTGAGAGCCTCGGAGAGCAGCTCGCGTTCGTGCAACACCCGATCGCGCAGTTCCTCCAAATTCTCACGCAACGTGGCGGTGGCCGGTTCTTCGCGTATGTAGGGCAACTCGCGATGTACGATTTGACCGCGCGAGATCTCGCTACGCTCCTCGTCTGCGAGCGCATGCAGAAACTCCGAGAGGGCGAGGCGATTGACTGGAGCCCAGCGTTTTGCGGTCGAGCGAGCGATGATCCGGTCGAGCACAAGTGCCGTCAGAATGAACGTCACGATGCCTGCGGCGAGCCCGGAGAGGACCACGAGATTGTTCCAGAGGCCCGTGGCGATATCGATCCACAGGATGATGCCGACCACAACAAACGCGCCGACAGTAATGGCTATGCGCTTGATTCGATCGCGTACCTGATCTGGACGCATAGCGTCTACCTCTTCTGATGAACGGAGTTCATTTCTTTGCTCCGTGGCGGCTGACACACTAGCCAATCACCATATCGGGAAGTCGGGAGGCTTACCAGTTAGGCGCTGGCAGGGCTGCTAATTGCCATCGTATAGACGCCGTATTGGGATCGGTGTACCCAACACACGTTCTGCCGCACGATGGCCCGAGCACATCGCTGCGGTGACGGTAGCGGGATCATCTGTCCAGGTGGCCTCACCGGCAATGTGCAGCACACCGCCGATTGGGGTGGAGAGCAGGTCGTGGTCATCAGTGTGTGACCCCACGGACATATACGCGTAAGACCCCCGAGCGAAAGGGTCGTCTTGCCAACGAGTGATACGGATGTCATCGGGAAGTGGGATATCCTCGCCGAATATGTCGCGAAGGGATGCGAGCACGGAGCCTACTATCTGCTCGTCGTTCCATCCGCGAGTTTCGACGGCGCAAGGCCCTGCCGCGAAGGTCAGAAGTGTGGGTTCCCCATGGAGCGCGGTGAGATCGTACCAACTGTGCCACCACTTCGCTGCCTCACCCTGGCGGCGAATCGCATAGACCCCCTCATTCCAGAAGCGGTAGGGGAAGCGCAGGAACACCTTTTCAAACGCGTTCATATGAAAGCCATCGAGAGCCTTCTGGGCTTCCTGCGGCAGTGGCGGTTCGATGACAAAGTCATCCGATTGCAGAACCCCTACCGGTACCGTGACCACGGTCTGCTCAGCAAAAAAGGTACCCAGTGCCGTCTCAACCTGAACGCCCCCACCTTCGCTCCAGTACACCTTGCGAACTTCGTGACCAAGCCGCACATCCAAGCCCTGAGCGAGACCGGCCGCTAGCTGATCGAAGCCCTCAGGGAAAATGACCTCAATGCCGTTTGTTGCGTCATCATCGAGGCCGTGCGCGTCAAGATCGTCGATCCACGCACCATACTGCTCTTCGCTACGGTGCTGCATGAACTCGCGCACGCGCTGGCCGCGATCCTCGTCCCAAGAAAATGAAGTAAGCGTCTGCTCGACAACCTGACCATAGGAAGTACGTGGCGCGCTCGCCGCGACGGTAGCAACAAGCGCCTGGTCGAAGGTGTGGATATCCGCCGCAAATGCCGCGGTCTGGGCTGAGTCCAGGAGAGTGCCGTCCGGTCCGTAGTAAGCGATCGGGCGGCTATCGACCTGGAAGCTGCCGACGGTGAACTCGGTCATTGGCATGCCGAAAGAGCGGGCTACCTCGTGCACCGGCCCGTCGTCGATGCCATGAATCCACGACGCACCCATGTCGGTTACCCAACCGTCGGCGCGCTCCGTGTGGGTGCGCCCACCGATGCGATCGCGTGCCTCGAGCACTACTACACGCATGCCGCAATCTGTGAGCAGCTTCGCGGCCACGAGACCGGATACCCCGGCGCCTATGACGATGACATCAGCATTCGGTGTTGCCTTCGGAGTGGCGCCCCTGCCCGAGTTGCTCATGGGCCAAGCATAGGGAATGACCGGCGAAAAGCCGAGGTCCGCTGGCCGTAAAACCCCGCCCATTGACGTGGCTAGGTAAGTAGAGCAAGCTGAGAAGTCACGAAGGGGGTGCGCCTATGCGGGAGTACAGATTCGTCAGTATCGCTGTGCAGCGGCGTCGCGAGGGGGCGGCGTTTGAGAAGGACTACCGAGAGGTGATCCGCGAACAGGCAGCCAGCGGGTGGGAGTTCGTGCAAGCGATCTCATTCGATACACACGCTGATCCGCGCATTGACCTCGTGTTCACACGAAAGGTGAAGAAATGAAATATCCATTGCGCCTGTTGCAGGCATTCACGCTATTCTCCGCAGGTCTGTACGGCCTCTTCGTGCTCATGGGCAACCTCATGGACTACGACTCCAACTATCAGTTCGTCAAGCACGTGCTCTCGATGGATACCACTTTTGACGGTAACGCTCTCATGTGGCGTGCGATTACTGCACCGTGGGTGTGGACCGTCGGTTATATAGGGATCATTCTCGCTGAAGCGCTCTTCGCAGCACTCGGCCTGATCGGGGGAGTGAAGCTGTTCTTGCGTCGCGACGCGCATGCCGCACACTTCAACCAGGCAAAGAGCTGGGGCTTTGCCGCCTACGGCATGGGCTTTCTGATCTGGTTCATTGGCTTCATTGTTATTGGCTCGGAATGGTTCGCAATGTGGCAGTCCAGTTCGTGGAACGGAAAGGACACCGCTATGCCGCTCGCAATGCTCTGGGGTACCTTTGCGGTGCTACTCGCGCTGAGCGACCCGGTAACTGAATCGAGCGATGAGAGTCGCGCGCTCTAGCGTTTTATTTCAGTAGAGATAGGGGGCGAGGATCAGGCAGCCTGAAATGTGCTGACTGATCCTCGCCCCCTGCTTTCTTAATGAGCTCTCCAGAGTCAGCAAAGCTATTTGCTTGAGAGGAGTAAAGGGAACACGTGCTCGATGTTCAGCGGAGCCACGTCATCGCGGAGTTCTGAGGGGTGCACCCACGCGATCTGCTCAATCTCTGCGAGTACCTGGGCGCCCTCAACGTAGGGGTGCTCGAAGACGTCTGCGATGACGTCGAAACCGGCTTCGTTTGCTGCGGGCGCGCGGAACTCCCCGAGCTCTTTCAGCAGAGCAAGGTGAAGCGTAATGCCGAGCTCTTCGTGAATCTCTCGGATGGCGGTCTGAGCAGCAGTTTCGCCGGTTTCGGGCTTGCCGCCAGGGAGCATCAGCGTGCTGGTGCCGCGCTTGCGGACGTGCAGCACGCGCCCTGCTGCATCGCGCAAGACCACCGCGCTCACCCGAATCTCACCGGTCGCTTTCACATTCACGCCCTCAGCCTATGTCCCTTCGTTACGATACCCACATGACGCTTCCAATTCTCGAACCCATCACCGGGCCACTTGTCACGTTGCGAGCGTCCGGATCGACAGACCTTGACCCACTCGTCGAGATTCTTGCTGAGCCAGAAGTTGCCGAGTGGTGGGTCGGCTACACTCCGGAGCGGGTACAGCAAGAGTTTATTGAGGCTGTGGCAACGCGGGTCATCGAAGTTGAGGACAAGTGTGCGGGGGCGATGTTTGTGCTGAGGGGTGAGGATCCCGAATACCCGACGACGGTCATGCACCTGTTTCTTGCGACGCGCTTTCGGGGGCGCCGCATCGGTGAAGAGGCTCTTGCGCTAGCAATTCGTGAAGAGTTCGCGGCGGGGGTAACGAGAGTGACACTGGACCCAAACATCAATAACGCGGGGGCTATTCGCAGCTATGAGAGGCTTGGATTTCAGCGTATTGGGGTGTTGCGCGACTACCAGGTGCGACCTGGAGGTCACCTCGAGGATGCGCTTTTCATGGATCTCATCCGCAGCGACTTTCCCGAAGGGCCTCCGCTGCCGTTGCGGTGACTCGGCTGCCGGGCCACGAGATGAGAAGGTCGTACCCGGTTCGTGGGATGCGACCTTCTCACAGTTCTGTGTGAAGATGCAGAGGCGTCCGCCGCGTTATTCCGCGTGCGACCCTTTCGAGGGGGAACCGCTGTTCTCGCGAGCAGCGAGCAAATCGCGAATCTCAACCAGCAGATCGGTCTCTGTCGGAGCAGCCTCTTCTTCGCCCTCACCTGGCTTGTGACCGTGCTTGCGCACGAAGATGGCCTCGTTGAACTTGTTCATCGGCAGGATAATCACGAAGTAGACGACTGCTGCAATGAGCAAGAAATTGATCAATGCGCCGAAGACTGCGCCAATGCCGAGGGACACGGGGCCGACCTGCAGGACTGCCTGGTTGATTTCATCAGCGTTGAAGAGCGCGGCGATGATGGGGTTGAAGATCCCGTCGACGAGCGAATTAACGATCGAGGTGAACGCAGCGCCAATAATCACAGCAACGGCCAGTTCGACCACGTTGCCGCGCATGATGAACTCTCTAAATCCCTTCATGAGGGCTCCTTTCATCTGGCAATCGCACCGTGCAAAAGCTCTGAAGTAACTTTATCGGGTATGCGGTAGCTGCCGCGTCTGGCACCCCAGACACGGCGTGAGGGAAGTGCGTTGATCCTGGCCGTGCGAGCCGGTGGAATGGAATCATTGCTTGGCGGTCACGCACAAAGCCGAGCGCGCATCACGACGAAAGGCACCAACATGGCACTTCCTGGCGCACGCCCCGTACGGGCCGCTCGCGGCACCGAGCTCAGCGCAAAGAGCTGGCAAACCGAGGCCCCCCTTCGCATGCTCATGAACAATCTCGACCCCGAGGTTGCTGAGCGGCCCGACGACCTCGTCGTCTACGGTGGCACCGGCCGAGCAGCACGCAGCTGGGAAGCCTTCGACGCAATCGTTGACACACTGCGAGACCTCGAAGATGACGAGACACTGCTCGTGCAATCAGGCAAACCGGTTGGCGTATTCCGTACCAACAAGTGGGCGCCCCGCGTGCTGCTTGCCAACTCGAACCTTGTCGGCGACTGGGCCACCTGGCCTGAGTTCCGCAAGCTCGAAGCCGAAGGCCTCATGATGTACGGTCAGATGACAGCAGGCTCATGGATCTATATCGGCACCCAGGGCATCCTGCAGGGCACCTATGAGACCTTCGCGGCCGCAGGCCGCAAACTCATCGGCCAGGGGCGTATCGAAGAAGTCGCCGGCAAGGGGTCGCTTGCGGGCACCCTTACGTTGACCGGTGGTTGCGGTGGCATGGGCGGGGCTCAGCCACTCGCTGTCACACTTAACGACGGTGCCTGCCTGATCGTCGATGTTGACAAGACTCGCCTCGAGCGACGCGTCAGCAAGCGGTACCTGGACGAGGTCGTCGAAGACATTGACGAAGCGCTCGCGAAGGTGCAGCAAGCAAAAGACGAGAAGCGCGGCTGGTCCGTGGGGCTTGTCGGCAACGCTGCCGAGGTATTCCCCGAGATCCTACGTCGCCACCAAGCCGGCGAAATTAAGATCGACCTTGTCACCGACCAGACCTCGGCGCACGACCCACTCTCATACCTACCCATTGGTTATCGTGTCGAGGATCGCCTGGCCCGTGCCGAGGCAGATCCCGAGGGCTTCACCCGCGATGCGCAGGCATCGATGGCTGCCCATGTGAAGGCAATGGTCGAATTCCAGGATGCAGGAGCCGAGGTTTTCGATTACGGTAACTCGATCCGTGACGAAGCGCGCAAGGGTGGTTACGACCGCGCCTTCGAATTCCCGGGCTTCGTTCCCGCATACATTCGACCTCTCTTCAGCGAAGGTCTTGGACCCTTCCGCTGGGCAGCGCTCTCCGGCGACCCCGAAGACATTCGCGTCACAGACGCAGCGCTCAAGGAACTATTCCCCGATAACGCGCACCTGCACAAGTGGCTCGACGCCGCCGCTGAGCGGGTCGAGTTCGAGGGTCTGCCTGCACGCATCTGCTGGCTTGGATATGGCGAGCGCCACAAGGCTGGCCTGCTATTCAACCAGCTCGTGGCCGAAGGCAAAGTCAAAGCACCGATCGTGATCGGCCGAGACCACCTCGATTCCGGCTCAGTTGCATCGCCCTACCGTGAAACCGAAGCCATGGCAGACGGATCCGACGCAATCGCCGACTGGCCTCTGTTGAACGCCCTCACCGCGGCTTCCTCGGGAGCTACCTGGGTGTCGATTCACCACGGCGGGGGAGTCGGCATTGGCCGCTCAATCCACACCGGGCAGGTTTCCGTCGCTGATGGCACTGCGCTCGCCGCAGAGAAGCTTGAGCGACTGCTGACGAACGACCCGGGCATGGGCGTGATTCGTCACGTCGATGCGGGGTACGAGCGTGCGGCGGAGGTTGCCAAGGAGCGTGGAGTCCGGGTGCCGATGGAGCCGACCATTCGGAATACTGAGCGGGCCTGGTAAGGACCAAGGCGCTCAAAGCAAAGCATCGCTTTGCGCGCCGTATGTCCCGATCCCACCCCTGGGATCGGCTCGGTCTACAGTACCCGGGAACAACTTTCCGATTCCAGCGCGACATTGCGAATTGAGGATATGCACAATCGCATATCCTCAACTCGCAAAAGCGCCAGAATCGGAAAATTTGCCCCGGGTTCCTCTCATTCAGCGCAGCCAGATCAAGTCCATACGTAAGTTTTAGGGCATTTGTGGCAAAAGAACTGACACTCGCAAAGAAAACCGAGAGAGACTTAGAGCATGAGTGCATTGCTGATCGAGAACATTGGTGAGTTGACCACGAACGATGAGTCACTCGGCGAGGGAGCCGGTGGAAGGCTGAGCGACGCTGCCGTAGTGCTCGAGGGCGAAACCATTGCTTGGGTCGGGCCATCGAGTCAAGCACCCGCTGCTGACTCACGATTCGACGCCGCTGGGCGAGCGGTGCTGCCCGGCTGGGTTGACTCGCACACCCATATGGTGTTCGCGGGGGACCGCACAGCCGAGTTCGAAGCTCGCATGGCCGGTGAAGCATATGCTGCTGGAGGCATTAACGTGAGCGTGAATGCAACACGAGCCGCAAGCGACGCCGAGCTCGATGCGAACCTCGAACGATTGATTGCGGAAGGTCGTCGCGGTGGCACCACGACCGTTGAGACAAAGACCGGGTATGGCCTCACCGTTGAAGATGAGTTGCGCAGTGCCCGTGTCGCAGGCCAGCGGGCTGACGCGGTGACGTTTCTCGGTGCGCATCTCGTGCCGGCTGGCGCTGACCCAGCCGAGTACCTCGACCTCGTGGTAGGGCCGATGCTTAACGCGGTAGCGCCCCACGTGAGTGCCGTTGATGTGTTTTGCGAGACCGGGGCGTTTGACGAAGAAGCCTCGGCACGGGTGCTCGCGGCCGCCGCTGCAAAGGGGCTCGCTACCCGCGTGCACGGTAATCAGCTTGGTCATGGGCCGGGGGCCCAGCTCGCCGTTGCGCACGGCTCGCTGAGTGTCGACCACCTTGCATTCCTTACTGACGAAGACGCAGACGCCCTCGCTGGGTCGTGGGCTGATTGGGGCGGTGGTGCAGGCAAGCGAGGCACGGTCGCAACAGTGCTGCCCGCATGTGACCTCTCAACTCGGATGCCGCTCGCCCCTGCGAAGCGTCTGCTTGAGGCTGGTGCGATCCTCGCCATTGCATCGAACTGCAACCCCGGCACCTCGTACACAAACTCGATGGGCTTCTGTGTCGCTACTGCAGTGTTGCAGATGGGGCTCACCGTGCAAGAAGCGGTGCGCGCGGCGACCCTCGGCGGAGCGATTGCCTTGAATATGCATGCCGATGGTTGGGCTGATCCTCGCGGTGTTGACCAAGCTCGTGTTGGGGTAGTTGCCCCGGGTGCTCGTGCCGATTTGCAGATGCTTGAGGCTCCGTCGGTTACCCATCTGGCATATCGCCCGGGAATGCCGTTGACCGCAGCGGTTTGGAAAGCTGGCTTGCGAATCCTCTAACCACGGGTAGGTTTTCGAGTGTGAAAGGTGAGACAGCGACTCATCTCGCTGCGCTGGCTGGCGGAACCGGCCAGAATGGGGTGATGTTCACTCTTCGCCGCGCGATCCGCGCTTACCCGCTCGTTGCCACAACCCTGCTGGTCGGTGTGATCGGTCTCGTGCTGCTTACGACGCCCGGTCGTGCTGCAGCGCCGTGGATCGTCGGTGCGTACGCTCTGGCTATTGCGGCCTGGGAAGCCGTGCAGATGGTGCGCTCGATCATTCGAGGCAACTTTGGCCTCGATATTCTGGCCGTTACCGCGATCACCGCCGCTGTGCTCGTCGGTGAGCCTTGGGCAGCCCTAGTGGTTGTGCTTATGCTTACGGGTGGCGAAGCGCTCGAGCACTACGCAGAGAACCGATCAAAGCGTGAGCTTGTGGCGCTGCTTGATCGCGCGCCCCGCACAGCGACCCGTGTGATTGGGGCTGCGGTTGGCGACGTGAAATTTGACTTGGCATCTTCGGCGGCTGAAACAACTGGAACTGTCACAGAAGTGATCCCGTCCACAGAGCGCCTTGAAGAAGTCCCGGTCGACGAAATCGTGATTGGGGACACCCTGCTCGTACGCCCGGGTGAGGTGGTTCCGGTCGACGCAATCCTGCTCACGGCCGAAGCCAGCTTTGATGAGTCTTCGCTCACCGGCGAGAGCTTGCCTGTTGAGCGAACTCACGGCGAGCTCATCGCGAGTGGAGTAGTAAACGGCCAGGCAGCGATCCACTTGCGCGCAAAGTCACTGGCGGCAGACAGCCAGTACCAGCAGATCGTTGCCCTGGTTGAGCAAGCGCAGCAGAGCAAAGCCCCGACTGTGCGCCTGGCCGATCGCTACGCGTTGCCCTTCACCGTCTTCTCGTTGGCCATCGCGGCCGCGGCCTGGGCGATCAGTGGTGACCCAACTCGCTTTGCCGAGGTGCTTGTCGTGGCAACACCGTGCCCGCTGCTGATCGCGGCCCCTGTTGCTTTTCTCGGTGGAATGAGCCGGGCAGCAAGACGAGGCCTCATAGTGAAAAGTGGCGGAACGCTCGAACAACTCGCCAGAGTGCGCTCGGCCGCATTCGATAAGACTGGCACCCTTACCTCAGGTAAACCAACGCTCGCACGCACGCACCTCGAGGCCGGCGTCACCGCCCCTCAACTGCTGCAGCTCGCCGCGAGTGCCGAGGTGTATTCGTCGCACGTGCTTGCGGCAGCCATTGTGCAGACTGCGAGGGATCAGGGCCTGCCGATCCTCTCCATGCGCGATGCCAGTGAGTTCGCGACGAACGGTGTAGAAGCGACCCTTGCTGCTGAAGAAGAAACACTTCAGACTATTCCTGGCATTCCGAGCGGACAAAAGGGCACCGTGCGTGTCGGCAAACCGAATTGGGTGGCCGAGAACACAAGCGGGTTCGAACGCGTCGCCCTTGAACCTGGTGAACTCGCAATCTATGTTTCACTCGATGATCGCTATGTGGGTGCACTCGTCATGCGCGACCACGTTCGCCCCGAAGCTGCTGCGACTATTGCAGAGCTGCGCGGCCTTGGCGTTGACCGAATGCTGATCGTCACCGGTGACATCAAAAGCACGGCCGGCGCAATTGCGAAAGAGGTGGGCATCGAAGAAGTGCATGCCGAGTGCACGCCAGAAAGCAAAGTAACAGATTGCCGCCTCGATTACCCCGCGGCCGCTCCTCATGACCGGTGACGGCCTGAACGACGCCCCCGTATTGGCCGCGGCCGACGTAGGTTTTGCGATGGGTGCGCGAGGTGCCACGGCGGCGAGCGAGTCAGCCGACGTTGTCGCACGCTTCGACACGATCGCCGGGGTCGCGCACGCAGTTCGCATCGGGCGAGACACTGTGCGCATCGCTGTACAGAGCATCTGGATGGGAATCCTGCTGAGCGTTGCTCTCATGCTCGTCGCCGCGTTCGGATTCCTTCCGGCGCTCGTGGGCGCCTGGATGCAGGAGCTGGTGGACCTGGTGGCGATCCTCGGAGCGCTGAGAGCGATCGGACCGAGATCCGAACGAAAGCGCGAGAAGAAGTAGCATTAATCTGCCCTCAAAAATTGTGCACTCGAATGTGCGGAGCCAGGTGACTCGCGAACTAGATTTGAAACCAAAAGCTGACGGTCAGCTCAAGCGCGGCCTGAGCGCACGGCACATCCGCTTCATGGCGCTCGGCTCCGCGATCGGCACGGGGCTCTTCATGGGCTCGTCCGAAGCGATTCAGACCGCAGGGCCCGCTGTACTTCTCGCTTACATCATTGGCGGAGCAGCCGTATTTATGGTGATGCGCGCACTCGGTGAGATGGTGGTGCGGCACCCGGTTTCCGGTTCCTTCGGCCAATTGGCATCCCGTTACATTCATCCATTCGCGGGGTTTCTTGTCGGCTGGAGCTTTGCCTTCGAGATGTTCCTTGTGGCCGTCTTTGACGCCACGGCCATCGGCGTATACATGCGGTTTTGGTTTCCAGACGTCGCCCAATGGGTGTGGGTGCTCGCCGTCGTGTTCTTTATCGCGGCGATTAACCTGGTTGGCGTCAAGGTGTTCGGCGAACTGGAATTCTGGTTTGCGCTGATCAAGATCGTCGCGATCATTGCACTGATTGTGGCAGGCGCTGCCGTGATCCTCTTCGGTTTTGGAATTGCCGGTCACGAACAAATGGGCGTGCAGAATCTCGTAGACCACGGTGGCTTTATGCCCAACGGGATCTGGGGGCTGCTCGCCTCGTTCACCATCGTGATGTTCGCGTTCGGGGGCATCGAGATTATCGGGATCACCGCGGGGGAGGCCCGAGACCCGAAGACGGTGATTCCCAAGGCGATCAACTCGGTGCCCATCCGCATCCTCCTGTTCTACGTGCTCACACTCGGCGTGATCATGTGCATTCAGCCATGGGTCGACATCACCGGTGAGACGAGCCCGTTCGTGTCGATCTTCGAGTCGCTCGGGTTCCAGGCCGCAGCTGCCGTGTTTAACGTGGTGCTCATTACCGCCGCGCTTTCAGCGATGAACGCAGATATTTATGGAGCTGGGCGTATGCTGCGCGGGCTCGCCGAGCAGGGGCAAGCGCCGAGAGCCTTCGTGCAGACCACCCGCAACGGAGTGCCGGTGATGACCGTGACCGCGATGGTCGTGGCGCTCCTTATCGGCGTCGCACTGAACTTCTTCTTCCCGAATCAGGTGCTCTTCCTGCTGGGCGCACTTGCGACCTTTGCGACGGTGCTTGTCTGGCTCGTGATCCTTGTCTCTCATATTCGAATGAAACGCGAGATTGCGCGCAAGAAGCGTCTGCCCAGTGAATTTCCGGTGCCACTTTGGCCAGCTGCTTCGTACCTCACGGTCGGTTTCATTATCTTTGTGATCGTGATGGTTGGGGTCGTGCCCTCGTCTCGACCAGCCTTGTGGGTCGGGCTCATCTGGATCGCGATCCTCGCGGTCTGCTACTTCGTCTTGGTGCGGGGTACGGGGCGAGAACCGATGCAACTGCTCGACGAAACCTCCGCGATCGTAGCCAACAATGAGGGGACGAATGATGCGGGCCGCGGCGAAACTGAACCAACGGAGCGAGCGGGCGGCGACTAGCTTCACCTAGGAATACCGATCCTGAGATTGCTCTCTTCGAGCAAACTCACTCCCGCGTGCGACGCCCGTGGATTCGGGGGGAGAGGATCGCTGCCGCCTCGCGTACCTCGGCGGCGAGGGGGGCGAGGCGATCCTCGGCTACTTCTTCGTCGCGAAATGTCACGGCGATCGCGGCAACCGGCCACTCGCGGTGATCGAATACGGGTACGGCGACTGACGAGAACCCCGCGGTGACAGAGCCGTGCTCGACGGCGAATCCACGGGTTGTTGTGGCATCAAGCACGGTGCGTAGCCGTGAGTAGCGGTCGATTGCGGCCTCGTTTGTGGGATGGACGTCGCTCCCCGAACGATGCACGAACGCGTCTCGATCCGGGAATAATGCCCGTAGTTGTGCTTTGGGGAGCGCAGCGAGGATCGCCCGACCGCTAGCAGTGAGCGGTGCGGGGAGGCGCACGTTCACATCGGTGATGAGTGTCGGAGCACCCTTTGCGCGCTCCTCGATGAGGTAGAGCACATCGCGTCCGTGCTGGACCGCGAGGTGCCCGCTAAAGCCGAGTCGATCAACGAGGGAGACAATGAGCGGGCGGCCAATGCGGGCGAGTGGCTCTTGCCTGGTGTAAGCGTTGCTGAGTTCAAATGCGGCAAGGCCGAGTCCATAGCGTCGTTCTTCCGGCAGATGCATCACGAACCCGTGTTCCTGCATCGCTGTAAGGAGGTGATACACGGTGGATCGCGGGAGCTCAAGCTGCGTTGCAATCATGCTCGCCGGGAGCGGCCCACGGGAGGCAGCAAGCAGGCTCAGGATTCGCAGCGTCTGATCTGCCGCCGGCACCTTCGGCTGGGTCATGAGTTCGAGCCTACTCGGCGATGGGTGAGTTTCACTGGTGCCGCGCTCGCTTGGTGAACGAGCTATTGGTTCAGGAGAGAAGGGTATGGCAGAGGTAGAGTCGGATCATGGCAGCACTTCGAATTGCAATCACCGGTGGTACAGGTTTCGTCGGGAGAAATCTGGCAGAGCGCTTCGAGGATCCGGTGATCATTTCGCGCAGGACCGGCGTCGCGACTGATGACGTCGAGGGCCTCACCCGCGCTTTCGAAGGCTGTGACGCTGTCGCGCACTGTGCGGGCATCAACCGAGAGATTGACGAGCAAACCTATCAGCGGGTGCATGTCCGAGGCACGGAGGCCGTGATCGAAGCGGCCAAAATTGCTGGTGTGAAAAAGATCGTGATGCTCAGCTTTTTGCGTGCGCGACCCGATTGCGGCTCGCCGTACCATGAGTCAAAGTGGGCGGCTGAAGAGGCGCTTCGTGCATCAGGTCTTGACTACACAATATTGAAGGCCGGCATGATTTACGGGCTGGGCGATCACCTGATTGATCACACAACTCGGACGGTCAAAACTCTTCCACTCTTTGCAACGGTTGGGCTCCGGGAGCGCACGGTTCGCCCAGTACCGGTTGAGGAGTTGGTAGACGTGATGGAGGCAGCCCTTCGTGGCAGGCTTGAGCGGAAGACTGTGGAAGTCGTGGGCGCTGAAGAGCTGAAATTGAGCAAGGTGGTGCGCCGCGTTGCCGACCTTCTGGATCGACCAATCGGAATTGTTCCAGCGCCGGTTTGGGCGCTGTACGCCGTGGGTCAGCTCACCGAATGGGTCATGAAGGTGCCGCTCGTTGCGAAAGCACAGGTACGCATGCTCGCGGAGGGTGTTTCGCACGGTGTGCTCGGCGCAGAGCGCTTGCCCGACGACCTCAGGCCCAAGAAGATGCTCACCAAATCTCAGATTCGAGCCGCGATTCCCGACGAAGGGCCGTTCGGGCTGAAGGACTTACGGTTCTGGCGTTAACCAGGTAAGCGGTTACCGGGCGAGCGCTACCTGGTACCCGGTTACCGGGCAACCGAGAGATCAACCGAGCGGTGCGCCGAGTGCGCCTTCCGCAGCGCTAATTACTTCGCCAGACAGTACGAACTCATACGCCGCGGTGATATCGGGGGAGAGGAACCCGTCGGTGTCGGGCGCGGAGATCCGCGTACGGAACAGCTCGTGCACGGCGGTGGTTGCTGGCCCAGGGGTGCCGGTTGCTTCAACCGCACGGAAATCGAGTGCACGGGTTGAAGCGAGGAGTTCGATCGCGAGCACTCGGGTCAGTCCGTCGATTGCTCGGCGCAGCTTGCGACCAGCGTGCCAACCCATTGAAACGTGATCCTCTTGCATCGCAGAAGATGGGATGGAATCTACTGAAGCGGGGGCAGCGAGGCGTTTGAGCTCGGAAACGATGCCCGCCGCGGTGTACTGCGCGATCATGAGCCCAGAGTCGAGGCCAGCGTCCGCCGCAAGGAACGGGGGGAGCCCGTGGTTACGTGAGACATCGAGAAAGCGGTCGGTGCGGCGCTCGCTGATCGATGCGAGGTCGGCAACCGCGATTGCCAAGAAGTCGAGCACGTAGGCGACGGGTGCGCCGTGGAAGTTACCATTCGACTCGACACGGCCATCGGGCAGCACGACCGGGTTGTCTACGGACGACCGCAACTCGACCACGGCTACCCGCGCGGCATGGTCGGCTGTGTCTCGAGCCGCACCGTGCACCTGCGGCGCGCAGCGAAGTGAGTAAGCGTCTTGCACGCGAGTGAATTCGCCCTCCTGGGGGCGCTGAATCAGGGTCGACTCCTTGAGTACACTCGCCATGTTTGCGGCTGCCGCTGCCTGGCCCGGGTGTGGGCGCAGCGCCTGCAGGTCCGCGGCGAAGACTGCGTCGGTGCCGGTGAGCGCCTCAACGCTTGCCGCTGCGGCGAGGTCAGCGGTCTTAAACAGGGCAGCGAGGTCGTGCAGGGCGAGGCAGAGCATGCCGAGCATGCCATCGGTTCCGTTGATGAGGGCGAGGCCCTCCTTTTCGGCGAGCACGAGGGGCTCGATGCCAGCGTTGGCGAGCGCTTCTGAAGCACTGATTGGGGCCGTGTGCGGATCCGTGGCTACGCGCACCTGGCCCTCACCCATCAGCGTGAGCGCGCAGTGGGCGAGCGGGCTGAGATCGCCCGAGCAGCCGAGTGAACCGTACTCGTGCACGACCGGGGTGATGCCCGCATTGATGATTGCGGCGTAGGTGTCAGCGACGATCGGACGAACGCCGGTCCGGCCGCTTGCGAGGGTATTGAGCCGCAGCAACATGAGCGCGCGTACGACCTCGCGTTCGACCTCTGGGCCGGTGCCCGCGGCGTGTGAACGGATCAGGCTGCGCTGTAGCTGCTGACGCTTTTCGGTCGGGATCTGCACCTTCGCGAGCGCCCCGAATCCGGTAGAGACGCCATAGTGGGGCCTCGTGTCATTAGCGAGCTTCTCGATCATTTTGCGGCTCTCGCTAATGCGTGTGTGTGCGTCGGCATCAATCTCGATGCGTGCGTCGAATCGGGCGACCGCGACGACGTCTGCGACGGTCAGAGGTGCTGCGCCAAGGATCACTGAATTGCTCATAAATCGATTCCAGCCGACTTGCGGGTGCGTAGGAAGGTCGGGTGCATCAGAACTGTCCGGAATCCCAGACTATGTGTTTCAAATCATTCCCGATACCACCCCGGAATTGCATAGAGTTCAAGCATGAGCAGCACAAAGCTTTCCAACGATCCGATGTGGCCCCGAGCTGGCAGCTGGGAAGCGCCGACGTCGGCCCGTAATGACCTTACGATCGTTGGTGTGCCGACGAGCCGCACATCGCTCTCACCGACAAACGCCCACGAGACACCAGCGGCGATCCGCGAAGCGCTGCGCCGATACTCGACCCACATCGTTGCTGAGGGAGCCCAGAGCGCTCGCGGTGACGAGATCGAGATCGTACTGCACGAGGCGCTCACTATCGCGGATGCGGGTGACGTTGCCGATCCTGATGATGAACAAGGCGAGAAATTTGCAGCGGCGAGGATCGCCGAGCTCGCGGCTCAGGCAGACCTCGTTGTAGCACTGGGCGGTGACAACGCTTGCACCGTTCCTACTGCGCTCGGAGTGACCGCTTCGCACGGTGGAATCAGGGCGGCCGGCCTTATCACGCTTGACGCTCATCACGACCTGCGCGACGGCCGAAGCAATGGCTCCCCGGTGAGGCGACTCATCGAGATGGGCCTCGATCCGAAGCGTGTGGTGCAGATAGGGATAGCAGACTTTGCTAACTCACAGGCGTATCGCCAGCGAGCGAAGGATCTTGGCATCACCGTGATCCACCGCGATGAATTGCACGACCGCACGCTTGCCGACATCGTTGCTGAGGCGCTCTCAATCGCTGGTGCGGGCGGTGCTGCCATCCACGTAGATCTCGACGTAGATGTCTGCGACAGAAGTGTTGCCCCAGGTTGCCCCGCCTCGGTTCCCGGAGGTATCCAGGCTCATGAGTTGCGCCGCATTACGAGGCTTCTCGCAACTGACCGTCGTGTTAAGGGAATCGATATCGCAGAGGTCGACGCGACCGCAGACACTCCCGACGGTCGCACCGTGCGCCTCGCGGCCCTGCTCGTCCTGGAAGCGGCGGCAGGCCTCGCGCTTCGAGCGTAAGTTTGGCTCTTTCGAACGGAGAGGTGATGGGGACGGGGTTTGGGTTTTGTCATATGTGGGGCTGAGGTTTGTGGCATCCTTGGACGCCGCAAACTGAAGACCCTCTGGAATGACGAAACCCAAACCCCGTCCCCATCACCGGTAGTCGCGCTCAGGCGGCAAACACCTCACGCTCGAGCCGCACGAAGCTCGCCTCCATGCCTTCCGCCATGCCAGTCGCGAGGACCATCTCTCGCGTCTCAGCGTCGGGGTATGTAATGAGGTACGAGGCAAGCGTGCCGCCCTCGACCGGCGTGAAGGTCAACTCGTTCAGCGTTTCGGGGCTTGATACGCCCTCTGGGTCGGTGGGTGAGACCATGCGCTCGGTAGTGACGAGCCGAAACGTGGGATCGGACTCGACGACTTTGCCGGTAAAGCCGAAGCTCTCCCCGGAATCCAGGTTGCGCCACTCTGTGTGCACCACGGCACCAACCTCAGCGCCGACGTTGCAGATCGTCATTTCCCACCCGTCGGGGCCGAGTTGCCAGCGGCGTAGCAACGCCTCGTCGGTGAACGCCTGCCACAGCTGCGCGACTGATCCTCGAACTACTCTTGAGACTCTCGCCTGATTCGAGCCGATGAGCTGCGCCTCGGTTGCATTGCTCGCTGCGAAGGTTGCGAGATCTGTGAGCACATCGTCGATCTGCCCCATAGCGGAGCTCATGCCCTCCATCATGCCCATTTCCAGCAGCTGCTCGAGTTCGTCGAGAGAGTTGAAGTGAGTGGTAGTGATGAGCCTTGAGCCCAGGGCGGTTTCGATGAACTCGAATTTCATGCGCATGTTGGGCATATCGAGGTTTGGCTCACCGTCGTCGGTTGCGAAGCCATCGAGCACGTCGAACGAGTTGCCTTCGTCGACTGCTGTCCATTGCCAGTAACCGCAGCTGACCTGCCCCTCGGGGCCGGTCATTCGATATTTTGTGAGGCCCCCGACGAACCCGTCGTGGCGTGTAAATGTTGCGGGGTAGGTCGGTGGGCCCCAGAACCGTTCGATCTGGCGGGGGTCGAGGTATGCGTCCCAGAGTCTGCGTACGGAGGCGGGGAAGTCTGCGACGACGGTCAACGTGAGGGTTTGTGGGTCCGTGTCTACGGATGTGATGGGCATTTGCGTTGCCTTTCGATTACATGTCTTCAGTGAGGAGTGCGTCGAGGCGGTCAATTCGCCCGCGCCAAATGTCTTCAAAACGCCCAAGCAGGTGCTGGGCTCGCCGTATAGTTTCGGGGTTGCCTTGAATGATGCGCTCCCTTCCTCTCGGAATGCGTGCGACGAGGTCGGCTGCTTCGAGTACCGCGACGTGCTTCTGTACGGCTGCGAATGACATGTCGTAGTCCTTCGCGAGATCCGAGATCGACGCTTCAGCGGTGAGTGTTCGGCGCAAGATATCGCGCCTCGTGCGATCTGCGAGGGCTCGGAAGATGCGATCTACGTCGTCATCGGTAAGTGTATGTGCAACCATTTGGTTTCATGTTAAATCGAGGATCCCCCATTGTCAACAAACTTTCTGTATGGTGGGCAAGGCGCTCCGTCCTGAGCGTCAGTATTTAGCTGGGAAACGTTCACTTTTGGACATGTAGAATAGAACGTTGCAAATTTTCGTTCGTTAGGAACCCCCAATATGGCTCTCGCCACACGCGAAGACCTCCGTAATGTCGCCATCGTCGCTCACGTTGACCACGGCAAGACCACTCTCGTCAACGCAATGCTGACGCAGACCAACTCGTTTGACGCTCACGAAGAGGTCGGTGATCGCGTCATGGACTCGAACGACCTCGAGCGCGAAAAGGGCATCACGATCCTCGCGAAGAACACCGCGGTCACCTACGAGGGCGAGCACGCCAAGAACGGTCCGATCACGATCAATGTGGTCGATACCCCGGGCCACGCTGACTTCGGCGGCGAGGTCGAGCGCGCACTGTCAATGGTTGATGGCGTCGTGCTGCTCGTCGACTCGGCCGAAGGCCCCATGCCGCAGACCCGCTTCGTGCTCCGCAAGGCGCTTGAGGCACGGCTGCCCGTGATCCTCGCCGTCAACAAGACCGACCGCCCCGATGCTCGCATCGAAGGCGTAGAAGGCGACGCGCAAGACCTCCTCCTCGGCCTTGCGAGCGACCTGAGTGAAGAGAACCCTGACATCGACGTCGACGCCGTGCTTGACGTGCCGACCGTGTACCTCTCGGGCCGCGCAGGGGCTGCAAGCCACACCCGCCCCGCAGACGGCACGCTGCCTGATCACCCAGACCTCGAGCCACTGTTTAAGACGATTCTCGACCGTGTGCCCGCACCGAGCTACGACGATGAGCGCCCATTGCAGGCTCACGTCACAAACCTTGACTCTTCGCCGTTCCTCGGTCGTATCGCGCTGCTGCGTGTGCACCATGGTGAGATCCACAAGGGCGAAACTGTCGCGTGGATCAAGCACGACGGCAGCACCCAGAATGTGCGTATCACCGAGATGATGCTCACCAAAGCCCTCACTCGTTTCCCCGCAGAAAAGGCGGGCCCTGGCGACATCGTCGCGATTGCCGGCATCGAGAACATCACGATCGGTGAGACCATCGCTGACGCGAGCGATCCTCGACCGCTGCCAGTGATCACCGTTGACGATCCCGCGATCTCAATGACGATCGGTGCGAACACTTCGCCTCTCGTCGGCAAGGTCAAGGGCCACAAGCTCACCGCTCGCATGATCAAGGATCGCCTCGATCGCGAACTCATCGGTAACGTGTCGCTGAAGGTGCTTGACACCGGGCGCCCCGATGCGTGGGAAGTGCAGGGCCGAGGCGAACTCGCGCTGTCGATCCTCGTTGAAAACATGCGCCGCGAAGGCTTCGAGCTGACCGTTGGCAAGCCTCAGGTGGTGACCAAGGAGGTCGACGGTAAGACTGACGAACCCTTCGAGCACCTCACGATCGATACCCCCGAGGAGCACCTCGGCTCAATCACTCAGTTGCTTGCTGCCCGCAAGGGTCGTATGGAGAACATGGTGAACAACGGCACCGGCTGGGTGCGCATGGAATTCATCGTTCCTTCGCGTGGTCTGATCGGCTTCCGCAGCGAGTTCATGACGGAAACCCGAGGCACCGGTATTGCTAACGCGATCGCCCACGGATACGCCGAGTGGGCTGGCCCAATCATCACTCGCAACAACGGTTCGATCGTTGCCGACCGTTCAGGCGTGGTCACTCCGTTCTCGCTGATCAACTTGCAGGAGCGCATGAGCTTCTTCGTGCAGCCCGCGCAGGAGGTCTACGAGGGCATGGTTATCGGTGAGAACTCACGTAGTGAAGACATGGATGTGAACATCACCAAGGAAAAGAAGCTCACGAACATGCGTTCGGCGAACGCCGACAACTTTGAGTCGATGACCCCACCACGCTTGCTTACTCTCGAGGAGAGCCTTGAGTTCGCTCGCGAAGACGAATGCGTGGAGGTGACCCCCGAGGTCATCCGCATCCGCAAGGTACACCTCGACGCGATTACTCGTGCACGTGCTGCTTCTAAGTTGAAGGCTCAGCTGGCGAAGTAGCCGAGACCGAGACGGCCTCGGCACGAGCCGCGTAACGGTCAGAAATGACCGTTACCTCATGCGGCTTGTGCTAGTCGAAGGCTCAGCTGGCGAAGTAACTACCGCAGCGGTATAAACAGTTCGGGGCAGTGACCATCAGTGGTCATTGCCCCGAACTGTTTGTGACGCGTAGGATCAGGGCATGGCTCTCATGTACAAGACCACTATGTCTCCCTCAAAACTTGAGTTGGTCGCCGGATGGCTGCCTCGGCAGCCCTGGTTCGTGGGTGACGTGAGTGCGCTGCGCAATCTTGGTGGGTACAGATTTGATGATCCCGCTGGAGAAGTGGGGCTTGAAGGCGTTCTGGTGACCGCCGGCGATGAGACCGTTTACCACGTGCCGATGACGTACCGAGCGGCACCATTGGAAGATGGTGAGAGCTTCTTGATTGGAACTTCAGAGCACGGAGTATTGGGCACGCGTTGGATCAGCGACGCTGCGGGTGATCCGGTTTACAGGGCTGTGATGGCTGCTGTCATGGCTACCGGTGGTCGAGGTGCCGACGAGTTTGTAGCGGACGCCGAAGGTAACCCCATCCCAAGAGTGCCCCTGGTTCCAGTACATGGGACAGGCACAGTGAACAACTCGGTGCCCGACCTGAGCGAGGCCACGGTTGAAACTCTGGGGGCGCGCACCCACATTGAGGACGATCTTGCGGTGCTTGAACTCGTGCGAGTGGTGGATCCATCGCTCCAAGCGAGGTCAGACCAGTTTGCGTTGGTCGGTACTTGGGAGGGGCAGCCGGAGGCTGCGATCCTCGCGCTATTAAATGGTGGCTAGGTTTCGTCGCAAGTGAGACGTTCTGACCGCAGTAGGCTTAGAGAGTGACTAGGCATTTTCTACGTGATGACGACCTGAGCCCTGCCGAGCAGCTGGAGGTTCTTGAGCTTGCAGCACGCCTGAAAGCGAGCCCGTTCAGCGAGCGACCGCTCGAAGGCCCGCAGAGCGCTGCAGTCTTTTTCGACAAGACCAGCACGCGCACCAGGTTTAGTTTTGCGGCCGGAATCGCTGAGCTTGGTGGGAACGCGATCATCGTGAATCCCGGTGAAGCGCAGCTCGGCGAAAAAGAGTCAATCGCTGACACCGCGAAGGTGCTTTCGCGCATGGTTTCGCTGATTATCTGGCGCACGTTCGCCCATTCGGGGCTTGAAGAGATGGCCGAGCACGCCACGGTGCCCGTCATTAACTCACTGAGTGACGATTTTCACCCGTGCCAAATTCTTGCTGATCTGCAAACTATTCGCGAGCAGAAGGGCGACCTCGCAGGGCTCACGGCAGCATATGTCGGTGATGCCTCGAACAACATGGCGCATTCCTACCTCCTCGGCTTCGCGACCGCAGGTATGCATATTCGTGTTTCAGGGCCGGCGGGTTACCTGCCGCGCACCGACATTGTTGAGGATGCGCAGAGGATCGCCGCCTCGACCGGCGGAAGTGTCACCGTGACGAGTGATCCTGGTATTGCCGTTGCTGGTGCCGATGCCGTGATCACCGATACCTGGGTGTCGATGGGGCAGGAAGCCGAGAAAGCTGAGCGCGTCGAACTCTTTGGTGCGTACCGCGTGACGCCCGAGCTGATGTCAGGTGCCGCGAGCGACGCGATCTTCCTGCACTGCCTACCCGCATACCGCGAGTTTGAGGTGGCCCCCGAGGTAATCGATGGCCCGCAAAGTGTGGTCTGGGACGAGGCAGAGAATCGGGTGCATGCCCAAAAGGCGCTGATGGCCTGGTTGCTGGCTCAGGGCTAGGTCTGCCGGAGCCGCCCGACCTTTGACTGCACCCTGCCCGTGATCTGCACCCTGCCTGTAATCTGCACAGATCCCGCGAATTTCTTACAGAATCGCGGGATCCGTGCAGATCACGGTTCTTATGCAGGCCCGAGCGACATTCGGGCCTGGCGCCCAATGACGAGCTGGGTTGATGCGCCATGTGCTGGAATAGTGGGAGTCGAGCAGCGACCCCAGCGGCAGCGGCAGGGCAGCTGGGTCTGTCGCCGCAGCAACTGTTGCCACAGTAACCGCCATCACCGTGCCAGATTAGTCCGTAAGGTGCTTGCCTTGGGCGAGTGCCTCCATAATGAGCAGTTGAACTGCCGGCCAATCATGCATGACCTGCGCGTAGGTTACCCGGATAACTTTGTACCCAAGAAGACTCACCTTGGCATCGTGCTGACCGTCTTTGGTTCGCTGGGCACCGGTGTGTTGGCTTCCGTCGATCTGCAAAATGAGTCGTTGCCCGATGAGAAAGTCGACCCGATGCCCTTGCACCCAAGCCTGGGCGACCACGCGGACTCTCATCCAAGCGAGTCGTGTGCGCACATAGCTTTCGAGGCCTGAATCAGCGAACCGATTGCTTGCAGCAAGACACCTGC
>JAUCCH010000038.1:0-4660 GCA_034676385.1 Leucobacter sp.
ATGCGTCGCACGACCTGCATTCCGTACTTCTTCGCGTTCTCCAAGTCGACCTCGTTTTTCACCGACTGAAAGCTGCCGATGACGACGCCAGGCTCATCCCACTCCCAAATGTGAAGCGTGGGTTTGCGCCGCCCTCGCGCCGACTTCCTCTGAAAGCACCTGGTCGAGCGCCATTTGCATGACGGGCGGATACGCCTCGTCGTGAATGAGTTGCCACTCGTAGTCGGTCCAGCTTCGCGCGCTCGATAAGCAGACTATGGATGGCGATCGCCACGGCTTCCGGCTTAACCCCAGGAAAAGCGCGTCATCCGGGAGTGCACCCTTAACCGCTGCGGCAATCCAGGCGGAATCACTGTCGGCGGGCAGCCCGTTGACGGCCTCATTGATCGACTCAAGGGCGCTATCGGGTTCGAGAAAGAAGTCGCCGGAGAGTCGGAAGTTGGTGAGGCGTTCGTCGACGACGTCAAGGTCGACAACAACGAGCTTTCCCCCTGGAACTTTGTATTCGCCGTGCATTAAGTGCCCTTCTCTGTGGTTTTCACGTCGAGCATTTCGCGCGTCGGCCACATCACCACAAGCTTAATCCTCTGCCGGAACGTATTGCTCCCAGCCATGAGAGCGCATCCGAGATCGCAATCGAACGGCCGCTGCATCAAGATCAACGTTCTCGGCAGCTCGATCGATCCCGGAGGGGTGAAACTCTCGCGGCGACCACGATGGCCAGACGTGGATGTGGAGGTGAGGCACCATGTAGCCCTCAATCATGAGCCCCGCACGGTCGGACCCCCACTCCTCCCTCTGCGCTAACCCGATGCGGTGTGCCACGACCATGAGCTCCGCGATGAGGGTGTCCGGTGCATCCAGCCAGCGATCCACTTCGAGCCTCGGCACAACGAGCGCGTGCCCGGGTTGGCGAGGTTCAATCGTGAGGAAGGCGACACACAAATCGTCTTTCCAAATAAACCGCGCCGGTTCTTCTCCACGGATGATGCGGGTAAACAGAGTGCTCATCTGACGCGATCAGCCAACCACGCCAGAGTGTCTGCAACTACGTCGTCTTTGTTAGTTTCGTTGAAAATTTCGTGCTGTGCGCCCGTATAGACGATGAGTTCGACATCGCTGAGGCCGCTGCGCGTGAGGTAAGCCTGCGCGAGAAGTTCGTTGCTGTGAACGCCACCGACGACATCCTTGCTGCCCACTTGAATGAGCACGGGAAGATCGTTTTCGATGTCTTTGGCAGGTTTGCCCAAGAGTCGAAGACTGTCTACGACTCCAAACAGGGGGAGTGCCTTGGCGATAAACATGAGCGGATCAGCCGCGGCAGTGGCGACAGTGTTCTTGTCTCGACTGAGCCATTCATAGCCGGTCGTTCCGAGGTGCTTGTACTTCGCATTCAAGTCACCGCTGTTCATGTGGGCGAAGGTACGAAGCGCGGAGCCGCTCAGGATCGCCGCATCGTACTCACTCGAATACTTATTGAGGAGCATCTGGGCAAGGAATGAGCCCCAGCTGTGCCCAAGGAGCACAAGCGGCAGCTTCGGGTTCTCCGCACGAATCATCCCGGTCAATTGGCGCACTGACTCGACGGTTGCCGGCATCCCCCCAGGTCCGAGCTTGCCAAGCTTTGCGTGGTCTCCTCCCGACTTGGCCGAGTCCGGTATGACCGTGTCCACGATGATCGTCTGCATACACCGTGTAGCCAGCGGCGTTAAGTTGGCCAGCGAGCCACTCATAACGCGTCGCATGCTCGCCGAGTCCGTGCAGAATCTGCACCACTGCGCGAGGCTTCTTGGCTGGCCAGACGTAATAGTGGATCGTGATGCCTTCGGCATCCACGTAGGTGCGGTCGTCACGCACTGATGTCGAGGTGGCCACTGTGCCTGCCTTTCCGGAGTTCTCGCTTCTTCTCAGTGTATTGCTCGTCACCATAGTGACACCGGATGCCGAATTCATTAGCCACGCTAATTTGCTATGCTAAGTAATTATGGATCGAGATCACAACCAACAGCTGCGACTGGCGATCCAGCGACTCGCGCGTCGGATTAGGTCAAACGCACCCGACGACGACATCTCAGAAAGCCAACGCTCAGTGCTCTTCACGCTTGGCGCTCACGGTCGGCAATCCCTTGGTTCGCTCAGCGAACACGAGCGCGTCACTCCGCCAAGTATGAACCGCACCGTCAACGCCCTTGTCGCCTCCGGTCTCGTCACGCGCGTGACGGCCGAAGACGATGCGCGGAGAATTCACATCGACCTCTCCGAGACGGGGCAGGCCTTCGTCAACGAAACCAGGCGTCGGCGCGATGCCTGGTTCACTCAGCACCTCCGGTTGCTCAGTCCAGACCAACTTCGAATCCTCGAGCAGGCGGTCCCCATCCTTAAGGAGCTCGCCGAGAAGTGACGTCTACGTTTCGTTCCCTACGAGAGCACAACTATCTGATTTGGTTCATCGGTGCCCTCACGTCCAACATCGGCACGTGGATGCAGCGCACCGCCCAGGACTGGATCGTGCTCACCGAGCTCACCGACCATGACGCCGCGGCCGTCGGGATCACCATGGCGCTGCAACTTGGCCCTGTGCTGATCCTCATGCCGTGGGCCGGCGTCATCGCCGACCGCGTCAACGTGCGAAAGATGCTCATCGTCACTCAGGCCATCATGGGCGCACTTGCTCTCGGGCTCGGCATCATCGTCGTCATGGGCATCGCGCAACTGTGGCACGTGTACCTATTCGCGCTCATGCTGGGCATCGTCTCGGCCGTCGATGCAGTCGTGCGCCAAATTTTCGTCGCCGAGCTGGTCGAGAAGAAAGACCTCACTAACGCCGTGTCATTTAACTCGGTGTCCTTTAACGCGGCTCGGCTGCTCGGCCCCGCTGTCGCAGGCGTTCTCATCGCCATCGTTGGAGCCGGATGGGTGTTCGTCATCAACTCCGGGACGTTCATCGGCACCATCGTCGCCCTCGTCGCGATCCGAGTGAGCGAACTGCGCGCCCAACCCCCGCGCCCCGCGAGCGCGCGGCCAGATAATTGCCGGGTTCCGCTATGTGCGCAAGAAGCCCGCCATTATCGTCATCCTCATCATGGTCGGAATCATCGGCACCTTCGGCCTGAACTTTGCGATCTACACCTCTACCATGGCGACGATCACGTTCCACAAGGGAGCAGCAGAGTTCGGGATGCTCAGTTCCGTGATGGCCATCGGTTCGATTACGGGCGCACTGTTCTCGGCCAGGCAAGAGCGGCCGAGAATGCGCACACTCTTCACTTCCGCTGCGCTTTTCGGTCTCGCGAGTGGAGTCTCGGCGATGATGCCGACGTTCGAAATGTTCACGGTGTCCCTCACTCTCATCGGCTTCGCTTCCCTCATGTTCATGACGACAGCGAACTCGTTTGTGCAAACAACGGTGAAGCCCAGCATGCGTGGTCGCGTGATGGCCCTGTACATGGCGATCTTCGTGGGCGGAACGCCCATTGGTGCTCCGTTCGTCGGATGGGTGGTCAACCAATTCGGTCCACGGTGGGGCCTTGGCGTTGCCGCAATCTCCGGGATTCTCGCGGCAGCCGCGTGCCTCTATCGGCTCATGCGTTACAAACGAGTGAGGGTGCACTACACGAAGACCTGGCCGCGCTTCAATATCGGCTACGCTGCCGACGGGCGCGCGCACCAGCTCGCCACGCAGGAGATCGCGATTATCGAGGCCGAGGCGCACAAGACCTAAGCGGGCCACAGCACCGAGGGAGGGTGCTTTAGATTGCGACGCCGGTTCGTGACATTAGTGTGCGACGGAGGTCGAGTCCCGAACGATCAATTCCGGCTGGAACACGATCCGTTCAGGTTCGAACTCCGTACCGCCGGCAATTTCCTTGAGAAGGAGTTCCACGGCAGAGCGCCCGATACTGGTCGTCGGTTGCCTCACTGAAGTCATCGGCACCATGGCTGCTGAGACGAAATCAATGTCATCGTAGCCGACGAGAGCAATATCATCCGGCACCGAAATCTTCCCCGAAAGCCTGAATGCCTGGATAAGACCGAGCGCGAGCAGATGATTCGCCGCAAAGATGGCGTCCGGTCTAGCTGAGGCTCGTCTCTGCGTAATGCGCTGGCCCACTTGACGACCCTGTAGAAAACGGTGAGTGACGCGGTGTCAAGAACTTCCAATGTCGCGTCCGGGTAGTGACAGCGTTGCGTGCACCTTCAAACCTGTCGCTGACCTGTCGAATGCTGTGCGGACCACCCACAAACGTAATACAACGTCGACTGAGTTCCAAAAGGTGATTGAGAGCCAAATCCACCTGCCAATTCTCGACTGTAACAGAAGAGAACTGAGCATTTTCTGTCTGCCAGTCAACGAGGACTGTTGAGAGACCCTGCTTTCGGAGGGCTCGAAGGCGAGGCATTGTCCCACCAAGCGGCGAAACGAGGAGCCCGAATACCCGCTGCTCCGCAAAAGATCGATGTAAACCCGCTCGCGCGCCGCGTCTTCCTCGTATCCCCCACCAAAATAGTGAGGCCCTCTTCAGCCGCGCGCCGCTCCGCGCCGCGGACCAAGTCCGAAAAAAACGGGTTTGCAATGTCAAGCACGACTAACCCGGTACAGCGACTCCTGCCAGCCCTCAGCTGCCGGGCAGCATCGTTGCGAACGTAGCCGAGTGTGTCG
>JAUCCH010000039.1:0-53244 GCA_034676385.1 Leucobacter sp.
ACGCTGGCGGCAGTTGCTGCATATGACTCTCCCAGCGATCGGTCCCATGGTCATGGCCGGTGTTCGCACGAGCCTGCTTTACTCGATTACCCTCATCGTACTTTCCGAAATGGTTGGGGCGAGCGCGGGACTGGGGCACTCCGTTCTCCTGTCTCAGCGGACATTTCAGGTTGCAGACATGTGGGCGGCCGTCATCATGCTGGGTCTACTTGGTCTGGCCCTCAACGCGATCTTTGTCACGGTTGAAAACACGGTGCTGCGCTGGCATCGCCAACGCAATACAGAACGGGGTGGATCATGGATCGCATAACTGCGACAGATTCGGTCGATACGACGCAGGAAGTGCTGAGCGCCGTCGGACTGAGCAAGGGATTCGGAGCAACTCCCACGAATAACCTCATCATCGACGGTTTGGATCTAACGATTCGGCGGGGCGAGTTCGTGTGCGTAGTCGGACCGTCGGGGACTGGCAAGACCACACTGCTGCGATGCCTCTCAGGTTTGGAGCCCATCACCGGTGGGGATCTGCGTTTCGATGGAGCACCGATTGTCGGCCCACCCAGGCACCTCGGAATGGTGTTTCAGGACTACACAAGGTCGCTGATGCCCTGGAAATCCGTGCTGCAAAACGTGATCTTCCCACTCAAAGACAAAGGTATTTCGAAAACCGAGATGCGAGAGCGCGCCATGGAGAGCCTCGCCGCGGTGGGCCTAGCTGGCCACGAATCCAAGGCGCCATGGCAGCTTTCAGGGGGCATGCAACAGCGGGTTGCAATTGCAAGGGCTCTCGCCTACAGGCCGCACCTTCTGCTGATGGATGAGCCATTTGCCTCGGTCGACGCGCAAACTCGCACGGAGCTTGAAGACCTCGTGCTTGATCTGCACACCCGTTTTGGCACCACTGTGCTGCTCGTTACTCACGATGTCGACGAGGCCGTGTACCTCGGTGATCGCGTTATCGTTCTCGGTGGGAAGCCATCGAGCGTGCGCGAGGTCGTGCCAATCGGATTGGCCAGGCCTCGAGACCAGGTCGAGACGAAGACGCTACCGGAATTTGCTGAAGCGCGAGCCCACGTGCTGAAACTCATCATGAACAGGTGAGGCGAACAGTGTCTCTGAAACTCCGAACTCTTATCGAAGATGATGGTTGAGGTGCGGCGGCAAATCCACGCACACCCAGAAATTGGTTTGCAGCTTCCAGAAACGCAGCGGGTGATTACAAAGCACCTTGAACAATTCGACGTGCCGTACCGCCTTGGCAACAAACTTAGCTCGGTCATTGGGGTGATCGAAGGTTCAGCTCCCGGGCCAACAGTCCTGTTGCGTGCCGACATGGATGCATTACCGCTCACTGAACTCACCGAGCTCTCGTTCCGCTCACGCATAGACGGAGCGATGCATGCCTGCGGCCACGATATGCACACTGCGATGCTGCTGGGCGCGGCGAAGATCCTCGCAGGCATGCGTGAACATCTTGTCGGGCGAGTTGTACTGATGTTTCAGCCTGGCGAAGAAGGCTATGGGGGCGCACACCAAATGATTGCTGAGGGTGTACTCGGCGAGGGGTCCCTTCGGGCAGTTGCCGCCTATGCGCTGCACGTCATGGCAGCCCCATGGAACCGCGGGGTCTTCAGCGTCGGCAACGGTGCCATTATGGCTGCGGCAGACCGTGTCGATGTGCACTTTCGTGGTGAAGGAGGCCATGCCGCAGCTCCGCACTTAGCAGGTGACGCACTCGGAGCTGCAGCGGCTACTGCTCTCGAATTGAGGTCCGCAGTGGCCCGTTCGCATGATCCGTTCGCATCGGTGATTTGCAACGTGGGTGAGCTGCACGCGGGTTCTGCACCCAATATTATTCCGGCAGCTTCTAGGCTCTCCGCGACACTACGAACCTTCGATGCCGAGGATCGCACGCGTGCACTGGAGACGATCACTCGGGTAAGTGAGAACGCGGCGCGGATTCATTCGGCCGAGGCCGAGGTGCAGGTAACCCCAAGATACGAGCCAACCGTGAATGACGCTGAGCTTGCTGAAAGAAGTTTTGCGACGCTCTCCGCAAAGTTTCCAGGGCGAGTGCAGGAACTCACCACACCCACGCTGGGCTCGGAAGATTTCGGGTCCGTGCTTTCTCAGATCCCGGGGGCCATGATCTTTCTCGGTGCTTCGGTTGAAGGAAGTACCGGTTGGAACCATTCTCCAGAGGCAATGTTTGACGAGTCCGTGCTGATGGACGGGGCGGAAGCATATGTCGCGCTCGCAAGTCAGCACCTGCTGCGGTAAGAACGCGGCTCGGCCACGAGGCCATGCTTGCTGAGGGTGAAGCCGCGGCAGAACGGGTGCTGCACTGGCTCGAGGCGTGATCCTCGGCTAGAAAACTACCCGAGCCCCTCGTGGCTGCCCTTTTCGCGACGCACCTTATGTGGGACTTGCCCACGGGTGTCGCGCGGAATCGGGACCTCGCGCCACGGGCGCTTTCTTGGCTCCGTGTCTTGCGCTGGAATCTCGAAGTCGAAGCGGGTCTTGACCGCGAGAATGATCAGCAGAAGCCAACCGCTCTCGATCAGCAGGCGGCTCTCGGTGATCGACTGCGCAGGCAGCGCGGTCAGTACGAGCAAAGGCCACAGAGCACTCGTGGCGAACGGCAGAGCGGGGCCGGGGCCACGGATCGGGCGGTCAACCGCGCGGAACCACACGCGCTGCAGCGTGAGGAACACGATCGGCGCGAACACGAGCACGCCAATAATGCCGAGTTGCAGCCACACGTCGAGCCACGCGTTGTGTGCGCTCATGACCGGGATGCCGGCCTTGGTGTCGAGGCCTTTGAACGGCTCGACCCAAGTGGGCCAGTAGCTTACCCAGCCCCCGCCGAACCAGGGGTGCTGCTCGACGAGCTCCCACACCTTCTGCCAGGTTTCGGCACGGCCAGTCAGGTCGCCACTCTTGCCGAGCAAACCAAAGACGAAGTCACGGGCGAAGAGCACGGCCGCGGCGGCAATGGCGATGAGTGCCAGGGCGGTGCCATACAGCGGCATGCGCTTGGCTTGCCCCACACGCCTGCCCCAAAGCGCGAACCCGAGCACCACGAGTACCGCGAGCAGCGCCACCCAGATAGTCGCGCTGCGGGTCAGCAAGAGCGTGACCACTGCGACTGCCACCCAGCACCAGCCGTAGAACGGGCGCACGAGGCCCGCCCGCAACTGAATGCCGAAGAGAATAAGCGCGAGCAGCGCGAGAAATCCCAGCAGCACCGAGTTGCCGAAGATTCCCTGAATCGGTCCGCCTTCAAACAAGAGGTCGCGGCTCCAGAAGAGGATCTTGTGGGTCTTGCCCTCGGGTTGCTCCATCCACCACGCCATGAGCGGCTCACGGACGATGAGCGACACATACAGCTCGAAGACGTACGAAGCGGCGAGCAGCCAGCGCATCGATGACGCAAGAGTACGTAGCAATTCGTGCCAGCTGAGCACGAAGGCGAGCACCACGGCAATTACGGTCGTAGCGAGTTGGGCGGCCACCCCGGCAACAGTCTCGAGCCTGTAGGCGCTCCAGAAAATCGAGAGTACTGCGAGCGTGAGAAACCAGTAGATCGGCGAGGGGAGGCGATACCAACGAAAACGTGCCGGCTTCAGACGGATAAACAGCACAATGCTCGCGATCGTAAGCACGCCTGCGAGCACGAAAAATGCGGGAAGCCCCACGATGTAACGCACGCCATTACTGCCGAACACGAACACAAACGCGATGATCGCGAAGGCGCTTACGCCCAGTCTCGTTTTACTCTCGGTCATAGTCGGTATGGTAGCGGGTGGATACGGAGCATCGAACATGTTGATCTTCATTGAGAACACCCCGCGCGCCTACGCGTGGGGATCTCGCGATGCCCTGCCCGATTTGCTCGGCATCGCTCCCACCGGCGAGCCGCAGGCAGAGCTCTGGCTTGGTGACCACCCGGGCGCCCCCGCATCGGTCGCCAAAGCGAGCCCCGCCCCACAGACACTCATCGATCTGATCGAGAGCGACCCCGAGCGCTACGGTGTCGACGGGAAGCACCTGCCGTTCCTGCTCAAGGTCCTCGGAATTGGGGCGCCGCTGTCGCTGCAAGTGCATCCTGACAAGCAGCAGGCCGAGGCCGGGTTCGCGCGCGAAGAGGCCGCAGGTATTCCTGCGGACGCCCGCGAGCGCAACTACGGTGACGACAATCACCAAGCCCGAGTTGCTCGTCGCGTTGAGCGAGGTGACCGCACTGTGTGGCTTCCGGCCGCTTGCGGCTGCCCGGGCAGACCTGCTCGCGCTCGCCGAAGCTGCGCCAGAGGGTCCGGGCCGCGAGGTGCTGCTCTGTGCAGCCGGGCACTGCGCGGTGACGGCAGGCCAGGGCGATGGCGAAGCGCGATCCTCGTACCTGAACTGGGCGCTTGGAAACGATGATTCCGTAGCAGCCGGGGTACTCGCGATCGAAGAGGTGCTACAGGGCGAGGCCCTCGAATTATTGGCTTCGAGGATCCCTGCCGCCCGCCTGCGCGCGCTCATCGAGCTGACTGCCACGCACCCCGGCGATCCTGGCGTCCTGATTTCACTGCTGCTGCATCTCGTGACGCTGCAACCCGGCGAGGCAATCTATCTTTCTGCGCGCCAGTTGCATGCCTACCTCGGTGGCATCGCGGTCGAGGTCATGGCCGCGTCCGACAACGTGCTGCGAGCAGGCTTCACGGAAAAGCACATCGACGTCGCCGAGGTGCTGCGCATCGTCGACACATCGACCCTCGATACCCCGCTGCTCGCGGCTCGCGCAGTTGCGCCCGGTCTGTCGGTGTGGGCTCCCGATGTGCCTGAGTTTCGGCTGCTGCGCGCTCGGCTCGGGGAGCCCGACGACTTCGCGGCCCATGACGATTTTGACGAGAATGCGGCTGGCGATTCTGCTGGAGGTATTTCTGGTGATGTTTCTGGCGACGGTGTGGATCGCTCGGACCGCGCCGAAAGCGTGACAGTTCGTGTCGAGTATCCGACAGTAATGGTCGTGGTTCAGGGCAAAGTTCGCGTCGAGCGCGTCGGAGCCGAGCTCTCAGAAGTCGCGAGTGTAGGCCGCGGACAGTCGCTATATGTTTCTGCGGGCGAAGATATTGAGCTCAGTGGCATCGCTGAAGTGTTCCTCGCGACCGTCGGGGAGAATTGGTCTGGCGTGTCTTAACCCTCAAGCAGTAGTTGAGGCTTTATGATCCTCGGCTTGACTTAGACGAACTACAACGGTGTAATTGTCACAGACCAGTGTCCGACCAATACCGAGAGGAGTAACGTGACGATGTCGCCACGCTCCAATGGCTCGCAGGTTCCCGGCAACTGGTACGTCGATCCCGTCTTTCTCGGCGTGCCTGGGGTTCGCAAGATTAATGAAGACGACGAGGCTCTTGCTTGGCAGACTGATGCGCTGTGCGCTCAGACTGACCCTGAAGCCTTCTTCCCAGAAAAGGGTGGCAGCACCCGCGAAGCCAAGCGCATCTGCGACGGCTGCGAAGTTCGGAGCGCATGCCTCGACTACGCACTCGCAAATGACGAGCGCTTCGGCATCTGGGGTGGGCTCAGCGAGCGCGAGCGTCGCAAGCTCCGTCGCGAAGCTGGCTGATCCTCGATCCCAGTTTTTTGCTCGGGCTGAACTGCACAGATAGTGCGAAACTGCACGAACATTACTCACTTTCGTGCGCAGTTTCGTGCGATGTGTGCAGTTTCTGCCCACGGGCAACCCTGTGCAGTTCGAAATAGGTGCGTGTGCACTGAGAAGGCGCGGACCGAAATGTAGCGGGACGGCAACCCCCGTCGAGGAAGTGCTAAGTGTAAAGAGCCCTGCGCTGCCCGAAGAACAGCAGATTTACTGCATAGCTGTGTATTTCACGGTCTGCGGCAAGCCGCGGGAATAGTGCCGACACCGCAGCCTAGGCTGTCGATGTTATGCGCACTAGAGTAACCGCCATACTCGTCGTCCGGCACGGCGGCGAGTGGCTAGACCAGACCCTTGCGGGCATTGCCGAGCAGACCCGCCAGCCCGACCGCGTTATCGCGGTGGTGAACGGTGGCCGCGAGAGTCTCGCGCACGGGCTTCGGTCGCATCCCGGCATTGCCGGCGTGGTGTCGACCCAAAACATCGTCTCTTTCGGGGGAGCAGTGCAGCAGGGAGTCGCGGCGACGCCGTCGAACGCCTTGAGTGCATCGAATGAGCAAGAACAGGTACAGGACTGGTACTGGTTGCTCACCGAAGACTCGGCGCCAGAACCTCACGCCCTTGCCGAGATCCTCTCGACAGTGCAACGCGCACCTTCGGTCGCGATCGCAGGCCCGAAGCTGGTCGACTGGGATCACCCGGACCGGATCATCGAGCTCGGCCAGAGCCTCACCCACCGGGGCGAGCGCTGGCTCCTGCGCCGCCAGGAGCGAGATCAGCAGCAGTACGACCACCTGCAAGACACACTCGGGGTTGGTCCCGTCGGCATGCTCGTGCGGGCCGATGCCTGGCGTCAGCTTGAAGGGTTTGACCCCGCGTACCCCGTCTACGACGACGGTCTCGACCTCAGCGTTCGCGCGAGACTCGCGGGGTTCCGCGTGATCGTCGCACCTACTTCGAGGGTGCGCTTCGCGCAGCTCGGTGTGGCTGGCCCGCGTATCGAGCGCTCCAGGCGCGTCATGCGCACCGCGCACCGCGAGGCTCGCACCGCGCAACTGCACCGACGAATCTCGTACGCGCCCGCCTTCGCTGCATTCTTCATGTGGCTCGGCCTGCCGATCCTCGCGATCGCCCGCGTATGCTGGGCACTCATTCGCGAGCAACCAGGCAACATGTGGGGCGAGTTCTCTTCAGCCCTTAGAGTCTTCTTTAGGCCCGGAGCGATCACCAGCTCACGCAAGCGGGTTCGCGAAGCCAACTCTGCGGGGTGGGGGGCGGTCAGGCCGCTCCGCGTCGACCCGAAGACGGTCCGCACCGCACGCATGATCGATCGTGAAGCCATACTGGTCGCGCAGGGGCGCCTGCGCGATGACCTGCACTTCGTCTCGAGCGGCGGCCTCGCGGTGCTGCTGACGAGCGTGCTCATTACGATCGGGCTCACCTGGTGGGCCGTGACACAGGTGAGTTTGACCGGGGGATCGCTCGCACCCCTGAGCCCACTCGGCGATCTTTGGGCGAACACCCGCACAGAGAACGGTATCCCGGCCGACCCCTTCACTTGGGTACTCGCCCTACTCGGCAGCCTCACCTTCTGGAACCCCTCCCACGGCGTTGTGCTCATGCTCATCGCCGCGATTCCGCTCGCCTCGCTCGGTGGCTGGATCTGGGGTGCACAGCTCACCAAAAACACCGCTGGTCGTGCGCTGCTCGCGCTCGCGTGGGCATTCAGCCCGGTACTGCTTGGCTCGCTCGCCGCAGGGCGCCTGCCTACTCTGATCCTCGCCGTGGTGCTGCCATGGCTGCTGCTTGCGGCTACCCGCGCACGAGAGTCGTGGAGCTGGGCAGGCATTGCCTCGCTGCTCGCCGCCATCGCTCTTGCCTGCGCTCCCGTGCTCATACCTGCAGGCATCGTGCTGCTCATTGTAGGAATGATCGGTTCACCCCGCGGCATCGCCCGCGTGCTCTCGATCGCCATTGCCCCGCTCGCGCTCTTCGCGCCCAAGCTGCTCATGCTGTTGCGCGGTGCGAACCCCATCGACTTGCTGCTCGACCCAGGCATTAGCTCGACGTTTGTGCCCGGCACCACCTGGCACCTGCTGCTTGGCTTCCCCGAGTTCGGACTCGAGGGCTGGGGGAGCATCTTCGCAAAGCTTGGCCTTGATGCGCTCCCCGCGACCGCACTGGTCGGTGTACTGCTGCTGCCGATCGTGCTGCTTTCAGCACTGGGCCTCATCACCGGGCGCGTGCACTTCACCATTCTGCACGCCGTGCTCGGTGGCCTTGGCCTACTCACCGCGGTGGGTGCCTCGAAGCTGCAGCTCACGAGCGTCGGGTCCAGCGAAGTCTCCCTCTGGACGGGCTCAGGCCTCGCACTCTACTGGATCGCCGTGCTCGGCCTCGCCGCAGTCGGCACCACGACACTTCGTAAGGCTGCGGCTCCGGTTGTCGCCGTCGGGCTCTTGATGGCGCTCATCGCCGTAGGCCCGCTCGCGATCAAGCTCGCAACCAACCAGACCGGCATGGTCGCAGGCGATACACAGATGCCCGCGCTGATCCAGGCCGCCGGCACGCAAGATCCCGCGTTGCGTACCCTCGTGCTCACTGTCGAAGGCGAGCAGTCGGTGCGCGCGCAGATCATTGAGGGAGCCGGGGTGCGCCTAGATGAGGTGCGTACGGCAGCCACCTCAAGCAGCGTTACCGAGCAAGACGAACAGATCGCCCAGCTTGTGGGAGCTCTCGCGAGCACCGGTGATGAAGCACGGACCCAGGAAATTGTCGCTGCACAGGGCATCGGATTCGTATTGCTTGAGAACGCAGGTGAGGCGACTGAGCGATCGCAACTGCAGTCGGCGTTCGACCAGCAGACCGCGCTCACCAACGCTGGTCACACATCACACGGATTGCTCTGGCGAGTGACGGTAGACAGCACCTTCGACGCGCAGGCTGGCGAGAACGCGGGCCCCTCGTGGATCGCAGGTCTCAGCAACAAACTCTTCGTAAACCTGCTCTGGTGGGCGCAGGTAGTCGTGCTCGGCGGCATGTTCTTGCTCGCCCTGCCGACCGGCGAGGTCGTTGAACAGCCCGTGCGTCGCCGCAAGGTGAAGGCTGGTGCCGCTGTCGGTGCAGCTTCGGACTCGGGCGATGCGGTTGCGGACTCCGCTTCAGACTCGGCAGACGCTGCGGATTCCGCTTCAGGTTCGGGCGAAGCGGTTGCCACGGCTGTCGTGGAACCTGGCGGCGAAGCGGTTGCCGCTGACGCGGGGGCAGCTGCCACGGAGGCAGAAGCACCATCAGTTCGGACTTCCGATTCATCACCAGAAGTTATCGTCGAGGATCAGCTCCCAGCCAGTACGGACGTCTCATTCGAGGCGAGCCCAGTCGTTGCTGATGCGTCTGCCGCGGATCCCACGCTTCCCGCGGATTCGATGGTCGACGTAACGGGTTCGGTGGCAACGAGCGCTGTCGGCCTACCAGCTGGCCTGGCAGCACAGCCAGAGCCAGAGCCAGAGCCAGAGTCGACTCCCGTGCCGGAGCAGGCCGAGCCCGTGAATTCGGTGGCGCCCGCAGGGACCGACCCGGTGGATGCGCCCGGCGATCCTCGACCGGAACCTCAGGTTAACCCCATCGACAAATTGCCGAAGTTTCTGCGACCGGCCACCGACGAGACAAACGAGGGGAGCCAGCGATGAGCGAGCAATCAAAGCGCATGCTGCGCGGTGGCGCCCGGGCCGTGACCGGTGTCTTGATTATTGGGGTCTCAGTAGGCGCGGCGGCGGTGCTGGGATCAGACATCATTCCGATTCCCACAATCGAGCGCGAGGTCGTGGCAGTGACCGCAGACACCAGCCAGAATGCGACATTCTCGCTGGTGTGTACTGGCGCATTCGGCGAGCTCGGCGCAGACCCGTCGAGGCCCACCGCTTCGATTCCGGGCGGCACGAGCAGCGTCTTGATTACGGGAACACCCCTCGAAGAGCGTGCGCTCGAACGCGAGCAACCCGATGGCAGTGCGCCGATCGTGGTCGAGGGGTCAGCAAACGACACCCTCGCTGCCGCTGAGCTGCAGCAAGTGCAAAACAATACCCTGCGAGGCCTCAGCGCCTCGAGCTGTGCCGAACCCGTGCACGAGCAATGGCTCGTAGGCGGGGCAACAACGCTTGGTATCTCGAGCACGCTCGTGATTGGCAACCCTTCCGCGGTGCCTGCCACAGTGTTGGTCGCGGTGTACGACGAGAACGGCCCGATCGATTCTGCCAGCACAGCCGGCGTGCTGGTGCCCGCTGGTGCGCAGCGCATCGTGTCGCTCAACGGCTACGCACCCGCGCGTGAATCACTTGCGGTGCGCATCGAGAGCACCGGAGCTGCCGTCACCGCAGCGCTCGGTGTCTCGCAGACCGTTGACATCAATTCGTTCGCGGTAGACACTGCCACTCGGCAGCTCGCACCGCAGAACGTGCTCGTGATTCCGGGAGTATCAAACTTCAGCTCAGACGAGCATGTGTCTGACGGCGCAGCACCTGATGCAGACGACTTCCCGGTTGTCGTGCGCGTACTCGCCCCGAGTGATGATGGCAGCGCTTCGGTGCGTGCGATGACACCGGATGGTAAGTCATACGATCTTGGCAGGATTGACTTTGCAGCTGGCGTCGTCACCGATTTCGAGGTGGCAGCTTGGCCGGGGGATGCCCAGGCAGTACTCGTCGACGCGAATGTGCCGATCGTGGGGGAGTCATGGGATCGGCTGATCTGCCGCCGGCCCACGACTACGCCTGGTTCGCCCCTGCGCCCACACTGCCCGTGGATCGCGAGATTGGCGTCTCAGTAGTGCTTGGTGGTGACCTTGTGCTGGTGAACTCAGGGCAAGTTGAGGCCAGCGTCACCATCAGGTTTGAGGGTGACATTGAGCAGGAGCAGACGGTGCAGCTTGCGGCGGGTGCCGCGATGCCGGTCGCTGCAAAGGGCCAGCTTTGGCTTACGAGCACCCAGCCAATCTCGGCTGGGGTACGCGTGGTCAGCGGAGCGAACATCGCGGGTTACCCGGTGCTCGCCCCGATCGAGCGCAGCAAAGCGCTCAGTGTATTCCCGCGGTGATGTCAGATGAGCGCTCGCGAGGGTAGTGACGCCGCGGGCGCTGAAGCTGGGTTGGGTGCTGCTGGACTGGGTGCAGACTTGGTCGCCGGCTCAGGCGAAAGCCGGCAACAGAACCTGGATCTGCACGACGCCCGCCTGTGCGCCCGTGTGGGCTGCGGCGTTGTCGCCGAGCACACTCTCACCGCTGACTACGCTGAGCGAATCATGGCAGTCGGGCCACTCAGCCCCGTTCGCACACCACCCGCCCTCGACCTCTGCGCTCGACACCGTGATGCCCTGACCCCTCCCTCCGGTTGGCAGCTTCTCAGGCACGACCCGGAGCGAACATAGCCGGTGGCGCGGCGTAGACTGAGGTCGTGTTTGGTAGAGAGAAGAAGGCGAGGATCGAGCCGCCTGTGATGCCGTCCCGCCGTCATGAGCGCAGGCCGATTCGTTCTTCGCTCACTGGCCCGCAGCTGCCAAACCCCGATGCACGCGTGGCGCGTTTTGAGCTTGCTGCCCGGAGTGCGCTTGAATTTCTTCGCCACGAACTTGGTCATGACCTCGATGGGGTGCGCATTGGGTTCGCGACAGTTCCGCTCGTTCTGCCGCAAGACGGCACGCAGAGCGAGCAACCCCTGTTCTACTCGATCGACCGGGATGAGCGCACGATCCTGCTCTACCGCATGCCGATCCAGCGTGCGAAGGGGCTGCACGTCGACGACGATGAGCACCGCCGCTACTTCATTGGCCACTGCGTGCACCGGGCCGTGTGCGAATACCTTGGGCGTGAGCCGTGGGAGGTAGCTCCCGGCAGGTTCGAACACTTCTAGCCGTGAAGCGTCGTGCCCTGTGGAGTGCTCCGGCGTCTCGCAGCACCTCCCGGCGCACTCCGGCGCACCGGGAGGTGCTGCTGCACAGCGAATGCAGGTGACTCCGACATAATGGGAGCATGAGCGCACGCATTTTGGTGGTTGATGACGACCGCGCACTGTCCGAGATGCTTGGGATGGTGTTGCAGGGTGATGGGTTTGAGACAGTATTCGCGGCAGACGGCCCGTCTGCGGTCGAGCAGTTCCGAGAAACCCGCCCCGACCTGGTGCTGCTTGACCTGATGCTTCCGGGCATCGATGGCATTGAGGTCTGCGCCCGCATCCGCGCAGAGTCTGGTGTGCCGATCATCATGCTGACCGCGCGAAGCGACACCGGCGATGTGGTTCGTGGCCTCGAAGCAGGCGCTGACGACTACGTGGTGAAGCCCTTTAACCCGGTCGAACTGATCGCCCGCGTGCGTGCCCGCCTTCGCGAACCTCAGCAAGAGGCCGGCGAGAAGCTGCGCATTGGTGACATCGACATAGACGTCACCGGACACGTGGTGAAGCGTGGGGACCAAGTAGTTTCACTGACGCCGCTCGAATTCGATCTTCTGGTGATCCTCGCCCGCAAACCTAAGCAGGTGTTCACGCGTGAGGTACTGCTCGAAAAGGTGTGGGGCTATCAGTACAAGGCAGATACGCGACTCGTCAACGTACATGTGCAGCGGCTGCGCGCGAAGATCGAGCGCGACCCAGATCACCCCACAATTGTGACGACCGTTCGCGGCGTGGGTTACCGCGCCGGCGAAACCTCGGAGTAGCCGTTTGCCGATCGCTCCGAGACACGGTCGCTCATCGCTTGGGCTGTGGCTTCGCCGCCTAAGGGTGCGGTGGATCCGCGCCACCGATCCCGTGCTTCGCCCATTCCGCGTCGCATGGGCCAGCTCCCTACGACTGCGCACGATGACGATTTCCGGCATCATCGCAATCACGATGGTGACGATCATGGGTGCGCTGGTGCTCGATCGAGTCAGCAGCGACCTGTATTCGTCGCGAAGGGATCTTGCCCTGCACGACTCGGCGCGTGCGACACTCGCGGCGCAAGAATTGATGGACCGCTCTGACGCTGTCGACAGTAGCGCCATGAACGCTCTCGCGGGGTCTGTGCGGAGCACGGTGCAGGGCACATCCTCAAGTCAGCTGTTCTACGTGCGCAGGCAGGCTGATCAGCTGCCGTCAACAAACGCGCCTGACGACTTCTATACCTCCATAGAACTGGTCGACGCGGTCTCGACTGATCTGTCGGCAGCGCTGCTTGAGGGCAACTCACCGCAATATTGGCAAGCAGTTCGGCTGGTTGACGACAGTGGGAACAACGTTCCGGGCATTCTCGTGGCCTCAACCATTGTCTTTCCGGCTGGAGCGGGAAGCTACGAGCTCTACATCGGGTACAGTTTTGCCGACGTGACGCAGAGCATTGAGTTCATTCTCCGGGCGCTCGTAGTGATGGCGCTGTTGCTCCTTCTGCTGCTGGCCGCCCTAGTGTGGGTGATCTCGAGCCTGGTGTTCCGGCCCGTTCGAGCGGCAGCCTCGGCAAGCCATCGGCTCGCAGCTGGCGAAATCGATGCGCGAATTCCGTTGCAGTCCGACCGCCACTTTGACGAACTCTCGAACAACTTCAACCACATGGCAGATACCCTTCAGGCCCGCATTGAAGAACTCGACCAGCTTTCAAACATGCAGCAGCGCTTCGTGTCTGACGTCTCGCACGAGTTGCGCACCCCGCTCACTACGATCCGACTTGCCGCTGAAGTGTTGCGAAGCCAGTCCACTGATGAAAACTCGGCACAGGCGAGGCCAATTCAAGTGCTCAACGATCAGGTTGACCGCTTTGATTCGCTCCTCGCAGATTTGCTTGAGATTTCGCGCTATGACGCAGGACCCATCACGCTTGAAACTGAGCCCACAAATCTGGTGATCCTCACCGAAAAATGCGTGGATGAATTGCGACCACTTTCACAGAGCCTCATCGAATTGCGGCCGCTCGGCGGGTACAGCCCGATAGAGGTGGATGCGCGGAGAATCCGCAGGATCGTTTCGAACCTGGTTGGCAACGCTATTGAGCACGGTGAGGGCCGACCAATCGTCGTGACCATCGATTCGAACGCCTCGGCGATCGCGATTGGGGTGCGCGATTGGGGAGTGGGTATGAGCCAGGAAGCCACCCAGCACGTGTTCGACCGGTTCTGGCGGGCGGATCCCTCGCGAAAGCGAACACTGGGTGGGACGGGTCTTGGGCTCGCCATCGCGCGGGAGGATGCGACCGTGCACGGGGGTCTACTTGAGGTGTGGTCGCGGGCAGGCGAAGGAACAAACTTCCGCCTGACCCTGCCCCGAGGCGATGAAACCCAGTCTTTCGTTTCTCCGGTGCCGCTCATTCCCGATGACATCACTCCTGATGAGGGCGATCCACAGATCACAGGTGGATGGTCGCGTCGGCCTGGCCGACGAGTGCGAAGGGAGAGGCGCAGATGAGAAAGAAAATTCTTGCTCTCGTAGTTGCGTCTATTGCGGCGCTCTCCCTGGCTGCTTGCGATGCGGTGCCAGACTCGGGGCCAGTACGCGAGGGCCTCTCAAACCTTGAACAAGCGGAACGCGGCGTCTTTCTCAACCCGCAGGGTCCGGCTAGGGACGCTGACCAAGAATCGATCGTGCGAGGCTTTGTGCGTGCGGCATCGGCCCCAATCAACGACTACGACACCGCGCGAGAGTTTCTCGCACCGACCTATGCCGACCAGTGGGATCCGAGCCTCGGCGCAGTCGTGACCGAGGGCACCCAGCAGTACAGCAGCCCTGGTGAAGGGCTCTCGATGCTCTCGATGCGGGTTGTCGCCACGGTGGACGGGGGCGGAACCATGAGGCCAGCCGCACCAGATGAATCGGGCGAGGTGCAATTTGAGCTGGCAAAGGTGGGCGGCCAGTGGCGCATTGTTTCAGCCCCGAACGGCGTCATTATCGACCGAAGCACATTTTCCATGGTGTGGACGACCCGGCAGCTGTACTTCATAAGCCCGGATCAACGGCTGGTGTCGGATGTCCGTTGGGTGTTGAGCCAGCCGTCGATGCGACCCACCCAAATTATGAGAGGACTCATCTCGGGCCCCTCGGAACTGATGACCGGAGCCGTGACGACAGCGTTCCCCGAAGGCACCACACTGACCGGGCGAGACGTTCCAATTGTTGACGGAACCGCTGTGATCGATTGCTCAGCTGAGCTGCTCGATGCCAACGAGGCAACGATCGCGGCACTCACGAGGCAGATTTCGAAGAGCCTGCAGGGGTTGCCCGGTGTAATGCGATTCCAGATTGCCGTGCATGGCGAGGTGGTCGGCGGCGGAGACGTAGCCATTTCTGAGGACCAGCCGTCAGGCGAGTATCAGGGAATCGCAGTCATGAAGGAGGGCGTGTTCGGCCTCGCCGTCGGTGGAACGCTGAACCCGATTCACGGTATTAGCGAGCGGGTTGTGGGACTTGCCCCGGTGGCCGCCACGATTGCGCCAGACCTAGCCTCGGTAGCGGTGCTGCACTCTGGCGGGGTGAACCTGGTGACTGAAGACCAAAGCATCGTGATTGATGAGAGGTCTGGTCTTCTTGCTCCTAGCATTGACGCCTTGGGGTACATCTGGACCTATTCGACATCCGAACCAGATGAAATCTCCGTAAGTGCGCTAAACGCACACCGGGTCGATCTGCCCGAGTCATGGCTGGCCGGGCGCTCCGTGAAAGCTCTGAGGGTGTCGATGGGCGGTAACCGGATTGCCGCGCTCGTGAGTGACCAGGCAGGCGGAAGCATGGTGCTTGTCGCGGGTATCGTGCGCGATGGAGAGGGCACTCCCATTGGGTTCACTGAAAAGGCCAGCGTGCAATTGTGGGATACGGGTGCCCCGATTGATATCGATTGGATCGGTGATAGCCGCTTCGTGCTGCTCAGCGAGACCGGTCTGCTCGGTGGTTCGGCAAAGGTGACCATTGGTGAGGTGAGCGGCAGATTCCCCACCGATTCCGGCAGCATTTCAGGTGGTGTTTCGATTAGTGGCGGTGGCAGCAGCCGCGCGCTACTTCGCGTGCTCGACGATCAGCACCGGATGTTCGCCCCGCAGGGCTCGGGGTGGCAGCAGCTGATGAAAGACGTCGACCTAATTGCGAAGGTTGGGTAAACGGGGCTTAGTTTGTCGCTCACAGGCGCGAGGATCGAGCATCCCGACGAGTTTCTGTGAGTAGTGGCGCGAGCGCCTCTTGAGACGTGCACACTCGGAGCATGATCAATGCCTTGCCAGATGCTCTGCGCGCTGCTTCCCGCGCTGCTTCCTGCGCTCTTCTCCGCACTGCTTCCCGTACTGCTCCGCGCGTTGCTCCGAATTTGCCTACGACTTCCGTCACCCGGCTGGCACCTGCGGCACTTAGCGAGCTCTGGCTCGACCTGCTCTCGCTCGTGTGGCCGTGCGCCTGCCTGGTGTGCGGGGTGGCTGACAGAGAGCTTTGCGCGAGATGCGTCGTGGAGCTGCGGAGCCGTGCCGGGCAGGCCTCCGCATACCGCTCACCCGCAGGTATGGAGGTCTGGGGGTATGGTGCCTACGACGCCGCGCTTCGCACTTTGCTCATCGCCTGCAAACACGAGGGGCGAACGCGGGTCGCGAGGGTGTTGGGTGACCTGTTGAGCGGCCCGCTTCGCGCCGCACTTCGCGCCCGAGACGGCCCTCTGCCAGCACTGATTGTGACCGTGCCCTCACGGCCCGCCAAAGTACGAGAGCGAGGGTTTCGCCACGTAGATCTCATTCTGCGCTTCGCACTGAGGCGCCTTCGAGCATCCGGCGATCCTCGAGCATATGTCATCGCAGGGGCGCTCACGACGCTTCCAGGGCGCACGGGGCAGGTGGGCCTGCAGGCCGTCCAGCGTGAGCGCAATGCTGCGCTATTGCGCGTGCCAAAGCGTATGCAGGGCCGTTTGCGGGGGCGTGAGGTGGTGCTTGTGGACGATATTGTGACGACCGGCGCCACACTCCAAGCTGCGGCATGCGTGCTCGCCGCCGCTGGTGCGCAGGTCGTCGGAATTGTCGTGCTCGGCGTCACAAAGCGGCTTGATTCTGAGACTGAAAACTCGCCCGACGAGTTTGCCCGCTGAAGTGGAAGTGAACCCCTGAACAGCGATAAGGTTCGTGAAAGGCGTAAAGGTGCGCCCGCCAATGTGGCCGCCCGCCTGAACCCAAATAGGAGGTCACCATGGATGTAAGCATTCGCGGCAGGGGCGTCGGAGTAACCGATCGCTTCGAGAACTATGTGGGTTCACGGACTGAAAAAGTTGAACACCTGCTGCCGAAAGCTCAAGCTTTCGAGGTGAAGGTTTCGCGACTCAGTGATCGCAGCCCCAACAACGGCGATCGCGTTGAGATCACACTGATTGGTCCTGGACCAGTGATCCGTGCGGAGAGCACGGGGAACGACAAGTACACGGCTTTTGATATTGCGTACGGGCGCGTGCTCGAGCGTATTCGCCGTATGAAGGATCGCCGCCACGATCGTCGCGGCAAGGGCCGCACCTCACTTGGAGAGGCTGCAGCAGAAGGCTTCAGCGTCGTCGACGTGGCGGTTGCCCCGCTCGAAGTCATTGACGCGGTCTCGACCGGCACCGTACCGGTGGTCGGCGAAGAGGGTGCCGAAGAGCAGTACACCCCGGTAGTGATTCGCCAGAAGGAGTTCCCGGCGGAGCGCTGCTCAGTAGATGAGGCGGTCGATCAGATGGAGCTCATCGGTCACGACTTCTTCCTCTTCATTGAAGCGGGTACCGGAAAGCCGAGCGTCGTCTACCGCCGTAAAGGTTGGAACTACGGCGTGATCTCGCTCAGCGACGACTGAGCGGTGGCTAGTCAGCGACTAGCCGAAGACTAATCGTGTGGGTGTGCCAGGGCAGAGGCGCACCCACATTTTTATTTCAGAGATGATTGCGTGCTCAGCGCTTGCAGTGAGGCCCCATGTGGTCAGGTTCAGGCTCAGAGTCAGCGCATAAGAAAATGCACAGATCGCACGGAATTACACACGAAATCCCGAAATGTTTGTGTAGTTTCGCGCGATCTGTGCATTTTGAAGCTGGCGGGTTTGGGGCAGACTCACTCGCTGAAGCGCGATGGGCGGCCAAATCGCAGACGCCAACCGTGCCGTAGCACTAAAGTGAGTGCCTCAATCACAATTGCGAGCGACATCTTTGAGCGCCCCGCTCTGCGCTCGACGAAGGTGATCGGCACCTCAGCGATCAGGCATCCACGTCGTTCAAGGTTCCACGCCACCTCAACCTGAAACCCGTACCCCTGAGCTGCGATTTCGCCTTCCGGAAGGCGGGCCACCCAGGTGGGGTCCAACACGCGGGAAGCCGCTCGTGATGTCGTGCAGCTTCGAACGCAGGGCGATCCTCGCCACGCCTGTTCCTGTTCGGGAGATAAGACGGCGGTACCAAGGCCACCCATCGACGCTGCCGCCGTCGATCCAACGCGCACCAATCACCAGACCGGCACCTGCGCGGGCTGCCGCGAGCAAGCTCGGTAACTGTTCGGGCAGGTGAGAACCATCAGCATCCATCTGGACAATCCAGTCAAACTCTCGTGCCACAGCCCACGCAAACCCCTCGAGGTAGGCGGTTCCGAGGCCAAGCTTTCCGGCCCGGTGCAGCACATAGATGCGCGGTTCGGTCGCTGCGAGATTGTCGGCAAGCAGGCCCGTGCCGTCGCGGCTCGCGTCATCGATGATCAGAATCGAGACATTGGGCACCGCGTTCTGGAGCCGCCCGGCCACCTCGGCAAGCGTGCCAGCCTCATCATAAGTTGGCAGAATCACAAGTACGGTATCGACACTGGGCACACTCGAAGCGCCCGGGCTACCCTCTTCGGTGGGCAAAAGTTGATCCCTACTCACAGAACAACACTAGGCCAGCCTTGCTAAGCTGAGTCGTTGTCACAGTTTGGCAACGGAAAGCACGGCGTGCCTGCGGCTCAGTCGCATCGGGCCTACACAGTACAACCCCAGGAGACACGAAGTGGCGACAGTCCTCGAACGAGTCCTTCGCGTAGGCGAGGGTCGCACCCTGAAGAAGCTTCAGCGACTCGCAAAAGTAATTGCAGATCTTGAACCAACCTTTGAGCAACTCAGTGATGAGGAATTGCGCGAAGAGACCGCGGAGTTTCGTGATCGCCTTGAGAAGGGCGAAACGCTCGACGACCTACTGCCCGAAGCGTTCGCGGCAGTGCGCGAGGCGGCGAAACGTACGATCGGCCTGCGTCCGTTTGACGTGCAGCTCATGGGTGGTGCGAACCTACACCTCGGCAACATCAGTGAGATGAAAACCGGTGAGGGCAAGACCCTTTGTGGCGACCACGCCCGCATACCTCAATGCGCTCGCAGGCAAGGGCGTGCACATCATCACGGTGAACGACTACCTCGCGAGCTACCAGAGTGAGCTTATGGGGCGTATCTTCCGTGCGCTCGGCATGACCACAGGTTGCATCGTGGCGGGCCAGACCCCCGCCGAGCGTCGTGAACACTACGAGGCAGACATCACCTACGGCACGAACAACGAGTTCGGCTTTGACTACCTGCGCGACAACATGGCCAGTACCGCCGCTGACCGCGTGCAGCGCGGCCATTTCTTCGCCATCATTGACGAGGTCGACTCGATCCTCATCGATGAGGCTCGTACCCCGCTTATTATTTCCGGGCCGGCTTCGGGCGATGCCAACCGTTGGTTTGCAGAATTCGCGAGGATCGCGAAAACTCTTGAGCCGGGTGTCGACTATGAGGTCGATGAAAAGAAGCGCACCATCGGTGTGCTCGAGCCGGGTATCGAAAAGGTTGAAGACTACCTGGGCATCACCAACCTCTACGAGTCGGTGAACACCCCGCTGATCTCGTTCTTGAACAACAGCATCAAGGCGCGGGTGCTCTTCACCCGCGACAAGGACTACGTCGTGCTCAACGGCGAGGTGCTCATTGTCGACGAGCACACAGGTCGTATTCTCGCTGGGCGCCGCTACAACGAGGGCATGCACCAGTCGATCGAGGCTAAAGAGGCCGTGCAGGTCAAAGCCGAGAACCAGATGCTGGCGACGGTTACCCTGCAGAACTACTTCCGTTTGTACGAGAAGCTCTCGGGCATGACCGGTACCGCTGAGACCGAGGCTGGCGAGTTCATGTCGACCTACAAGCTTGGCGTTGTGCCCATCCCCACGAACCGTCCGAGGCAGCGCAAGGATCAGCCACAGGTGTACAAGAACGAAGAGGCGAAGTTTGTGCAGGCGGTCGCCGATATCGCCGAGCGTCACGAGAAGGGTCAGCCCGTACTCGTGGGTACCACGAGCGTGGAGAAGAGCGAGTACCTCGCGTTTGCTCGCCAAAGCTGGCGTGCGACACGAAGGTGCTGAACGCGAAGAACCACGCGCGTGAGGCCTCGATCATCGCCCAAGCCGGCCGTTTCGGCGGCGTCACCGTCGCCACCAACATGGCTGGTCGTGGCACTGACATCATGCTCGGTGGCAACGCCGAGTTCCTTGCCGTACAAGAGATGGCGAACCGGGGCTTCTCAACTGAGGACGATCCCGAGAACTACGAAGCAGAGTGGGCCGGCAGTCTTCACCGCCGTGAAGGAAGCCGTAGCGGTTGAGGCAGAGAAGGTCATCAAAGTGGGTGGGCTCTACGTGCTCGGTACTGAGCGCCACGAGTCACGCCGCATCGACAACCAGTTGCGAGGCCGTTCGGGCCGTCAGGGAGACCCCGGAGAGAGCCGCTTCTACCTGTCACTTACCGACGACCTGATGCGACTGTTCAACTCGGGTGCGGCAGTTGCACTCATGAAGCGTGCGAACGTCCCCGAGGATCTGGCGATCGAGTCGAAGGTTGTGACGCGGGCCATTCACAGCGCGCAAAGCCAAGTGGAGCAGCGCAACAGTGAGATCCGCAAGAACGTGCTCAAGTATGATGACGTGCTCAATCGGCAGCGTAAGGCAATCTACGGTGACCGTGCCCAGATCCCCGAGGGTGAAGACGATCTGAAGGCCCGGGTCGACGCGTTCCGTCGAGGATGTCATCAATGGACGCGATCCACGACCACACCGGCGAGGGGCAATCGGATGACTGGGATCTGGACTCGCTGTGGAATGAACTGAAAACGATTTACCCGAATTAGATCACGACCGATGAGATGGTCACTGAGGCGGGCTGTAGGGGTGTCAATCGCGACTTCCTTCGCCGTGAAATTATCTCAGATGCAAAACTCGCGAACCAGACTCGCTGAAGAGACGAGTTGGGAGCCGAAGCAATGCGCGAACTGGAGCGCCGCGTCGTGCTCACGGTGATCGATCGCCGCTGGGGCGATCACCTCTACGAGATGGAATACCTCAAGGAGGGCATCGGCCTGCGTGCTATGGCCCAGCGTGACCCGCTCGTTGAGTACCAGCGCGAAGGCTTCATGCTGTTCCAGAGCATAATGGGGCAGATCAAGGAAGAGTCGCTCGGCATGCTCTACAACCTTGAGGTGCAGGTTCGCCCGGCCGAGGGCCCAGGCGACCACGTACACCTTGAAGGTGGCGGCCTCGAAGAGGAAGCGCGTCGACGATTCTGCATTCAGCTACTCTGCACCCGATGAAGATGGCGATGCCGCGGTAAGTGGCGCTGCTTCTGGTGCGAAGGCGAAGAAGAGCGGTAACCCTGCCAAGAGCGGTAAGAAGGCATCGTCTTCAGCCCGTGCGGCGGCGAACGCTCAGCAGGCAGCATCGAAGCAAGCGCCAGCAGCACCCGTGCCAGCGTGGAGCATTTGGTCAGCAGGTTGAGGGCGGGACAGGACGCCAACTCGAACCGTGCCGACCGTCGGAAGAAGAAGTAGCGAGACTAGCCTGGTCAAGTTCTCGACGGCTTACCTATTGAAATCTGCCTTCGGGCGTAATACGGAGACCGAATGAACGAGAAACTCGACCAAGAATCAGCGCCGCGAGCAGGCGCGTGAGCAGGCACGCCTCTCTCGTGAGGCAGAGAAGAAGCGGGAAAAACGCAACCGCCTGTATCTGCAGGGAGGCATTGCGCTTGTCATCGTTGCGGTGCTCGGCATCATTGCACTCGTGCTCACGCAGAGCATGAAGCCTGCGGGTCCCGGTCCGGCAAACATGATTTCAGGCGGCGTGACCTTCGGCAAGGATCTCGAGGTTGTAAAGACCAAGGCCTTGCAGCCCGATGCTAAGCGTGAGGCGTTGAAACAGGACTGGGAGACCAAACCCGGTCGATGTCACCGTATATGTCGACTACATGTGCCCGGCCTGTGGCGGCTTTGAAGCCCAGAACGGCACGATGCTCGAGCAGTTTGTGGGCAGCGGTGAAGATGTGGAGTTGACCATCTTCCCCATCAACTTCCTTGACGGGCAGTCGATCGGTGCGAAGTACTCCCGAAACGCGCGCGGCAAACATCGTGAGCTGCGTTGTCGAACAGCAGCCTGATAGCGCGTTCGCGCTGCACAACAGGCTGCTGAGCCAGGGTGTACAGCCCGCTGAAGGTACCACAGGGCTCACCGACGAACAACTGCTTGAGAACGCAGAAGCTGCGGGTGCAACGCTGAACACCGAACTGAAGCAGTGCGTGAAGGACGTTCGCTTTGCCGGGTTCATCGACGGCAGACTACAAGCAGGTATCTGAGGTTGGCATTCTTGGGCTGGCCGATGGGTGCACAGCTGATGAACCCGCAGACCAACCAGCTCGTTCCGGCAGACCAGCCGCAGCGTCTGATGAGCACACCTACGGTGATTGTCAACGGGCAGCAGTGGGTTGAGGGACGCGATGGCGGCCTGGAGCAGTACATCCTCAAGATCAAGTCAGAGGTAGACGACGCAACGAAAAAGGCTAAGGCCGACACTCAGAAGCCTGCAGAATAAGCCGCTCAGTCTGCAGATTTACCTCTTCTAGGTGCTTCTCATTGTGACTTTCCACGAGCATTTCCCCTATTTTCTAGGGGAAATGCTCGTGTCGCAAGCAGAGCAAGACAAAAACAGGTAATCTCTTGTGGGTGGTTGATTTCGGTCGGCTGCCAACACGCCTCCCTAGCTCATCTGGTAGAGCAGCGGCCTTGTAAACCGCAGGTGGCCGGTTCGAGTCCGGCGGGGGGCTCAGATATGCAGGTACAGGCCTCAGCTTCGGGTGGGGCCTTTCCTGTTTCTAGCCAGGTGAGGTCTACGCCCGTGACCTCAGCCCAGGCGCGAAGGTAGGGCTTGCTCGGCACGCGCCTACCGTTTTCGTAGTTACCAACAGAGGTTCGCGAGATCCCCATCGCGGCGGCGAGAACCAGTTGATCCATACGCGCAAACTCACGTGCGCGGCGAAGGCGGTCTTGCAGTGGAAAGTCAGGGATAGCCCGACCCGTTGCGGTGACAAGTGTGATGCTCATGTAGACATTTTTGCACGTGGTTGCCGATTCGCAACTTTGTGTGCATACGGCGTGTCGAAATGACAACCGTGTAATTCGTTGTCTATCGTGCAGATATGTCAACAAGGCTTCCAAATCTACTCACCGCACGCGACCTCGCAAAAGCCAACGGTGTTACGCGCCAGGCTATCAGCCGCGCCGTGCGTGAAGGCCGACTGCAACCAGCCGCCAGGCTGAGCAGTGGTGCGCTCGTGTTCACCGAAGACCAAGTGCAGGTGGAAGACGAATGAGTAACGCCGCTACCGGGATCGCGTGGCACCACTCAGCCGCGCCGACCCAAACCACCAAGCTCATCCTGATCAAGATCGCCGACATGGACGGCGACGGCGGCGCGTGGCCCTCGATGGACACCCTCGCCCAAGCGGCCATGGTCACCAAAGACGCCGCGCGTAAAGCCGTTCGCCAGCTCGAAGCAATCGGCGAGATTCGGACCCACCTGAACGAAGGCGGGGGACTGCGCACCCAGAAGCACATGCGCACGAACGTCTACGAGTTCCTGCTCAGGTGCCCCTGGTACTGCGACGGCAGCGCCAAACACCTCGATCTCCGCGACGAGAAGAACGCGAACTGGCGTCCTCGGAACTGGGTTGAAATAGCCGCGCTCAACGACGGGCAGACCCCCCAGCCCCAGGAACTGCCCCCAGCCCCAGGAACGGGGGACCCCCAGCCCCAGGAACTGCCGAACCATAACTTAACCCAACAACCTATAGAGACTTCACTTGTAAACGACGAGTACGTAGACGCGAGCGCCCGTACCGAAGTAGAAGATTCACCATCCACCGCCGAGTATGAGAACTCGTCACCAGCCGAGCAAGTTCGACGAGCCGCCGAAGCCGTCGCCCAGGCGAGCGGCAAGCCCAAGGGCAAACCCGCGAAGCCGTCAGCCTGGGCAGACCCGCAAGCGCCCCGAGCACCGAGCTACCCGCCAGCCTCGACGCTCCCACCCGTCCCTGATCACGTCCTGCCACCCGAAGACGAGCGCGCAATGATCCGCGACGCCGGTGCGATCCGGTGCCCAGCCCATGACGGCAGATTCACCCACCTAATCGCACCTGATCTGACCTGTGCCCGTTGCGGAGAAGCAGCGGTCACGATCCTCGAAAGGAACGCAGCATGACCGCCCAAGACCCACGACCCGAGTTCACCCAAGGCGCAGTCGTCGCGCTACTCACCCTCGCCGCGTGCATCCCCGCCGTCGCCCTACTCGCATGGAGCCTCTCATGAGCACCCGAATCAGAACCACAGTCAAGTCCACCCGCACCAGGTCATTCGGCTGGGCGTGGGTATCAGCCGCAGAAACCGAGAACGGGCACTGCGAGAAGATCAGATACGGGTACGCCCAGACCTGGCGCGAGGCTATGACCGAGGCTCACGCCGCCGCCGAAAACATCAGCCGCGAACTCATGGACGAAGTGCACGCCTCCCGATCACGCCGTCGAGTGCTCACTGGCACTGGACTAGGGGCCACGGCATGAGTGCGTTCAGCAAGTACGCCGCACTCAGCGAGTACAACGCCGCAGCATTCCGCAACGAGTCAGCCGACGCCCTCGAAGCCGTCGCACCACTCAGTGATGACGGCTACCCGGTCAGTGGCGACATGCTCGCCACGATCAAAGACGGTGGCACCTGGGCACGCACGCAGCGCCGCAAGCGTGCAGCAGAAGGGCGACGACAGCAGTGAGTCGACACCATCGGGCGCAGAGGTGGAGCACCCATAGCCCGAAGCTCCGCAAGCTCATCGAACCGCAGCTACCGTTGCCGTGTGTCGAGTGCCGCCGCCCGGTCATGCCCGGTCAGAAGTTCGACGTCGCTCACATCCAAGGTGCGGAGCATGGTGGCCCGGCAACCCTCGCCAACGTAGGCCCAGCCCACCAGTCATGCAACCGCAGCGCGGGCGGCAAGCGTGGAGCGCAGATCACGAACCGAGGGCGACGAGCTGCAACCAATCGAGGCAAAGGGATCAGAGCATGGTGACAGAGACAATCATCGAAGCGCCGCGCCCGTTTTTTGAGAGGGCGTCACAACCTTCGCCTGGGGGCAGCACGACTTTTCTCCCCCCACTCCTAAAAATTTGGGAACAGAACCGGGCGCGCGGAATCACGCCGAGATGGCTGGGAAAGCTCGATGATACGCCCGAGCTTCGAGCCGAGTTTCTGCTCGGCGCTTCACTCATGGGCTACGAACTTGTAGACCTCGAAGACGAAGCCGCAATCGCCGCGCTCGACCTGATGGATCCGCCCAGGCTCCCCCTGCAACCGCAACAGCTACTCATGGCGGACGCCCTGAACGCCGGTGTGAAACGAAACGCAATCGAGGTGCCCAGGCGTGCATCAAAATCTACAACGATCTTTTGTTTACTCATCGGACGGTGCGCGTCGAGGCCCGGCTACCGTGTGACGTTCTCCGCGCAGACTGGCACGGCAGGCACGGAGATGTTCGAGGAATGGGTGAAAGATGGTCTCGACTATGTGCAGCCGCCCGCCGATGCCGACCTCGCCCCTTGGATGCGCGGCACCCGGTCGAGGTACTCGAAGACGGAGACCAGACAGATAGCGCTCTTCGGCGAGGTACTCGGCCCAGACGACGACGAGCCGCTCAGCCTCAACACGTCAGGCCGCACGTTCTCCACCCGTGTCGGCAACAGCCGCCCCGGCATCAGGTTCGATAATCACTCAACGTTTCGTATCTTGAAACCCGAAGCGGGTGCATACCGTGGCAAGGCCGCCGATGTGTCATGGCTTGACGAGGCGCAAGAGATAGACCCGACCGAGGGCAACTCCATCATCGCGGGCGTGCTCCCCCTGCAAGACACGAGACCCGGCGCGCAGATCATCGTATCGGGCACCGCCGGCGAGGCGAAGGCAGGCCCGTTCTGGTTGTTCCTTGAACGGCTCCGCAAGGGCGACCCGGCACTCGGCGGCGTCGACTTCGCAGCACCCGCCGACACCGACTGGGAAGACGTCGAGGACGAGCATCGCGCGATGCAGCTCGTCAAAGCCAACCACCCCGGCGTCGGCACGCTGACCACGATGGAAGTGATGCGCGACAACTACCGAGACCCGACGATGGGTAAACCGCAATGGGCGCGCGAATACCTCTCGATGTGGCCCGACGTCGGTCAGCTCTCAGTCATCACCGCCGCCGACTGGGATGCCACCGCGCTCGACAAGTGGCCCGACCGGCCCGCCCGTGTCGCGTTCGGTATGGATATCAAGCCCGGCGGTGGCAGCGTCGCCGCGATCTGTGCCGCATGGCGAGACCGCGACGGCCTCGCATATGTCGAGGTAGTCGACCATCAGCCAGGCACCGCGTGGCTCGTGCCCCGCGCACAGTACCTCACCCGTGACCGGTACAAGTCCAGTGATATCGCGTTCGACAAGATCAGTGAAGGCGAAGCCACGTTCATCGCGTCACGCTACGTGCACCCCCGCCCGAGGTTCCGAATGCAAACCTGGTCTGAAACCGCCGCCGGTTGTGTCACGTTCATGCGCGAGCTCGAAGGCGGCACGCTCCGACACTATGCCGCGCAGGGCTCGCTTAACGGTGCTGTGATGATCGCGAAGAAGCGCGAGATACGCGGCAATGATCGAGGCGTGTGGATCTTCACCGCCGAGCAGTCACAAGACGTCACCACGCTGCTCGCCGCGGTGCGTGCACTCCGAAACTGGGATCAGAACTTTGCACGAGTCGAAGCAACCGAAGAGACGGGAATCATCAGCGCATGAACGGCATGGAGTTTGACAAGTCCGACACCGAAGTGCTCATCGTCTGCCACGACTGCAACGGCACCTGGCGTGCGTTCGCCTGGACGATGGCCGACGCCGAGGCGCGCGCAGCAGCACACGAGGAACGCTGTCACCCCAGCACCACGACGTTCAGACAGCGGATCAGTAGCCGACACGCCAAACGCAAGAAGCGACGCATACCGGCGTAATGTCCATAGGTGCGGTGTTCGCTCTGATGTATGGCATTCCGTGATCTCTTCAAGCGCCGCAGCACCACCGCCGACGCCCCCGTGCTCAACGTACCGGGCGTCGGCGTCGCTGTATCCGGTATCGCGTCGCCGTGGTCAGAGTCGCAGCTTCAGGGCCTGATCTGGTCTGACATCTTCGGTGAAGAGCACCGCCCCGTCACGCGTGCCGATGCGCTCCGCGTGCCCGCTATCGCCGCCGCCCGTAACCGTGTCATCGAGAAACTCGCAGGCCGCCCCCTCGTGGACTACACCAGCGCAGGCCGCACCCCGCACCAGCCACTGTGGATCGAGCGCACCGATAACGCGCTCGCCATGTCGCCGTGGCATCGCATGGCCGCAACGCTCGACGACCTCATGTTTTACGGCTGGTCGCTATGGGCGGTCGAGCGGGCGACAGATCGCAGTGTCACCCAAGCGCTGCACATCCCGTTCGAGCGGTGGCACGCACAAGCAGACGGCACGATCATGTTCGACGACGAGACCGCACCCGTCGACCAGGTAATCCTCATCCCCGGCCCACACGAGGGGATCCTCAACTGTGGTGCCGACACGATCCGTGCGGGCCTCGACCTTGAGCGTGCGTGGCGTTCGCGTGCCCGTAACCCGGCCCCGAACATCATTCTGGAAGAGCGCGAAGACAACGGTATGACGCTCGACGAAGCGAAACCGTATGTTGACGGCGTCGCGAAAGCTCGCCGTAATCCAGACGGCGCAGTGATGTTCGTGCCGTACAAGATCAACGCACGCATCGAGGGCAACAGCGGTGAGTCATTCCTCGAATCAGCGCGTAACGCGATCCGCATCGACGTCGCAGCCTACTTCGACCTGACCGCGCAATCCATCGAAGCATCCAAGAATCAATCGACGCTCACCTATGAGACCGCCGAGACCGCCGCGCAGCAAGACACCGACCGTATGGCGTTCTGGTCTGAACCGATCGAGCACCGCCTCTCACTCGACGACGTCGTGCCGCGAGGGCACCGCGTTCGTTTCAACTTCCATGCAGCAGACAACCCGACTACCGGCACCCCCACGGAGGACTAACCATCATGCAAATCACATTCGAGGCCAACACCCTCACCGCGTCAGAGGACGACCGCATCATTCGCGGGATCCTCGTACCCTACGGCGAACAAGGCAAGTCCAATCTGGGCATGTTCAGCGTGCCCCGCGGCGCGTTCACCATCCCGACCGACCCTGCACAGGTAGGCGTCAACGTCGAGCATGTACGCGAAGCCGCATTCGGTCACGGCGTGACCCTCTCCGACAGCCCGAAGGGCGTCATGTTCGCCGCCCGCGCCGCAGCAACCCCCGAGGGCGACCAAGCCCTCGCAGACGCGAAGAGCGGCAAACGCACCCACTGGTCAGCCGAGGTGGCCGACGTCGTCATCAAAGCAGGCAAAGCCGTATCCGGTCGCCTCTTCGGTGCCGCGCTCGTCGCGAAACCCGCGTTCCCGAGCGCCACGCTACTCGCCGCCCTCGAAGACGAGAACATCGCAGAAATCACTACCGAGGATCCCGAAGCCGAACCCGTCGACGGAGAACCCGAAGAGACCACCGAAACCCACGTCGACGAGTACATCGACGCGGATGGCAACGCGGTCACTGAAACCCGCACGACCGTAACCGTCATCGACGGCAACACCACCACCATCACCACCGAAACCGAGATAGTCGAGGCACCCGCCGACGACACCGACCCAGACCAGGAAGAGACCATCGTGAACACTCTCACCGCATCATCCCGCCGCGGATCCACCCGACCACACAGCAAGCCCGCGACCGAGCCGCAGGGCATGGGCCTCACCGCGTTCTGCTCGCTCATCGCCGACGCCGCAGCATCGCAGAATAGCTCGACGCTCATGGCGGCGCTCTCCGATGTGCCATTCACTGGCAGCACCGCCCGCGCGCTCGGCACCATCACGACCCCGCCCGAGTGGCTCGGTCAGCTTTGGTCAGGAACCCCGAACCCCCGCCGAGTCATCCCGCTGCTCGGTTCAGGAACCATCAACGGCATCAGCGCCGAGGGCTGGCGCTTCACCACCGAACCGACCGTCGCCGAGTGGGCAGGCAACAAGACCGCCGTACCATCAGGCAACGTCGAGGTCGAGAAAGTCGCCTACCCGTTCCAGCGCTTCGCTGGCGCGTGGGATATCGCCCGCGAATATGTCGACTTCGGCGTTACCGAGGTAATCGAAGCATTCCTGCAAAAGGCGGCAGAGAACTACAAGAAGAAGTCCGACGACTGGGCACTCACACAGCTCACCGCGTTCGCGACGACCGCCGAAGTAGGCACGCTCCCCGCTGACGTACCCGAGGTCATCGGCAAGCTCGTACGTGGCGCACTCCGCGTCATCAACGAAGACGCACTGCCCAGCTATGCGCTCATCGCCCCCGACCTCTACGAGCAGCTGCTCTTCACCAAGAAAGACGATGTACTCGCCTACCTTGAGATGAGTCTCGGCCTGTCTGAAGGCTCGGTCGATTCGTTCTCACTCGTACCTGAGAAGCGCCTCGCCGCCGGTCAGATCATCGTGGGAGCGAAAGAGGCGGCAAGCTTCGACGAACTGGCAGGCTCCCCATCCGTGTGAACGCCCTCGATATCGCCAAGGGCGGCATCGACGAGGCACTCTTCGGGTATGGCCGTTTCCGTGGCGAGTACGCGGGCGGCGTGCAGCTCGTCACCGACAACGAACCAGTAGGCGGCTAATCATGGCTGAGCGGGCGTATGGAGAACTGGTCGATTGGTACACACTTACGTCGATCAGAGCAGTCGATGAGACCACGCAAACCGCGCCGTGGCCCGAAGCGGCAGACATCCCCGACGGGCTACTGACCGATCTGCTGTTCATCGCCCGCTCGCACGTCGAGGCATACGCCCCGGCACTCCCCGCCGACACCGAAGCGGGGAGGTGCCCGGTCGCGTACCGGCACGCCCAGCTCATGCAAACCCGCAACCTGTGGAACGCGACCGAGGTGGACTCGGGCGGCGGCTTCGGCGGCGATGACTACACGATCCGGCCCATGCCGCTCGACTGGATCATCAAGCAGATACTCCGACCCAAGACCGCGATCCCGGTGGCGCTATGAGCCTCCGTGCACGACTCAAGCGCGACCTCGAAGCGCTGCTACCGGGTTACCGAATCACGCGCGGAATCACCGTGTCGGATCGGATCGCCAAGCGAACAATCATTCTTGAGCAATCAAGCATTGACCCTTCGCAGGGCGCAAGAGGTCTCTTGGAGTTCACCGTCAAGGTGCACGTGGTCACCGAGCGTGAAGGCGTCACCGATGCAGCAGAAGACACCATCGACCAGCTCGTGCTCGAAGTGCTCGCCGCCTTGGAGAAGGTGCGCTATCTGAACGTTGGCGTAGCTACCAAGAAGGTCTACAACGACACGAACCTGTCCTACGAAATCGAAACCACCAACCTCGCAAGAAAGAAGGAGACATCATGACCCCCGCACCGACCGTGGTCGACGTCGAACCGATCTACCTCGACAACGCCACCCTGATCATCGACACGTTCGACTATGCGGCGGCGGCATCCAAGATTGAATGCCAGCCGACGATCAAGACCGCAACGTTTCGAGGCATGAAACCATCGTCAACTCATACCAGCACCTCTGTTGAATCTTGGGTACTCTCGATTGACTTTGCCCAGGACTTCGCCACCGCTGAGTCATTCTCGAACACCCTGTTCGACAACCAAGGTGACAAGGTGACTATGAGTTTGCCCCCCGCAGACGGAGGCCAAGCGTGGCTAGTCGACGTGCAGCTCGTACCGGGCGGCATCGGTGGCAGCGGCCAATCCCACGCCACGACCTCAATCAGTCTCGGCGTGCTCGGCCAACCCCGCCGCAAGACACCCGTAATCCCGTAGGCGGTCGGCTCATGCTCGGGATCGACGTGGGTAGCTCACGCGAACTACAGGCGTTGATCCTGAGCGTGCGCCAAGCCAACAAAGAAATGCAGGGGCAGATTCGCAAACACACCAAAGCGATGATCACCCCCGAATGGCGCAAGGCACTCGCAGAAAACGCGCTTACGAAAGTCGATCACATAGTGCTCGTGAACACCGCGAGGGTGACGGTCTCAAACCAGAACGTCACCATGAAATCAGGTGGCCTTGCCAAGAAGCTTTCAGGCGGTGCACGGGCCTACGAAATCGCACCACAAACCGAGTTCGGTGCCCCGCTGAGAACCATCAAGTACACCGGCAGACGCGGCGCGAAATCCTTCCCCGTGAGCCGTTTGAGCGGCCCACAGTTTCGTCACGAGAACAAGCGCGGGTGGGTCGTGTACCCCGCCGCCGCAGCGATCATGCCCCGCCTTGCGGCCTTGTGGGTACAAACCGCCGTCCGCACGTTCGCAGAAGCGCTAGAAACGAAGTAGGAGTCATGGCTGGAAAAGGCTTTGAGATAAACGCGGCGCTCAACGCGCGCCCGTTTCAAAAAGGCGTCAAGGACGTTGAGAGCGCCCTCGAAGAGGTAGCCGACTCGCTCGACGATGTAGCCAAAGAAGCCGACAAAGCCGGTCGCAAAATGGGCGACGAAATCGAGGACGGCGCAAAGGACGCTGGCCGAGCCGTCGACCGGTTAGAGCGCACCTTCAAGAGCATGGCCGACGGTGCCAAGCGCGAGACCCGCACCGCTGGCGACTCAATGAAGCGCGACATGAAAGACGGCGCGGACGGTGCCAGCGAAGCGGTGAAAGAGTGGGGCGACGAGGCAAAGCAGAACATCTCCGAAACGTTCTCATCGTTCGACGGCTCCGCAGAGTCATTCGTCGACATGGTGCAGGGCACTTTCGGTGGCGTCATTGGCAACCTTGGGCCGCTCGGTGCGGCAGCGGGCGCAGCGGGCGCGCTCGGCATCGGCCTCATGATGAGCGAGTTTGAGAAAGCGAAAGAGTCAGAACAAGAGTTTCGTGAGCGCGTGGGCGGACTCGCGCCGAGCTGCTCATTGAAACAGGCGGCGAAGGATCAGACGCGATCCAGGCAATCGCAGACAGGCTCAAAGAGCTTGCCACCAACAGCGAAGAGGGTGCCGACAACCTCGCGAAACTTCGCGACGATGCCGAGTCCAGCGCCGCAGGCTATCGACGCATCGCAGATGCTTACGCCGGGAACGCCGAACAGCTCGACAAGCTCGTCGCGAAGGAGCGCGAACACCTCGAAGTCCTCGACGCTGCATCGCGCGAAAGCGGGATCACCTGGCGACCCGAAGACGAAGCCGCAGCAATCGAAAAACGCAAAGCCCAAGAGCGAATCGTAGAAGGCCTCGAAGGGGCACAGCGCGCCGCAGAGGGTGCAGCAGATCGTGAGTCCGCATGGCTCGCATCGAATGGCCCAGCATATGAAGCACGCGCCGAACAGATGGAAGCCCTGCAGGACGAGCTCGACGATGCAGTCAACTCATATGACGACTTCATCGACGCAGATACCAAAGCCGCCGACCCAGCCGCTTACATTGCGGCGATGCAAGAGCGCATGAACGCTGCAAGCAACTTCAACACCAACGTGCAGGAACTCGCGAAGAACACCGGTCTGAGCTTCGAAGAGACTCAAGCAATCCTGGAACAGGGAGTCGACTTCGCGCCGATGCTCGCCGCGATCATGGCGGGCGGCCCCGAGATGCAAGCCCAGTACGCGGGACAGATTCGGGCGATGCTCGACGGTGGTCAGTCGATCATCGACGGCACCGAAACAACCGCCACCATCACCACGAAGACCGACTCGCAAGACGCTGAGCGGCAACTTGACGCGGCAGCGACCGAGCGACAAGCCCCGGTGAAAGCGACCGCCGACACGAAGACCGCCGACACACAGCTCGACCAGACCGCGAACAAACAGCGAACCGCGAAGATCGTCGCCAGCGTCGACACCAGCAGCGCCGAAGCCGCCCTCACCCGATTCATCAACCGGCAGCGCACCGCGACGATCACCGCCGAAGTTCGCACCCGTGAAGGAGCACTCGTACCATGACCACCATTAGCGACGGCATTACGACTCTGCACCCGATTCTCTGGATGGACTACAAGAGCACTCGTGCGGCGAACACGAAGGTTCACCCACTCATGGGTGGTGGCGTGGCGCTCTCGCTCGCCCCGGCCTCACCTCGCACCGTGAACATCGCTCTGCTCTTTGAAGACGAAGCCGAGTCAAAGACGTGCGAGGACATGCACGCGGGCACCGGCGTTATCACGATTACCGAAGAAGGCCGCGACACCGCTTCGATGCAATATGTCGTGGTCGGCACCATCGGACGCGACCTCGACCCAGAGACCGCTGACAGGTGGATCGTGTCCGCCGAAGTGCTCGAAGTCGGTGCACCATGACCGCGCTCCCAATCCGGCAAGTGTCGGCCCGCCTCGTGGAACGCATCACCGAGGCACCCATCGGCAAACCCATCGAGCTATCCATCACCATCGACGAGGACTGGTCACCGCGCATCCAGGGTGAGCTGACCGCGCCACGAAAGCTACTCGATGAGCTGGAACGACCAGGCGGCAGCACGACGCTCGGGAAGTGGCAGGGCGACTACCTCACCATCGAACTTGAAATAAAGTACGGGCGAGGTCGACCAGTATCCGAGTACACGGCGGCGATGCTGCAAGGCCGCCCGCAACTCATGGCCCTAATCCGGTCGAAGCCCGCACCCTGGCACCCCGGCGAACCACTCCAACCCCTCAGCTACGCCACGACCTTGTGGGGCGGCAGCGTCGCAGCAGTGACCGCAGCAGTCGGTGGCAGTATCGCGAAGCTTACCGCCGCGCTCAGGCAACCGGGCGGCAGCTACGATATCCCGCCCACCGAGCGCCGCCTCGTCAGGGTGCGCCGCCGCAAAGAAACCCCCACCGACCTCGAAGGCATCGTCACCATCACCCTCGCCGGTGAAGACGTGCGCTTGCACGACTACCGGCACACCGGCACGACCGCATTCGTGAACCTCTACACGAGCTTGCGCCAGCTCATCACCGACGTGCTGGGGAAGATCAGCGCCGTGATCTTCGACGTGTACTCGGTGCAGCTCTTGGGCGGTGCTGACGTGCTGATCGAGGCCGGGCAAGAGTGGAAGCCCGCACAGACCGCGTGGGAGTTCCTGCACCCGATACTTGCGTCGGTCGGCTGGCAGCTCTACGCCGACACGGACGGCATCTACCGGCTTGAACCTCGCACGTCGATGAGTGCCCCGCATGGCCTCGATGCTGATCGTGATCTGATCGACTTCCAAGCGATCCGCGACCGGGCCTCCGCCTACTTCGATGCGGCAATGATCGAGTACACCGACGGTGACCCGCTCACCCCGGCAGAGCGCTGGGATATCTACGCCGACCCCGGCGCGCAACGCATCGCCCACGAAACCCGGCCAGGTAAACGCACCATCGCGGGAGCCGCCGAAAAGCTCGTCGAGCGTTCACGCGGGCGCACCACCCCAGGTAACGCACAAGCGACCGTGCAGCTCGACCTACTCCCAGGGCAGCGCCCAGCCTGGCGTACCCCGTGGCGCACCGAGCACGCCACCATCGCCTCCCTCACCCATACGTTCCCCGCCGCTAGACTCGCTTCGAGCTACGCGACATCACCACCGACTAAGGACAACTCATGCCCAAAGACCTCAAAGGTATTCACCAGTTCACCGAAGCCGACACCAAACCCACGTTCTCCGAACTGATCAACCTGGGTATGCAGTCAGTCAGTGACGCGCTCGCCTACTTCGCGGGCACCTCCGCGAAGCGCCTCGCGCTCGACCCGGCCCCACCGGGTGCGATGTGGCAAGACACTGACAACGGCCAGAAGTTGTGGAGCACCGGCCCAGACGGGAAATGGCGACTGCACGAAGGTATAGCCACCTTGGCCAGCGGCTCATTCGGTACGAACGGGCCGGTCTGGTCACGAGATGTTTCGTCGGTACTCCCTACCGTACTCGCCGTGAATGAGACGTTAGCAATCGCCTACGCGCCACACAATACTGTCGTTTCTGCCTGGCTGGTCGTCAATCAGATCACTCGTGGCCCAGCCACAACCACGGTGAAACTTCGAGCTTTTGCGACCGGCGCTAGTGCGCAAATAGGAACCATCTCGTGGCGCGTCGTGAAAGGCGTGGTTTAGTATGTCTCGAAGTTCATATGAAGTTGGGCGCGCCGCCCTCGCTCGATTCCGCAGCAGATGGGGCGATGAGAGCTTAGACCAGCAGTGCATCAGATACGACGGCTGGTACTGGTCTGAGGAATACCAAGGCAACGAGGCGATCCGCGTACTCGACTGCGACCCAAGCGGCCGACGATTCACCGCTCTATACCAAGGACGTGAACGACCCGAACGCGCAACCGGGCGACCTCTGGTACTCGGTGGTGGACGTTGAAGCCACGCGGGCACCGTGCTCGGCCACGACTCGAAAGGCCGCGTGCTCGTCACTCACACGTCCTCGTCTGGCGACCTCTTGCTCGAACAGTGGTCAAACAATGTGCGCATCTCGCATGCCTACAGTGCCATCCCGCACCGATTCCGGGTGGCTCGCACCACTACGGCGTAAACGTGCGGCGCACCGGCCTCTACCTCTTCGCGGCGGGTCACTCCGAAACCCAAACCACCCACCCCAGAACCGACCATAGGAGAAATCATGGCATTCAAAAGCATAGGCATCGGATAAACGGCCCGACGATAAGAAGGATCCACTCATCTCGACCGGCCTCGACTTCGAGAGCGGGCAGCGAACCAACGCTATCGTCGACGCGTCTTACGGAACCTCATGGGACGGAGGGCTGACCGAGGGCGGCTTCAAGGTACTCACGGAGGGGCACTACCACGAGGTAATCCGCGAGTTCGACGTAGCGGTAGCCGAGAGCGATGCAGCATGAACTCGCCGTGGCACGCGCGGCAGTGGGGAGCGAACCGGCATGACGGATGTGCCTTCGCTCGCCGTCGCGCTCTTCACCGCGTTACTCACCGCATGGTTCGCCGTGCGCGTGCACAAGCTCGAAACGCGCGTCGACGACCTGGAGAAACAGCAGTACGACGACCGCACTTACATCAGTGACCTAAAGGCCTTCACTACCGTGCGGGTCTGATCCCACCCGAAAGGAACCCAAACCCATGACCGCAGCAGAAGGAACGTCCGGATGATCGCCTACCTCATCGGTGTCGCGCTCGGCGCGTTCATGACCGTATGGGGCGTCATGCACAACGACGCCGCTCTCGTAACGAGCGGCCTGGCCCTCGTCGGCGTCGGTGGCACCGCCAGCGGTGCGCTCGCGAAACAGAGGGTAAGTACGCCCGATAGTAGGAATGTCACAGGCCGGCAGCTCGATAAGGGCGTGCCGGCCTGTGGAGTGTCTACAAGTTATTGAGTCTTGCGCCGACCGAGGCCAGCGACGATGCCCGCACCCACGATGAAGGGTATTGCGAGCTGCATGATCGAGAGTCCAGCGATAAAGCTGATCGCGAGCATGATCACCGCTGTACCACCGCGATAATGATGCCGACCCAGAGCAACCCCTGGAAGGCTTTCAGCGCGCCGGGCGCAAGCTTCGGCAGCGCGCCGCTCGACTTGTAAGACTTCGGGTTGACTCTGGGTGCATCTTCGCTCATGGCACGATCCTGATCGATGCGGCCAGGCGAAGCGCTTCGACGGCGTAGACCATCGGCATCCCAGCCGGGGTTGGTGTAGCCCTGAGTGGTGTTCAGGTCGTCGTGACGCATCAGCTCTTGCACCGTGCGCACGTCGGCTCCCGCTCGCAGCAGCTCGGTGCCGTAAGAGTGGCGCAGTTGGTGAGGTTTGCAGTCCCCTATACCCGGCGCGCTGCATCACCCCTTTGATCGCGGTGTAGACGGCGCTCCGCGTGATGCACCCTTCGATGGTGTACGCCGCCCTCCTGGGACCCCGTGCGCGGCATCGTTTCGGCAATCTCGCGCAGCTCGAGGGCGTAGTGGGATCATCTCGGTCTTGCTACCTTTGCCGGTGATCGTCAGCGACCCGAAGTCGAGGTCGAGGTCTTCGCCGCGAATCTTCGCAATCTCGTGCACGCGCATCCCGGCGAGCACGGCGAGCGACAGGGGTGCGGGTGCGTTTCCGGTTCTGCTGAGCGCGTACAGCTCACGCACGACCGCCAGGCGCAGCGGGCGAGGTCGACCCTTCGGGCGCTTCGGTGCGGGGGGCGGCAGCGGTCGGGACTTCGCCACGTACCCCGACCTTCACCATCCAAGTACCGAAGGCGCGCAGCACCCCGTGGTACGTGTTGCGGCTCGATGCGCTCAGCTCGACGCGACCGCAGTAGCGGGCGACGTCCATCACGGTCATCGTGCGTGGCGTGCAACGCTGCAACGCCAGGAATGCCCGCACCGTGATGACCCGCTCGGCGATCGTCCTGTGACTGAGGTTCTGCATCCGTTGCCAGTCCACCCAGTCAGTGAGGAGGTCTTCGGTGTCATCCGATAGTGTCGGTTGCATTCAGTAGCCCTTTCCGGCCGTAACGTTGATGAGCGCCTTGTTTCGATAAACCAAGCGCCTCGCCAATCGTGGCCCAGGAACGCCCATTTTTACGCCAGGTGTCTACGGCGTGCTGAATCACTTCTTCTACATCTGTCTGTAGGGCCACGAGGTCTGAAAGCTCGACCTTGTCAGCCTCAGCCACCCGACGCCCCGCAGCGCGCAGCATACGCCGCACCATCTTCAAAAACTCGCCAGTCTCGACACTCACAACGCGCTCGCATCGTCGCGCGTTTCGGCGTCAATGGTTTGTTGACGTTCTGTTAGTGCCTCAGCGAGCGCAAACGCTACCGCTGCACAGCGACCAAGGAGCCGATCATGCTCGCGCGCCAGTCGAAGTGACTGCCACCGCACGCTACGCCCTTCCGCTTCGACCTCCGAACACTTGGCGTTCACCAAGGTCAAAAGTGCCCGCAATCGCTCGATGCGCTCATTCATCGCACGCTCACCCCTTCGCCAGCGCAGAGCGCCAGGAACTCGGCGACGGTGTCGTAGTCGTCACCTTGTAAACCGCAGGTGGCCGGTTCGAGTCCGGCGGGGGGCTCCACGTTACAGGTACAGGCCTCAGCTTCGGCTGGGGTCTGTACCTGTTTTGTCGCGGCACAATGGGGCACTCGATGTTGCTCCTGCCGAGGGAAGACAGCATTAAATGCCCCATTCCCGGGGTGTCGGCGAGGCGGGGCGGCGAGGTTAGTCGGTGATGCTGGGCGGCGAGGCGAAGGTCGCGGGCCAGAGTAGGGTGGGACGAGTGACATCAGCTAAGTCGAGCCTTCCTCTGTGGGTGGCCCTCGTGGGCAGCGGGATCGCGGGATCCTTCACTGCTGTGCAGTCGCGCATCAACGGTGGCCTCAGCCTTCAACTCGGAAACGGCTACGTGACCGCTGCGGTCTCGTTCGGCAGCGGCATGCTGATCCTGTGTCTCGTGATCGCCCTGAGTCGTCGAGGCCGCCGGGGGCTCGCCCTCGTGCGGAGCGAGGTCGCAAGCGGCCACCTACCGGCCTGGGCGCTGATTGGTGGGGCCTTTGGCGCCTGCTTCGTGCTCGCCCAGGGTCTCGTTGCGACCGTGCTAGGCCTAGCGCTCTTCACCGTCGGGGTTGTGGCCGGGCAGGTGTTCGGTGGGCTCGTTATCGACCGCATTGGGCTTGGGCCCGGTGGGCGGGTCGATCCCACGCTGCCGCGTACTTTGGGAACGCTACTCGCGATTCTCGCCGTGGCCTTCTCCGTCTTCGCAGATATCGTGAACCCCGAGGGCCTCTCGGCTCAGATCTGGCTTATTGTCGTTCCAGTGCTGGTGGGCGTTGGCACCTCAATGCAGGCCGCCGTCAACGGTCTGGTTCGGGCGGCGGCCCACAGTGCGATTACCGCAACGTTCGTGAGTTTTTTCGTGGGCACGGTGATCCTCGTGATTGTTGCTGCCGTTTCTGTAGTGCTGGAGGGTTGGCCGACAAACTGGCCCTCGAACCCGATCTTTTACGTGGGTGGATTGCTTGGGGTGGTGTTCATTGCCCTTGCTGCAATGCTGGTGCGCACTGCAGGTGTGCTCCTACTGAGCATGTCAAACGTGGCCGGCCAGCTGATGGCTTCGGTGGCGTTGGAAGCGGGTCTGCCCCTCGCGGGCGGGGTGAGCATCGGCCTGCTCGCGGGTGCCGCGGTCGCGCTGGTCGCGGTGGGAATCGCGACGATCCCGGCGAAGAGCAACCGCGCAAGCGATGAGTGACAGCGTCTACTTGTAAGCTTCAGCAAGACGACGATCTGAGGTCGAATGCTTAGACGGCTCGATCACGGGCGACCGCTATGCACGATGAGTTGACCGCGGCTGGTCGGGGGTGATTCTCATCCAAAAATTATTTGTCGAGGATCACAGCCCGCTCAAATGCCGCTTCATGTCGAGGGGCTTTCGTGGCTTTGGCTTCTTGTCGCGGTCGGGGATGCCGCCGACGTAGATCCATGCGACCAGCTGTTCTTGTTTCTCGAGTTGCATTGCCTTGCGAACTGCGCGGTGACGAGCGGCGTGGCCCGTGCGCCACATGGTGCCCCAACCGGCCTCGTGCAGCAACAGCCCAAGGGTGTGGGCGACGCCGGTGGCAACCGCCTCTTGCTCCCAGTAGGGTACCTTCTTGCTCTTCTTGGGGGACGCAACCACCGCCAGAACCAGTGGGGCGCGGTTCGCTTTTGTGATGCCCTTCGCCTTCGTTGTACTGTTCGCTTTCGCGAGCGCCTTACCGAGTGTGTCGCGGTCGTCGCCGCGGATTTCGATGATGCGCCAGGGGCGAAGAGCGGAGTGATCGGGCACACTCACCACGGCTGAAATCAGACGGGTCAGCTCTTCTCTGCTGGGTGCTTCATCGGTGACTTTGGAATGGGACCTGCGGGCGCGCACCGCATCGAAAGCCGTGTGTGGGGTGGTCGAAGAAACGACGTTCTCGTCAACTTTGGGGCTCTTGTTCATGTTCGGGGCCTCTCTATTTTTGGCAGATTTTTCTTGTGCGTTTCTACTCGAAATCGTTGAGATGAAGCCAATCTGCCGGGGTCGGGCTGCACTGTTGAGCATAGGCCCAGTGTTCAATATTAGCGAGGGACTTGCATCATCAGATGATATTCGTCAGACTATTGCTCGTGGCTGAACTTAGGTAAGCCTCAGTTAGATCCGATGGGGGACAAAGTTGCCCCCATTTTTCATGTATTTGTACCCAACCAAGGAGTGTTGCCGTGGAGGCATTTGGTACGCGGATGCGTGGAGGGCTCGCAACGATGCTCTCCGTCGCCCTGATTGTGAGTGGGGCGCTGCTTGCAGCTCCGGCGGCCAATGCGGAAGAGGTGAACCCCCAGAGCGAGACAGCTGTGGTCGAAGCCCCCGCAGCGGAGGCACCCGTGGAGGCTCCGGCTCCGGCGGAAGACGTTCTGACCGAGGCTCCAGCGGAGGGTGACTCGGAAGAGGCTCCTGCAAGCGGGGATTCAGAAGACGCGGCCGCAACTGCAGACGCAACTGAAACGCCGGCCCCTTCGGAAGCCGCCGCAGCACCTTCGATCGCGGGCGCACTCGCCGCCCCAGTTGTCGCTACTCCGTCGGTTGAGGTTGTGGGTTCGGTGTCGGATCTTGATCCTGAGGCTTCGAACACCGTGACTGTGCGGGGCAGCGGATTCGTGCCGAATGCGCCCGGCACCTCCGGTACCCGCCCGCCCTTGTTCGGCCAGTTCGCGGGCACGTACGTGGCGTTCGGTTCGTATGCAGACGTGTGGCAGCCTTCGACCGGTGCTGCAGCAGCTACGCGTGTCGGTCTGGACATCAAGTGGGCGTTGCCCGTTGGAAGTCACGCGATTGTCGGCGGTGCGAAGGCTGGTGCGATCGAGCTGACCCCTGAGGGAACTTTTGAGACGACGATGACGCTGACTCCGGACGAGTCGAAGGCTATTGCCGGTGGTTCGTGGGGGATCGTGACCTACCCCGGTGGTGGTGCGAAGTATGCGCCGTTCGAGACGTTCACCGCGGTGACCTTCGCCACCAAGCTACCAGGTAGCGTGCAGACCACGACCTCGGTCACAGAGCAGGGCCTGAAAGTTGCTGTGTCTGCCACAGGTCTCCCGGGCGCAATCTACGCTGCGCTCATCGAGCGTGGAACCGCAGCCGATCTCGATATGAGCAAGCCCGATAGCTACGCCGCGTTCGCGCTTCCGTTCCCGAAGGTGACGGATGGCGCCGCGAACTTCTCGCTCGTCGCCCCCATTGAGAAGCTCGATCGCAAGAAGCAGTACGAGGTTGTGGTGTGGAAGATCCACTCCCTGCCGAACGCGGACACGATCTACGGGCAGGCAAACGTAGATGTGACGAAAGAACAGTGGGACAAGCTTGAAGGCATCGAGCCTCCGGTCGAGGAACCAGGTGTCAAGCCAAAGCCCACTACGCCTGGGGCAGGTTCGCTCACTTGGGGCATCTCAACTCCCTTCGCTGACTACGTCACCGGAAACATTTCGAAGGGCACCGTCGCGACCAGCGGTGTCGGCGGCGGACGAGGCGGTTACGTATTCCCACAAGCAACCGGGAGCAGCTGGAACGCTGAGACCCGCACGGGAACGGTGTACTACTCAGGCAGTGTGACCTTCATTGGCCACGGCGGCCTGCTGCGTGAGACCTTTGCAAATCCCGTGATCACGGTCAACAGCCCGATCTCTGGCACCATCTCGGCAAGCGGACAGTCATTCCCGCTGAACCTTTCTGCGGGAGGATTCTCGGCAAATGCTGACGGCTCGGCGACCTGGAGCAATGTGCCAGTCAGCGGAGTGATCAGCGGCGGAGACGGAACGGGAGCCGGCGGAGCCCTTTCAGTGGACTCACTCACCTTCACCGTAGGGTCGGCTAGCGGCCTGAACTTCGGCTCGACAACCACAACGTCGAAGTACGCAGCTACCCGCACCGCCGCCGCAACCCCGCCCGCGGTAACCGGGCTCACAGTGACCACACCTGCCGCGAAGCTCGTGGCTGGTGGCGAGATCGAGATCACCGCAGGCGGTTTCGAGCCGAACGAGCAGGGGATCCTTGTGGTCATCTATTCCGAACCAACCGTGCTCGATACCAATGTCAAGGCTGACAAAGACGGTGTCGTACGTTGGATCGGCAAACTGCCGAAGGAGCTGACCGGCAAGCACACCATCACCCTGCAGGGCAGCATCAGCGTTGGTCAGGAGATCATGATTGCCGCTAGCGACTCGCTCAAAAAGGTAACGAAAGCTGGTGCGGCGCCTGCCGTCTCAAGTGAAGTTCAGAGCGCCGGTGCGCTGCCGAACACGGGAACAATCGCTTGGGTTTGGTGGACGGGTGCGCTCGCACTGCTCGTCGCTGCGGGCGCAACCACAGGCCTCGTCGTGACTCAGCGACGTAAAAACGCGGCCGCCGACCGCTTGTAATCCGCGCTGGATCGGCCGGACCCCCTCCCGGCCGATCCAGTGAGCGGCAGCGACGCGACTCTGCTGAACCGCCGCGGGGGGGGGGGGGGGGGGGGGGGGGGGGGGGGGGGGGGGGGGGGGGGGGGGGGGGGGGGGGGGGGGGGGGGGGGGGGGGGGGGGGGGGGGGGGGGGGGGGGGGGGGAGAGGAGAGGGGGGGGGGTGGGGGACCGTCCGAATGAGTATCGAGAGAACGTTACGATGAAAACCATGAACCGACTCGCCACCGTCACCGCAACAGCAGCGCTTGCGGCGTCAGCCCTTCTTATGCCGACGGCGGCAAACGCAGTGCCGATCCTCGCCGAAGATTCGACAAGCAGTACCTGTGTCGTCACCGGTGGCGAACTGCAGTGGGGCGTGAAAGAGGCGTTCCGTTCGTACATTTCGGGCAGTATCGCAAATGGTGACTGGGTGGTTGCCGACGGTACCACCTACGAAACCCCGCTCTTCAGCTGGGCGAACCCGGTTGGCGAGATCGACGCCGAAACCGGAGAGGGCACCGTTTCGTTCACGGGCTCCATCCACTTCAGCGGACATGAAGGCGTGCTGAACCTCTTGCTCGTAAACCCCACCGTTGTGTTCGGTGGAGACGGCACCGCGCAGCTACTGCTCGATACGAAGAGCAACAATGCCCAGGGTGAACTGGTAGTCGACGAGCAGCAGGCCTACATCGGCAAGGTTGAGGGTATCGGGCAGATCGATCCCGCGAGTGGCGCTCTGGCGTTCGCTGATGCTCCGGTGGTGCTGACTGCTGATGGTGCCGACGCGTTTGGCGGGTTTTACGCGAGCGGGGACGAGCTTGACCCCGTGGCACTGTCGTTGCAGTTCGGTCCTTGCGTCGGCGAGGCAAAGCCGGTCGAGCCTGTCGCGGACCACGAAGGTGGCGAGCCGGAAGTTAAGCCGATCGCGGCGGAGGCGCCAGCAAGCAATATTCCCTGGTTGCCGATCATCGTTGGAGGCGTGGCGCTCATAGTGATTGGCGTCACAGTAGGCATGCTGCTTGTTGGGCGCAAGAAGGGTGCTGGTGCGGCCGATGGAGACGGTGCTGATGCTAATGCTAATGCTAATGCTGATGCTGATGCTGATGCTGATGCTGATGCTGATGCCGATGACGCGCCTGACGCGTAACTAGCTTGATTCCACTTACGCGTTCGTGAGTTGAAGTATGAATCTGCGAAAGTAGCTCAAATTCACGGTGAATTTGAGCTACTTTTGTGAATCGTCGCTCCACTGCGCGGGTAGGCGCAGCGGAGCGTCGGATTAGCGCGTTACCCGCTAGGGGCGCATCGGAATGACGATGCCCTTGCCCGAACTCGGGTGAGGGATCACCTCGACCGGGGTGTCGTACACCTCGCTCACGGTCTCGGCCGTGAGCACACGCTCAGGTGAATCGCATGCAAAGACTCGCCCCTGCCTGAGCAGTGCAATTCGGTCAGCGTAAGCCGCGGCGAGGTTGAGGTCGTGCAACACGATGAGCACCGCGTCCCCGGCTTCTGCCCGCTGACGGGTGAGCTCGAGGAGCGTCTCTTGGTGCCCAAGATCGAGTGCCGCGGTTGGTTCGTCGAGCATGAGCACGCCGGTGCGCCCGGCAACTACGCGAGCGAACCCCACACGGGCACGCTCACCACCTGAGAGTGACGGCACTCGCCGATTGCCGAGGTGGCCGATGTCAGCGGCCGCAATTGCTTCTGCGATTGCTTCGTTGTCATCGTCCTCGAACTTGGTGCGTCGCCACGGAGCGCGCCCCATCTCGACGACCTGGTGCACCGTGAACGGGAACATGATCGGGTTGTCTTGGAGTAGCACGCTGCGTCGCCGAGCCAACTCATTGAGTGGCCAGTCGCCCAGCGCGCGCCCGCGAAACTGCACCTCGCCCTGGTCTGGCGCCATGTCTCCGGAAAGTACACCGAGCAGTGTCGACTTGCCGGCGCCATTCGGTCCGAGCAGCGCGAGGACTTCTCCCGCGCGCAACTCAAGTGAGACGTCGTCAAGTAGCTTTCGGCCACCACGAATCAGCGTGACGCCGTGTGCTGCTGCTACGACCTCGCCCACCGCTGCGCGGCCGACATCAAGATTTCGCCGTGCCGCCATTAGCCCCAACCTCCAGCGCGTTTGCGCGTGCGCCGCAATAGCCAGAAGAAGAACGGCCCGCCAACGAGCGAGGTCAGCATGCCGATGGGCAGATCAGCCATGGGCACGATTGTGCGGGCACCAAGGTCTGCGAGCGTCAGCAGGAGCGCACCACCGAGTGCGCTCGCGGTGACAAGCGGGAGGTGCGCAGGGCCGAGGATCATGCGCATGAGGTGAGGAATCACGAGGCCAACGAACGCGATAATGCCCGCGAACGCGACTGCGGCACCCACGAGTAGAGCGACGAGCACGATGACACCAATGCGCAGAAACTCGACGTTGATTCCGAGGTGGCGGGCGTTGCGTTCACCGAGAGCAAGTAGGTCGAGCTTGCGGGCGACGAGGTAGGCGATGATCATGCCGACGAGCACTACCGGTGCGACGATGGCGACCTGCTGCCAACGGCTGCCAGCGAGGCTGCCGAGCTGCCAGAAAATGATCTGCTCGCGCGACTGCGTGTCGCCCATGAACGTGAGTAGCGCGATTGCGGCACCAGCAATCGCATTGATCGCAATACCGGTGAGCACGAGAGTGACTACCTCGGTACGGCCGTCGGCACGGCTCATGAAGTAGACGAGCAGCGTTGCGACAAGGCCGGCCGCGAAGGCGAGCACGGCTGTGGTCCACTCGCCGAAGAGGGTCAGGCCGAAGACGATGGAGAGCCCAGCGCCAACTGCGGCACCGGATGAAATACCGATCACGCCAGGCTCAGCGAGTGGGTTGCCAAAGATTGCCTGCATAAGGAGGCCGGAGACGGCGAGACCAGCCCCGACGAGGGCGGCCATAGCAACACGAGGAAATCTGATGGCCCAGAGCACTTCATCGCCAGTCGGATGCGACGGCATTGGCAGCCAATCGATACCGACCCTATGAAGCAGGGAACCCAGCACTTCTGCTGGGTGAATCGCCAACTGACCTGTGCCAGCGGAGGCTAGCAACGCGAACACGAGCGCCAGTGTGAGTGCCGTGAAGAGAACACCTTTTGCCGTGCGCAGTGAGGCCAGAGTCGAAGCAGATTTTTTCATAGTGTTCCGAGGATCAATCATATCGTTTGGGTTAGGCTTATCAACATCTGATGAAAGGTTTTCATGTTGCGTTCTTCAGCGTCGCGGCGTCGGGTTGTGCTAGTCGCTTCCGTGGCCACTGCCGCCGCACTTCTCCTGAGCGGGTGCCAGACGGTCGGCCCCACCGCAAACGCAGACACTGCGGCCACGGTCGACCTACCTCCGCTCTCGGAGCTGACTCCGATCGCTGATCCCACGTCTTGGGAGGGACCAAGTTCAGCCGTAATCGGCGGGCCGACCCTTTCGATGGTTGCAGATCACCCCAATCAGCAGCTGCCCTCGACCGTGGTTTCGCACGACAAGAACGGTGACGTCGAAGTCCAGGTGAAAGACACGTCGCGTCTGCTCGCGCTGTCCATCACCGGCACCATCGCTGAACTCGTCAACGCTTACGGTTTGGCAGATAATTTGGTGGGTCGAGATGTGTCCACTCAGTTGCCTGGCTACGAGGATCTCCCAGTCGTCACCAAAGCGGGCCACTCAATCGATGCTGAGGGTGTGCTGGCGCTGAACCCGTCTCTAATCCTTACTGACGGTTCTATCGGACCGACCGATGTCGTTCTGCAATTGCGTGATGCGGGCATCCAAGTGGTCACGGTGACTCGTGCGCATGATCCTGAGAGCACGTACGAACTTGCTCGCGAAGTAGCTGCGGCCCTCGGGGTGGCCCCGCTTGCCGCAAAGCTCAACAGCGAGCTGCAACAGGCGATCGCGGACAAGGAGGCAGAGATTGCAAGACTCCTGCCCAAGGATCCCGCGCTGCTCCCGAAGATCGCTTTCCTATATGTGCGCGGCAACGCGGGCATCTACTACCTCTTCGGAGAGGGCAGTGGGGCTGATTCGCTGATTGATTCCATAGGTGCCATCGACGTGGCGGAAGACATCGGCTGGGTTGGTGAGAAACCGCTCACGGATGAGGCACTTGTCGCACTAAACCCCGACATTATTCTGGTGATGCGCAAAGGGTTGAAAAGCACCGATGGTGTCGACGGGCTGATCGCGGCGCAGCCGAGTATTGCGCTCACGAATGCGGGCAAGAATCGTCGCATTATCGATGTCGACGACAGCCTGATCTTTGCTGGGGGGACGAGGATCCCAGACGTGCTCGACGGGTTGGCCCGTGCGGTGTATGCACCGGATTCGCTATAGTGATGCATCGCATCGCCGCGATCTGGTGCTGGCCTACAGGCCAGCCGACGCGTTTACGCGGAGGTGATTCGCTATAGTGATGCATCGCATCGCCGCGATCCGGTGCTGCGCGTACAACTCGCAAGAAAACGCATCGCGTTTTCGCGTTGTGCGCGGTGAGGCTACGGCCTCAGCGGGCCAGCCGACGCGTTTGCGCGGAGGGGACTCATTGCCCGGAGCCAACTAGCTCCTGAAGTCGGCTCCGTGGGGCTGGCCAAAGGTTCAGCTTTGCGAGTGTATTCTTGTGGGCACGCATCTTTGCGTTGAGTTTTAGAGACTGTGTTAGGGAGAGCGCGTGGCCGAAGGGCACGAGACAGAAGCTGCGCCACGTGCGTCGAACGAGCGTCGTGCGGCGAGTCGCAACACACTCCCCGCTGACCGCTTCGACAAGCTTCCGAAGAGCGGACGCGTTGGAGTGCACCGTGTAGTAGGACGACCCCGTCGTTTCTGGATCTACCTGGTGAGTGCACTTCTTGGTATCGCACTACTTACCGCGGCGGGTGTGATCGTCATCCAGGTCACGGGTGCCGACATCAAGAGCCTGACCGAAGAGGCTCCGAAGCCCACGAAGGCTCCGCCCGCTGTGACGCCAGAGCTTGATCCCACGGCACCGATTGTGGTGTTCAACGGCACCCCCATGGATAACTTTGAAGCGGTCGTTGATTCTGTGATCACGCAGAACGGCTGGGGACAGATTCTCTTCTCAAGCCCCGCTGCTTCGAGCGACGTGCAAATTTCTGCCGTCTTCTACTCCGACTCCGCGGATGAGCCTGCTGCGCTTGCTCTTGCCAAGGAACTCGGTGGAGTCTCGATCTTCCAGACCTCTGACTATGACGAGTACGGTGCGAGGCTTGTCGTGCTGTTGGGGGCTGACTACGCGGGCCCTGGCAGTGATCAGCTTGTGATCGAGACACCAGAAGAGCCAGCCGAATAGGTTCTTCGAGGCCACTGAGGCTTGTCGATCCTCGCCACTAAATGCCGTTGTGCACCCAAAATCTCCCTCAAATCTGTAACTGAGATTCCTTAGTGTTCGCCGCAAGCGAGCGCGTTTTCTTGCACTCTCGGGGTGCGAGTGCCAAGATTGAATTAGCAGTCGGTAAACCTGAGTGCTAATTACTCATGCGAGATGCTGCATATCGGCAGCATCGCCGAATTTCATTACGTCCGGGAGGGACGCCACATGGCAAAGATCATTGCGTTTGACGAGGAAGCACGTCGCGGTCTAGAGCGAGGACTCAACATCCTGGCTGATGCCGTGAAGGTAACTCTGGGACCGCGCGGCCGCAACGTTGTGCTGGAAAAGAAGTGGGGCGCACCCACAATCACCAACGATGGCGTGTCAATCGCCAAGGAGATCGAACTCGACGACCCGTTCGAGAAGATCGGTGCTGAGCTCGTCAAGGAGGTCGCCAAGAAGACTGACGACGTCGCAGGCGACGGCACCACCACCGCTACTGTGCTCGCACAGGCACTCGTTCGCGAGGGTCTGCGTGTTGTTGCAGCTGGCAGCGATCCCATCGCGATCAAGAAGGGCATCGAGAAGGCAGTGAACGCTGTCATCGTGCAGCTTCTTGCAAACGCCAAGGAGATCGAGACCACCGATGAGATCGCGGCAACCGCGTCGATCTCGGCTGCTGATGAGCAGATCGGTCAGCTGATCGCTGAGGCCATCGACAAGGTCGGCAAGGAAGGCGTCGTCACCGTTGAGGAGTCGAACACTTTCGGCACCGAGCTCGAGCTGACCGAGGGCATGCGCTTCGACAAGGGTTACCTGTCGGCATACTTCGTCACCGACGCTGACCGCCAGGAGGCAGTCTTCGAGGATCCGTACATCCTCATCGTGAACAGCAAGGTCTCGAACATCAAGGACCTGCTCCCCGTTGTTGATCCCGTAATCCAGTCGGGCAAGCAGCTTCTCATCATTGCTGAGGACGTCGAGGGCGAAGCACTCGCTACTCTCGTGCTCAACAAGATCCGTGGCATCTTCAAGTCGGCAGCCGTCAAGGCTCCTGGCTTCGGCGATCGCCGCAAGGCAATGCTGCAGGACATCGCGATCCTCACCGGCGCAACCGTGATCAGCGAAGAGGTTGGCCTCAAGCTCGAGAACGCAACGCTCGACATGCTCGGTACCGCACGTAAGGTCATCATCACTAAGGATGAGACCACCATCGTGCAGGGTGCAGGCGAAGAAGAGGCAATCGCGGGTCGCGTGACCCAGATCCGCCGTGAGATCGAGAACACCGACAGCGACTACGATCGCGAGAAGCTCCAGGAGCGCCTCGCGAAGCTCGCTGGTGGCGTGGCAGTCATCAAGGCTGGCGCTGCGACCGAGGTTGAGCTCAAGGAGCGCAAGCACCGCATCGAAGACGCAGTTCGCAACGCGAAGGCTGCTGTCGAAGAGGGCGTACTGCCCGGCGGTGGCGTGGCACTGATCCAGGCCGGCAAGGTTGCATTCGAGGGCCTCGAGCTCTCGGGTGACGAGGCTGTTGGTGCGAGGATCGTGCAGGTTGCCATCGAGGCTCCGCTGCGTCAGATCGCACAGAACGCTGGTCTCGAGCCCGGCGTTGTGGCAGATCGCGTGGGAGCGCTGCCGAACGGCCACGGCCTGAACGCTGCGACCGGCGAGTACGGTGACCTGATTGCTCAGGGCATCCTCGACCCGGCAAAGGTTACTCGCTCGGCACTGCAGAACGCTGCGTCGATCGCTGGCCTCTTCCTCACCACCGAGGTTGTTGTGGCTGACAAGCCTGAGCCCGCTGGCCCCGCGATGGGCGACCCGAGCGGTGGCATGGACTTCTAAGTCTCAGCTCTCTAACGGGGTCGCGCCTTCGGGCGCGGCCCCGCTTTTGCGTTGGGTGTCGGTGTGCCCGTGAGTAGCCTGCCTCGCCGCCGGGTGGCCGGGCGGGCAGTCGGGCAGGTGGGCAGGTGGGCAGTTGGTGTTGCCTTGGCGTGGGCGGGTTCTTGCGGTCAACGCAACAGCAGTTCCTCTATCACCTCGGCCGGCTTCGCAAACGCTAACCGCTTCCGAGGCCGGTCATTCATCTCCCACTCAACATAATCGAGATCTTCCTGGCTATACACACTTAAATCCGTGCCCTTAGGGAAATACTGACGCAAAAGCCCGTTCGTGTTCTCGTTCGTTGGCCGCTGCCACGGCGAATGCGGGTCACAAAAGTACACGTCAATATCCGCATCCATCGCGATCTGCTTATGCCGATACATCTCAAATCCTTAATCCCAAGTCACGGACCTGCGGAGTACCCCGGGGAGATCTTTCATCTTCGCAATCAACCCATCCGTGAGCGCCTCAACACGACTCTTCGCAGGATCCATCCACACCAAGAGCACATAATTCGAGTGCCGCTCAACAACCGTCCCGATCGCGCTCTTCCCGTCTTTACCGATAATGAGGTCACCCTCCCAATGCCCGGGAACCGCACGATCAGCAACTTCGGCGGGACGCTCCACAATATTGACCATGTCCGGAATCCGCCCCCGACGCTCGTTCGAGACCCGACGCACCCGCCGTATCTTTCGGCCCGTACGTAACTGCACCTCAACCTCACGCTTCAGACCACCACGAGCCAATAGATAGATCGCTTGGTAGATCGTTTCGTGGGACACTCTGATCTCCGGCCGGTCAGGGAACTCACGTGCTAATCGTCCCACGACCTGCTCCGGAGATCGCTTCAACGAAAGCTCTCCCTGCACAAATCTCCGCAGCTCCGGATTACACGCTAACTTGCTCGGCTTCGGGCGACGAGCACGCACATACGCACGCGCCTGCCCCGTCGTCGCGCGATACCGGCGCGTCACTGCCGTGTCACTCGCAAAGAATCCATTCCGAGCAATCTCGCGACTAATCGTTGACGGAGCCCGACCCAATTCGCGTGCGATTGCACGGATCCCTTCTTTCGCACGCCATAACGCCTGGATCTCGATGCGTTCTTCAAACGTTAACGCGCCCGTACGCGACACAAATCGTGGCCGGATACCACCATGCTCGTAGAAATGGTTCCGAATTGCCATGGTTGACCATCCGACTTCCCCCGCGATCTCTTCCGCCAAGACCCCTGCCGCGCGAAGATCCCAAATCCTATTCACCACTTCCGGTAACAACCGCTGCGTGAATTTCATGTCAGTACCCATCCCACCATCATCAGGTGTTGCACTGACCGTTAGAAACCGCCGCGGGGGAGGCAACAGCGACTGAACGATTGCTTGGCTGGTCGGGCCGGTGACAGCTGCTCGAGCTGCCCGATTGGGCGGCCAAGTCGGCGGCTGAAACGTGCAGTTGTTGATACCTTCACAGTTCTGTAGAATAATAATCGATTATTCGGAGCATGCTTCGACGGTGACCAACAATGATGTAGGGAGACAAGCGTGGCAACAGGCAAGATTTCGGCTATGGGATACGTTGCGCTTCGGACTGCGCAATTCGATGCGGCAGTTCAAAGTGCCGCTGATGTTCTTGGTCTAAACCCGGTAGAACTCTCTGGCTCGAAGGCGTACATGTCGGCTGCTCGCACGCACCACGAGCTGATCTATATGAAGGACGACGAATCTTCAGTTGACCACTTCGGCGTTGTGGCGGCGAGTCGAGATGATCTTGCGGCAATTCGCGAGAAAGTTCGTGACGGCGGGTGGCAGGTGATCTCGGAGCACCCGATCGAAGAACACATTGAAGAGGGTTTCGCGTTTGTTGGGCCCGAGGGCTACACCTGGCATGTGTACTTTGGGATCTCGATTCTCTTCGACCCGTCTGGTCCCCTTGCGCCAGACCGTTACGGGCACATCAACTTCTTCGTAGATGACTCGATTGCGATGCGAGACTTCTTGGTCGATGTGTTCGAGTTCGAGGTCTCGGACCAAATTGGTGACGACGGGGCCTTCTTCTTGCGGTGCAATGCTGAGCACCACGGCGTGGCCATTGTGAAACGCTTTGGGAAACTGTCGCTTGGCCTTCATCACCACGCCTGGCAGATGCAGGACATTGCGCACATGGGCCGGCTCGCCGATCGACTTTCTCAGCAGGGGAGCAAGCTATTGTGGGGCCCCTCGCCACGGGGCGGGTAAGAACATTGCCAGCTACTACATTGAACCGACCGGAAACGTTGTCGAACTGTACTCGAATATGGAGGTACAAATTTAAGCCCCTAATCGTGGGATCTTGCGCTGGGAGATTGGCGACCTCGACGCCACAAATCTGTGGGGGTCAACGCTCGTAGATTTCAGCGCGTCAAAGGCTCTTCCTCCTTTCCGTCGTTAGCAGCGCCGGCAGCAGGCCACGCCTCCGTGAGGGGGATCGCCGTGGCCTGCCCGCAAGGAGTCGAGCCTCGCGAGTGCACGCGGGTGGAGCCCGCTGCCCTGACAGAATGTCAAGGCCCGGACAGGCTCACATCATGTCGCGGAGCCACTCAGGCCCGTCGAGAGAGAAACTTCTTGACGCTCTCTTTGTGCTCTGGAGACTCGAGAAAGACGAGTTGGGAGCTGTGTTCACGTTCGAGCGCCACTGAAAGATTGCCGAATGGAGAACTCTCGTGGCCAAGAACGGCCGCGTTGATCGCAGCCTTCGTGGCACCCAGCGCGCCCCTTGGAGTTGTGGCGCACCGGGCGGCCAGCCTCGCGAGATCTGGTCGACCTCTTCGGGGGCGCAGACCCGAGCGATGAGCCCCCAGTCCGCTGCGTCGCTCGCTGAGATTCGCTCTTGCAGCAGCGCCATCCGCATCGCTCTCGCTCTGCCGACCGATGCAGAAAGGGGTGATCGTTGCACCTCCGTCAGGGACGAGGCCGATGCCAACGAAGGGCAGGAGGAAGAATGACCGTTCGCGGGCAGCCGTGAGATCGGACGCAAACACGAGGGATGCGGCCACGCCCGCGCTCGCACCGTCGACGGCTGTGATGATCGGGAAGGGGGCGGAAACCACCGAGTGAATCATCCGCTGAGCCGCAGCTATCGTGGCGGCGCCACTGCTGTCGGAGGTTTCGGTGAGACTTGCCCCAGAAGAAAATGCTCCCCCGCTCCCGCGAATAATCAGCGCCGAGGTGGTTCCGTCTGCGGCGAGGGCTGAAATCGTGTCGTTGATCTCATGCATCGCCGTGAGATCAAGCGCATTGCGAGTGGCCGGATTACCTAGCGTAATTGTGGCGATCTCTTCACTCACCGCGAGTTCTACGAGACTTGAGTGTGCCACCGGCTTCACCCCTACCGCGGGCCCATGCGGATTGCGCCGTCTAGGCGAATCGTCTCGCCATTGAGCATTGGATCCTCAACGATCGTAGAGACCAACTGGGCATATTCGGCTGGCATGCCGAGTCGGTGCGGATGCAGGGTCTGGGCGACGAGCGAGTCATGGGCTTCCTGAGGGAGTGAAGCGAGCATTGGTGTGTCCAAAGAGCCCTGGCGCAATGGTCACCAC